>JAEWNN010000056.1 GCA_023457035.1 Verrucomicrobiota bacterium
AGACGGCGAACATCCTCAACAACGCCACCGACCGCAGCCTGATCATCCTCGACGAGGTCGGCCGCGGCACCTCGACCTACGACGGCCTGAGCATCGCCTGGGCGGTGGTCGAGCACCTGCACCGCGACCCCGCCGCCGGCCCGCGCACGCTCTTCGCCACGCACTACCAGGAGCTCACGCAGCTCGACAAGTTCCTGCCGCGCCTGCGCAACTTCTCCATCGCGGTGAAGGAGTGGAACGAGGAGATCATCTTCGTGCGCCGCGTGATCCCCGGCGCCGCCGACCGCAGCTACGGTATCCAGGTGGCGAGGCTCGCCGGCCTGCCGCTCGCCGTGATCGACCGCGCCAAGGTGATCCTCACCCAGCTCGAGTCCGACGACACGACCGTCACGTTGCCCGCCCCGCAGACCCGCCCCCGCCGCAAGCTCCACGTCGCCCCCGAGGACGACGGACAGCTGAGCCTGCTGTAGGCGCCCGCTTTCCGAGCGGTAGGGCGGTTTCTATCGCAGATTCTTCCGTAGGGAGAACGAAACCGCCGCAACCTTGATCCACGCTCTCGCGCAGAGTCGGCCGCCGGCCACGCGCACGGACGTTTCGGAGAAACGTCCCTACCTCGCTCACCGCGCGGGCACATGCCGCAGCAGCCAATCCGCGATCTCCTCCTTCCGCTCCGCCGCCGCCAAGAACCCGCCGAACCAGACGGCGACAGGATAGGCGTCCTCAAAGCACACGGCATACTCCTCCGATCGCACCGGATCGCCGCGTTCCGCCTCCACCAACGGCTGATCGAGACGTTTCGCGCGCCAAAACTCCCGCTTCCATGTGTTGAGCGAGCTGCGCACACCGGACTGCAAGGAGTCCTCAGGTTCGACGAACTCGAGTCCTTTGCGACGTTCGCCCTCCAATGGGCGCGCTTCTATTGTCCGGAAGTCCAAGACCATCACTGGTGGCCGCCTCCCGCTTCGCGCATTGAGCACATTCTTCAGCACGCTGTTCACGTGCTCGTCGCCGAAACTGTAACCTGCGATCAGAATCGCGTCGGCTTCATGCGCATGCCTTGGAAGCGTGCTGTAGAACGTCTGAAACGGTTCCGCTTGGATCTGGTCGAGCTTCCAGCCACCCGCGACCAACGTGCACGGCACAATCTCGCGGTTGTCGGAACTCCCTGTGGGGAGCCAAACCGAGCGATGCTGCCCACACCGACCATCCTCCAAGTCCGCCAGCCAGCAGATATCGTAGGAAGCAGGGATGTGCTCATCCTCTTTCTCCGCTCGTCCGAGGCTGAAATACACGCTCCCGTGCAAGTGATAGAGAAACTCCCATTCGCGACGACTGTGAACGCCCGCCGACTCAAACGAACCTGAAGGGCCAAAGCCCGTGTAGATACCCCGCAGTGCGGTGAGGGCGACCGTGTCGTGGTTCAGGTTGTAGACACCGAGGTCGAACCGTGCACGTAGAGCATCGACGAGAGCGCAGTAGCACTCAAACTCGGGACTCCGCTGCCGCCCGTTCTCGCTCTCGAATTCCACACATCTCCCGCGGAAACACTTCTCCAGTTCCCGAAGAAGAACCTTCAGCAGGCTATTTACTTCGTTGGACACCGCCCGCTTCTGAGTATGACCACGCCCGCTGATCCCGACCATCCGGCAAAGCGCCCGCGAGTGGCTCGCCCCTCCGAGGTTCGGCAGCGTCCCGTTCATCAGCGCGTGTAGGTCGCCAAGGCAGCGCTCGTAGTTCGGCTCCAGAGCGGATTTTTCCCCGGCCCCATTCTGCTGCTTCATCGCTTGCTTCCGGTTTTCCCAGACCAGATCGAAGTAGTCCGGCACCGGAGCATCATCGAAACGCTTGGCCCACCCCGAGGCCCACTCCTTCATCGACTTCGCCAAACCGCCAACGCTCGGCATCCCCAGCTCCACCGAACTCCCGGCGCCGAGGATGACGAGTAGCTTCGGCTTCGTTTTCGGGGTGGCGTCGCTCATGCCGACCTTGTGCCCGAACCGTCGACACATGGCAAGGGGCCGTCCTGCGCTCCCTCGCCCGCGATCAGCGGGCGCCCGCTCCATCGGCCCGGAGGCGATCAGCCGCAGGACTCGCACAAAGAGCCGCCCATTGGCGGCTCCCGTCAGTGGTTCCCCACTCCGATCCATGCCGCTCGACGGAAACCATGGCCGGGTCCCCACCGGCGGCTACAGGTCGGCCGGATCGCCGCCCACCGTTGCCGCCGCAGCCGCGTCGTCGCAGCCGATCTGGTCGTAGTCCGCGACCACGCCGGTGTGAGTCAGAGGGATCAGGTGCCCCGCCATGAGTCGGCAGTTGACCGGGATCCAGTAGTTGAAATCTTCGTGCCCCTCCCGCCGCCCCCCCGCCGGAATATCCACCCCCGATGCCCCCCTCCCCGCCCCCTTCGCCCGATTCCGCCGACGGCACCCCTGCGGCCGCCTCCGCCGAGCTTCTGCACATCGTCCTCGAGCACCTCGTGCAGGGACTCGCGGTGATCGGACCGGACTTCCGCCTGCTCGCCTGCAACCAGCGCTTCGAGCAGATCTTCCGGCTGCCCGCCGGCACGTTCCGGATCGGCCGCGACTTCCGCGACATCCTCCGGATCTGGGCCGAATGCACCGGCCAGGATCAGGCCATGCTCACCCGCGCGCTCCGCGAATTGGAGTCGCCCGAGCCGTTCGAATTCGAGTTCGCGCAATGGATCCATGGCGACCGGCGTTGGTGCCTGCTCACCCACAGCCCGCTGCCCGACGGCGGATGCGTGCGCACCTTCACCGACATCACCGAGCGCAAACGGATCTCCTCCGAACTCGAGACGAACTGCCACAAGCTCGAGCAGGCACTGGCCGAGGTGCAGGAACTGCGGGCGATCCTGCCGATCTGCATGTACTGCAAGAAGGTCCGGGACGACGAAAACTATTGGTCGCAACTCGACACCTACCTTGCCCGCCACGCCGGCACACGCTTCACCCACGGCATCTGCCCGGACTGCCTCTCCGTCCATCATCCCGACGTCGCCGCCCGGCTCGAACCACCGCCCGCACCGGCCGGCTGATACACCGTTCGCCGCGGGGGCATCGCGTACGGCACAGCACCCTCCGTCCGCACCGAGCGTGTCTTGCCGCTGCCAGATGCGCCCACGTGGTTGGCGCGGAGCAGCATTTGCGCATCCCTCCGCTTGATTCCGGCGCAACGCCGTCGAATCATCGCGCGCTCCGATGAAGATCCTCGTTGTCGCCGAAAAACCCTCCGTCGCGCTCGACCTCGCCAAGGCGCTGCTCGGCGTGAAGGAGGAGTCCGGCAAGTTCTTCAAGGGCCAGACGCCCCTCGGCGACGAGCTCACCATCACCTGCGCCGCCGGTCATTTTCTCCAACTCGCCAAGCCCGAGGCCTACGACGCCGTGCACGGCAAGCAGTACGGCAAATGGCGCATCGCCGACCTGCCGATCCTGCCCAAGCCGGGCTGGGACTTCGACGAGATCCCCCGCGAGCGGGCCGAACGCTCGCTCGAGATCCTTGCCGGCCACCTCCGCGCCCACGAGGGCGGCGAGATCGTCAACGCCTGCGACGCCGGCCGCGAGGGCGAGCTCATCTTCCGCAAGATCCTGCGCCACTCCGGCGTCGACACCACGAAGACCACGCTCTCGCGCATGTGGATGCAGGAGATGACCGAGAAGGCCTTCCGCGACGCCTACCGCCAGCGCCGCCCGCTCGCCGAGCGCGACGGCCTCGGCGCCGCCGGCTACACCCGCGACCAGGCCGACTGGTTCTCCGGCATGAACAAGACCGTGCTCGCGACCAAGACCCTCCCGCGCGGCACCGGCAACTGGCGCGTCTGGAGCGTCGGCCGTGTCCAGACTCCCACGCTCGCCCTGATCTACGAGCGCGACCGCACCATCGCCTTCTTCAAGCCGCAGAATTTCTGGGAGGTCTACGGCATCTTCGACGGCGTGACCGCCAAGGCCGACCTCGACGCCTACGCCGCCGCCGAGAACCGCGAGAAGCTCCTCGGCCGTCCCCAGATCCTGGAGGACCGCGACCGCAAGGCGTTCTGGTCCGAGGCGCTCGCCACGCAGTTCACGGAGGCCGCGCTCGCGCCGCGCCTCTACGCCGTGAAGGACTCGGCCTCGCAGCGCACCGAGCGCCCGCCGCCGCCCTTCGACCTGCAGGAGGCGTCGAAGTACTTCTCGAAGAAGTTCGGCTGGACCGCCGCGCACTCGCTCGAAGTCCTCCAGTCGCTCTACGAGGACCTGAAGGTCATCAGTTACCCTCGTACCGACTCGCGCTACTTCCCCGACTCCGCCGAGATGCGCCAGAAGGTCTGCGAAGGTATCCGCGCCGCGCATGCCTGGATCCGCGAGAAACACCCGGCCACGCACCTCGCCTCGCAGGAACTGCGCACCGACGAGGAGATGGGCAAGGCCAAGGCGTTCAAGAACTCCGAGAGCGACCACTACGCGCTCCACCCGCTCTCCGATCTCGCGCGCCTCTCCCGCGCCAACCGCGACCAGTTGCTCGCCTGGATGGCGGTGGCGCAGGCCTGCCTCATCGCGCTCGACGAGCCGCTCAAGGCCAAGGTGATCGTGCGCCGCTGGGAGCAGAAGGACGCCACCGGCGACTACGCGCCCTGCGTCTTCCGCACCGCGCGCGAAAACATCCTCGTACCCGGTTGGACGCGCTGGGTGAAGGACACCGGCGACGCCAAGACCCCGCCCGGCATGCCCGACCTCGTCGCCGAGCAGCCGCTCGACAAGACCGAGATCAAGAAACTCGAGACGAACCCGCCGAAGCCTTACGACGACGCCACCATTCTCACCGCGATGGAGTACGCCGGTACCACCATCGAGGAGGGCGTGCACTCGCCCGAGCACCTCGAGGAGTTGATCGAGGCCATGAAGGACCGCGGCCTCGGCACGCCCGCCACGCGCGCCGCGATCATCGAGACGCTCGTCGAGCGCGGCTTCATCGAGCGCAAGGGCAAGGCGCTCATCACCACCCAGAACGGCCGCGCCCTCGTGCGCGCGCTCAAGAAAATCGACCCCGCCGCCGTCTCCGCGCAGCAGACCGCCGAGATGGAGTACGAGCTCAAGAAGATGGAGCGCGGCAACTCCAGCTACACGCGCGAGACGTTCCTCGACGCCCTGCTCCGGCAGTTCCTCGGCGTCGCCGAAGCCTACAAGGCCGCCAGCACGCGCCTCGGCGAGGCCGAGCGCCCCGAGCTCGTCGCCGGCACGCCCACCGCGACTCTGTGCCCAACATCCGGACAACCGATCCTCGACCGCGGCGCCGCCTGGGAGGCGCCCGGTTTCGCCGGCACACTGCTGTGGAAGGAATGTTTCGGCCGCAAATGGACCGCCGAGGACTTCCGCGAGCTGCTCGAAGCCGTCTCCGCGGGCGCGCCGAAGAAGTACGAGAATCTCACCACGCGCAGCGGCCAGACCTACGCGGCGATGCTCGGCATCGACGCCGAGTCGAAGAAGATCGTGATCGTCGAACCCGAGGCGAAGAAGCTGAAGGGCATCAAGTGCCCGAAGTGCGGCAAGCTCCTGCTCGACCGCGAGGCCTACCTCGAGTCGCCCGGTTTTCCCGGCGTGCGTTTCTGGAAGAACGCCTTCGGCCGCACGTGGTCGCCGGAGGACGTCGTGCGCCTCATCCAAGGCGTCGTCGACCAAGCTCCGGCCGAGTTCACCGACCTCGTCTCGCAGCGCACCAAGAAGCCCTACACCGCGAAGCTCACCATCGACGAAGCCGCGAGGAAGGTCGTGCTCGTGCTCGACCGCCGTCCTCCGCCGCAGCATAGCCCGTAGCGGGGTGCTCTAGCCCCCGCCCTCCACCGTGGCGGAGCCCGTGCGGGCATTGCCACGAGTGTCCGTAGTTCCGTCACAGAGACCACCGAGGTGGATGAGCGCACGGAGTTCGAATGAGTTCGGAATATCTGCCGCAAAGAACCTAGCGCGGCAGAGCCGCAACCGTACGTGCGATAGCCACGAAAAGGCACAAGAAGGCACAAAGAGAAGGAGATCGTTTTTGTGGATTGTGGTGCCTCTTTGTGGCGAATCGGCTCTGTTCTGCGCCCGAGGGAGACCGTGCACAAAGTGCAGCGTTATCAGTGATAGCTACGCAAAGGGCGCACAGAGAGGAGCGGGGCGGGAGTCGACGGACGCGGATGGCGCCGGCCTCCGATCCGGCGAAATCCGTCGTGGCTGGTTCGCGCAGCGCTTCAGCCGTCCGTGCGGTCGCCTGACTTCGTATTCTTCGCTTTCTGGCGCCGTGCGCGATTCAGCTCCGCGGTGAGCTGCTTGTGGCAACGATAGCAGACCACACGCAGGTTAGTGCGGCCCTCTTCGTGGCCGCCCTCGCAGACCGGCTTGATGTGGTCGATCTCGTACCAGACGCGCCCCAACCGCGGCCAGCCCTCGGCGGCGGCGCGCTCCACCGCGCTCCGGTCCCCCTCCAGCAACGCCTCCCGGACCTTGGCCCGCAGGCTCTCCGGGTGGCATCCGCAAACCGAACACAGGCCGCGATTGAGTTCGTAGACGTGCTTGCGGACAAACGCCCAGTCGCAGCGCAGGCGCACGCGCTCGATGCACTCCGGCGTCGCCCAAGTGCGGCGCGGCGGCGCCACCTCGGCCCCGCATCCGCACCGGCACAGCAGCCGCCCCGTCGGCCCACGCTTGGTGGGTTTCGCGGGCCAGGGAGGCAGGTGGGGGCGGCGTGACATGGTGCGCGCCATGGTGGGTTCCACGGGCCCGGTTGCGACCGATTTCGGCGCACCGGCGGGCACGCGCCAGAACAGCCCGGATTCCGGAGGCGACAGAAGGTGGCGAAGGAAACAAAGGGACTCCGGAGAGAGGGAAATGGCTGCCGGCACGCAGGGAGGTTTCGGTGTACCTGCGGCGTGCAGATCGTGGCGGCGGATGCCGTGGCCCAACCTGATCGTCCTTCGCACCCTTCGTCGCCTTCTGTCGGCTCCGACCACGGCACACAGGATCATCGGGCAAACGCGTCCCCGCTGCCCCCGGCGCAACACAGCGCCGGCCGCCTCCGGCCGCCAAATCCACCCATGAAAAAGCCCTCCGCGGCGGGAGGGCGTATCGGGATGGTGGACAATACAGGACTCGAACCTGTGACCCCTTCCATGTCAAGGAAGTGCTCTAACCAACTGAGCTAATTGTCCGGCCAAAACTGAGCGGGCGAGCACAAGAACGCGCCCCCGCCTCCGCAAGCATTTTTTCCGCGAATCTTCGCGCGCCAGCGCCCGGCCTCGCGCGCGCGGCGCCTCCCGCCCCACTCGCCCCGCCGTGGCTCAGCCGCTGATTTCGCTCTGCAGCCGGGCGAAGACCATCTTGCCGCCGGCCGAGGGCAGCACGCTCACGACCTCCACGGTGACCTTCTTGCCCACCGAGGCGCGCGCGTCGGCCACGACCACCATCGAGCCGTCCTCGAGATAACCGATCGCCTGCGCCTCCTCGCGACCGGGTTTCACGAGATCGACCTCGATCGTCTCGCCGAGCGTGAGCTCGGGCCGCACCGCCTTGGCGAGCGCGTGGAGATTGAGCCAGGTCACCCCGTGGAACTCCGCCATCCGCGCGAGGTTGTAGTCGGTGGTGAGCAGCTTGGCCTTCATCGACTGCGCCAGGAACACCAGCTTCGACTCCAGCTCCTGCCGGTTGGCGACCTCGCTCTCATGGATACGCAGGTCGAGATTCTTGATGGCGCGCAGGGCGTTGAGGGAGTCCAGGCCGCGCCGGCCGCGGGCCTTGCGGGCCGGATCGGGGGAGTCGGCGATGCGTTGCAGATCGTTGAGCACGAACCGCGGGATGATCAGCGCCGCGCTGATGAAATGGGTGCCGCAGATCTTCGCGATGCGGCCGTCGATCAGCGCGCTGGAGTCGACGATGACCAGCGGCACGTCGACCTCGTGCGGCACGAAGCGCACATACGGGATGACGAAGTTGAACTCGTCCTTGCCGCGCAACGCGACGACCGCGCCGAGGTACATGCAGACGATGAAGAGCACGAGCCGGCAGGTGAAGAGCACCGCCGGTTCCCCCCACACGAACAACGGCGACGAGCCGATCAACCACGAGATCAGCGCGCCCAGCGCCAAGCCGAACGTCATCGCCGAGAGCCCGCGCAGCGAGAAGCCGCGCAACTGCACATCCACCAGCACCACCAGCGAGCCGCCCAGCACGCCGATCAGCAGCGCCAGCCACCACCAGGCGTTCCACTCCTTCACCGCCATGGCGGCGATCACGCTGCCCGCGGCGCAGAGCAGCACGAAGAAGATGCGGATGATGACGATGGTACGCTTGAGACCCATGGAGCAGGGGGGAACGAGTTAGCGGAAAAGCCAGAACAGCAGGAACGGGAGCACGATGCCCACCGCCATGCAGACACGCAGCGCGCGCACCGCACGACGGGCTTTCGGGTCGTCGTTGGGCGAGGCTGGCATCGGAGCCGAGTAGAGGTGAACCCCGGGCGCTTGGCAACTCCGTCGCCGTTTCGGCGCGATTTCACGTCCGCCGGGCCGGCGCGCCGCCGCTTGCGGTCGCCGGATCGCCCCAGGCCGCCCCGGGAGCGGCGGCGCCGAAATTCGTGGTTGAGCACCCGCCCGCCCCGGTCCGTGCTCTCGCTCCCGTGCCGATGACGCCCCGCGAACGTTTCCTTGCCGCCTGCGCCTGCCAACCGCTCGAGCGCCCGCCGCTCTGGATCATGCGGCAGGCCGGTCGCTACCTGCCCGAGTACCGCGCGCTCAAGGCCAAGCACAACTTCCTCAAGCTGGTGCGCACCCCCGACCTCGCCGCCGAGGTCACCATGCAGCCGCTGCGCCGTTTCCCCCAACTCGACGCCGCCATCGTCTTCTCCGACATCCTCGTCGTCCCCGAGGCGCTCGGCCAGGGCTACCGCTTCAAGGAGGAGGGCGGCATCGCCATGGACTGGCGCCTCGAACGCTGGGAACAGGTCGACCGGCTCGCCGTCGAACTCGTGCCCGAGCGCCTGCGCTACGTGGCCGAGGCGCTCCGGCGCACCCGCGAACAACTCGGTCCCGACCGCGCCCTGCTCGGTTTCTGCGGCTCCCCGTGGACGCTCGCCGCCTACATGGTCGAGGGCGAGGGCTCCGACTCGTTCGCCCGCGCCAAGGCGCTGCTCTACGGCGACCGCCCGCTCTTCGACAAGTTGATGGAGAAACTCGTCCGCGCCCTCGTCGCCTATGTGCGGATGCAGATCGAGGCGGGCGCCGATGCCGTCCAGATCTTCGACTCCTGGGCCGGCCTGCTCCCCGCCGCCGAATACGAGGCCGCCTCGTTGCGCTGGATCCGCCAGCTCCTCGCCGCCCTGCCGCCGGGTTTCCCCGTGATCCTCTACGCCAAGGGCGCCGCCGCCAGCCTGCCCGCCCTCGGCGCCAGCGGCGCCGCCGTGCTCGGCCTCGACTGGACGCTCGACCTCGCCGCCGCCAAGCGCGCCTTGCCGGCCAACCTCGCCGTGCAGGGCAACCTCGATCCGGTGCTGCTCAACACCACGCCCGCCGGCGTCACCGCGGCAGCCGAACACCTGCTGGGGCGCATGCGCGGTCTGCCCGGGCACATCTTCAATCTCGGCCACGGCATTTTGCCCCAGGCCAAGCTCGAGTGCGTCGAGGCGTTGTGCGCCACCGTCGCCGACTGGCGCGGGTGAGAACTGTAGCCGGCCGCGGTGAGGCCGGCCGCTGCGCTCTCGGTCTTCGCCGTTTCCCGGCTGTGATCGCCTCCGTTCCGCCCGCTTGCACCGCTCCTCGGCGGCGCTAATCTCCGTCGCATGACTCCCGCCGACCTCTCCCGCTCCGCGCTCGACCTCTCTCCCGAGGAGCGCCTTGAGCTGGCCCGCCAACTGGTGGAGAGCGTCGTGACGCCCGAGCAGGTCGCCGAAGCGGTTGAGGAAGGCGTGCAACGGATCGAGCAGATCGCCCACGGCAAAGCCCAAGGACTGACCGAGGAACAGTATCGCGCCTCGCTGCAATGAGGGTGGAGTTCCATCCCGCGTTTGCCGGGGATGTGCTCCGTTTCGCCGCGCAGTATGAAGCGGTGGCCACGCGACTCGGCGGTCGTTTCCGTCGCGAGGTCGATGAAGCGATAGCCGAGATCAAAGCCGCTCCGACCGCCGCCGGGCCTCTCCTGCTTCCTCGCCCAGTGTCTCCGGTGGAGTATCGCCGCCGCAACCTCCACGCCTTTCCCCACTTCGTGCTCTACGGTCTGATCGACGACCGGCTCATCTTCGGCTCCGTCATAGCCAGCCGCTCCGATCCGCTGCTCTGGCTGGCCCACATGGAGAAACGCTGACGCCGTCGGCGTTGCACAAGTATGCTGTTTCTGGCCATGAATATCCGACCCCCGAAACTCCCGGCTCTCCCCTTGACTCATGGGGGGCCCCACCTACCCTCGGCCGCCTTTTATTCGGCATGGCCAACGACCTGAAAGACACCCTGAACCTGCCCAAGACCGATTTTCCCATGCGGGCCAACCTCGTGGGACGCGAACCGCAGCGGGTGTCGCACTGGGAGAAACTCGACCTCTATTCCCGCATCCAGGCGAAAAACGCCGCCGGCACGCCCTTCGTCCTCCACGACGGTCCGCCCTTCACCAACGGCGATGTCCACATCGGCACCGCGCTGAACAAGACCCTCAAGGACATCACGCTGCGCTACCGCTCGATGCGCGGCCACCGCACGCCGTACGTGCCCGGTTGGGACTGCCACGGCCTGCCGATCGAGCAGAAGGTCTCCCGCGAGATCCAGGCGAAGAAGGAGACGCTCACCACCGCCGAGCTCCGCCAGCGCTGCGACGCGTTCTCCGAGACCTGGATCGCCACGCAGACCAAGCAGTTCAAGCGCCTCGGCGTGCTCGCGGATTGGAAAAACGAGTACAAGACGAAGGCGCCGGCCTTCGAGGCCGACATCCTCCGCACCTTCGCCGGCTTCGTCGAGCAGGGCCTCGTCTACCGCAGCAAGAAGCCCGTCTATTGGTCCATCCCGTTCGAGACCGCGCTCGCCGAGGCGGAGATCGAATACAAGGACCACCGCAGCCTCTCCATCTGGGT
>JAEWNN010000057.1 GCA_023457035.1 Verrucomicrobiota bacterium
CGATCGCCCCCGGCTACATGGCCACCGACAACACCGCCCCGCTGCGCGCCGACGACAAACGCTCCGCCGCCATCCTCGAGCGCATCCCGGCCGGCCGCTGGGGCACGCCCGACGACCTCAAGGGCGCAGTGGTCTTCCTCGCGTCTTCGGCCTCCGACTACGTCAACGGCTACACCGTCGCCGTCGACGGCGGCTGGCTCGCGCGCTGAATTCTTCGTCAGTCATCAGGCTCATCGCCACGGCCTGTCATGGGCCGTGGCGGTGTAGTTTGGGGATGACGCGAAGGACCCGCTGTGCGTGGGCGCCGGAGTGTCGCGTGCGGCTTACTTTGCGCGGAGCACGAGCATGGTGGCCGTCTGGTTGAGATGGCCGATGTACTCCTCTCCGTAGGTGCTGAAGCCGATCGTGGGGATGCCGGCGAAGAGGTCGCCATACGCCTCGTTTTGTCCCTTCTGGCGCAACTCGAGGGTGCGGAGGATGCAGTCGAAATCGATGACGGCGTCGGGCGTCTTCAACTTCGCCAAGGTCGTGCCGGTGTCGGCCACGATGTCGGTCGATTGGAGCACCGCGAGCTCGGTACCTTCGAGAATCGAGCAGTAGAAGTACACGCTTTGGTTTTCGACCCGCTGCGGGCTGCGCACGAACGGCTCGCCGTCGACGATCAAGCCGACGGGGTTGCTCATGAAGCGGCTGGCAAGTTCCGCGGGCGGAACGCCCACGGCCTCGGCGTAGGCATCGACAGCGGGACGGCCGTTGAACTCGAGCACTTGGCGGCGGGGCTCGTTCACCTTTGTCGCGACCAGTGTCGTGGGCAGGATCCGGAAGCTCTGCGTCTTCACGATATCGAACGGTGCGGTCGTCTCGATGATTGCCACGACGGCTGCGTTCGAGAGCGCCTCGGGGCCGGCCATCACATGGGTGCGCTCGAACTTCACGTCGTCGCCGGCGGAGCCGCCGACGAAGGGGATGTTCGTGCGGTTGCCGATCGCATCCATCAGGCGCTCTTCGGCGCCGCTGAGCCCGTCGGCCAGCACCAGACCCGCGAAGCGCGCCGGATCGAGATCGGCTACCGGGGCGCCGAAAGCGTCGGACAAAGTCGCAAAGGCCCGCGCGACCTCGGCGGAGGTATCGGCCGCCACATGGCGGACCGTGGCGAGGTGGGCCCGGGTGACCAGTTCGGAGCCGAGTGCCATGGCGACCAGCGAGTGCTCAAGCATGCGGCCGGAAACCAACTCGCCAGCGGTGGTGCAACCGAGCACGGGCACTGTGGGAAACGCGGCGGTCATGGCGGCGGCGAGCGCCTGCGGGTTGTGCCGCGGAGAGGCGAAATAGACCACCAAACGCACATCCGGCGCGGTGATCCGGCCGGCGATCTCGCGGACGGCAGCAGCGGTGTCGGGCACGAGGGAGAAGGAATGTAGAGACTTCATCGGGACCTTGGTTCAGAGGTGGATGCCCATCTCGCGCGCGGCGTCGAGGGCCTTGGTTAGGACCGCAGGATCGTCGGGCGACGTCGCGGTGAATTTGTCGGGATTGAGTCCCTTCAGGATAAGCTTGGTCTTGGTCGCCAGAAGGATCGTCGGATGACCGCCCGATTTCTGGCGCAGGATTTCGTCGAGGACAGATTTGATTCGGCCTGCCATTGGAGGTTGGGGTTTGGGGGGGCGCGATCACCGATCGCGCGGGAGGCGGACTGAATCGGACGACTGTCGCGAAACTTTAGATAGAACCGACCGGCGTCATCATGGTTCGAATTCGCGCGGCGCGTGGTTGCGCGGGGCGGAGAGTGACGGCGCGGTGCGAGCCGCTGCGGCGGAGGAATGTGGAGCGTCAGCCGGCGGACGGAGGGGAGTGTGCGGGTCAGTGCTGTGCCGACTGGAACCGGGCGACGCGTTCGCGCAGTCCGGGAAACTCCGGATCGAGGCGCAGCGCCTCGGTCCATTGGGCGAGGGCCGCGGCGCGCTCTCCGGTGAGGAGCAGGATGTAGCCGTAGCCGGCCCGGGCGGCGACATCGCGCGGATCCAGTGCGACCGCCTGCTCGTAGCGGGTGCGGGCGGTGTCGAACTGCCGGCGACGGGCGAGCACCTCGGCGTAGAGTCGGTGCGGGGCGGCGCTTGCAGGGGCGGCCGCGGTGGCGCGGTTGAAGCAGTCGTCGGCCTCGGCGGTGTTGCCGGACTTCTCCGCGAGTTGGGCGAGCGAGAGGAGCGCGGGAACGTGGGCGGGGTCCGCGGCGAGGGCGCGGCGGAACTGCGCGGCGGCCTGCGCCGTATCCCTGAGTTGGAGGTGGATCAGCCCGGCCTCGTGGGCGGCAGCGGCGAGTCCAGGCTGCAACTCAAGAGCCTTCGCCAGAGCGGCGATCGCCTCGGTGGGGCGCCCGCAGGCGACGAGCAGGCGGGCGTGGTCCATACGGACCATGGCGTTACGCGGGGCGCGCTCGACGATGCGCGCGAACTCGGCGAGGGCATCCTCGGTCCGGCCGGTCAGTTGGAGAAACGCGGCATGGGCGCGCAGCAGTGCGTCCGACGGCTCCGCCGCGGCCAAGGCGCGCGCGAAGTGCCCGGCGGTTTCCTCGTCGCGACCCAGACCATGCAACACGATGGTCAACTGTTCGAGGCACGGGACATTGTCGGGCTCCTCCGCGAGGACGGTGGCCAGCAGGGCGGCTGCCTCCGCGAGGCGGCCCCGGCTGATCTCGATGGCGCTCAGGCCGAGCGTCGCGAAATGGATCGTCGGATCTCGATCGAGCATCGCGCGGAAGACGGCTTCGGCTTCGTCGGCGCGTCCCTGCCGGAGCAGCAGGTGGCCGAGGGCGAGCGCGTGTTCGTGGTTCGTCGGATCGATCGCAAGCAGCGTCCGGTAACCGGCGATGGCGTCGCCGGTCCGTCCGGCCTCGGCATCGAGTTTTGCGCGGGTGTAGAGGGCAACGGTGTTGCGGGGGTCGATGGCGAGGGACTGCTCGCACTGGGTGCGGGCCTCTTCGGTGCGACCGAGGAGGGCCTGGCTGTAGGCGAGGAAGGCGTGGGCGGTGGCGTTGGGCCCGGTGGAGGCGATGGCGTGGGCGAAGAGGGTGACGGAGTCGCGCCAGCGGCTCTGCTGGTCCCAGGTCCGCACGCCGAGGCCGAGAAGCGCGAGGCCGGCGAAACCGGCGACGGCGGCGCGGGGCAGGCGTGGTGGCACGAGCGCGCGCAAGCTCCAGAGGAACGCGAGCTGCCAGCCGAGCATCGGAAAATAGGTGTAGCGGTCGGCCATCGACTGGAAACCGACCTGAAGCACGCCACTCATCGGTGCGAGTGTGCCCAGAAACCAAAGCCAGCCGACGCCGAGCCACGGCGCGGCGCGCCGGAGCCGCCAGGCGAGCGCAGAGGTCGCGAGCACGCACAGCGCGGCCGCGGCCACAGCCCAGGCCGGCCAGGCGCCGGGATGCGGGTAGGCGACGGAGAGATCGAAGGGCCAGAAGAACTTGCCGAGGTAGCGCGGGATCGAGATGACGGCGTTGGCCAAGCGCGCAAGGACCGGGAGATCGAGGACGAATGTGCCGGCGGCGGTCTGGGTGTGGACGGTGACGGAGGCGGCCGCGCCCGCGAGCAGAACGAAGGGGATCTTCTCGATCAGGAGCGGGTGGATCGGCTCGGGCTCGGCGGAGGTGGAAGAGGGCGCCGGTCCGGTGTCGCGGGCGAAGGGGAAGCGGCGCAGCGGCCAGAAGTCGAGCAGTAGGAACACGCCGGGAAGCGCAACCATGCTCGGCTTCGAGAGCAGGGCGGCGATGAAGGCGAGCAGGGTAACAACATAGGCCCGGCGCGCCGGCGCGCGGGTCGCGCGGCGCTCGGCGTAGACGGTGTAGGCGAGCAGGGTCAGCAGCCCGAAGGCGACGCTGACGACGTCTTTGCGCTCGCTGATCCAGGATACCGACTCGACGCGGAGCGGGTGCCACGCGAAGAGGGCGGCGCAAAGGGCACTGGTCCAGAAGGCGCCAGTGAGGCGGCGCAGCAACAGGAAGGCGAGCGCGGCGCTGAGGGAGTGCCAAAGAATACTGTGGAGATGGTGGCCGCGGGCGGCGTCGCCGAAGAGGCTCCAGTCCAGGATGTGAGTGAGACGGACGAGCGGATTCCAGATGTCGCCATGGCCGGCGAAGACCCAGCGCAGACTCTCCGCCGTGAAGCCCGCCTGGACGAACGGGTTGTTCAGGATGTAGCGCGGATCGTCGTAATTGAGGAATCCGTACCCGAGGGAGCGGCTGAACAGCGCGAACGTGCCGAGCGCGAGGACGAGGGCGACGAGCACGGCACGAAGAGGGGGCGCGCAACGGACGAACATGCGCGGGATGAAGAACGGCCCGGGGGAAAATGGAAAGGCGAAGAAACGAAAGGCACGCGGCGGATGCCCCGCCGCGCCCCAATGCGGAGGGGAAAGAAACCGGCCGGACCCGTGAGCGGATCCGGCCGGCGGAGAGAAAACCCGGAGGTGGGCTGACGGTATCAGCGGATGATGGCGAGGGTCTGACCGGCCTGGACGAGCTTGCCCTGGGCGACGAGGATCTCGGCGACGACCCCGTCGTGGGTGGCCGTGATGGCCGTCTCCATCTTCATCGACTCGAGCACGAGGATCGCATCGCCGGTCTTCACGTGGCTGCCGACGGGCTTCTCGATGCGGAGCACGAGGCCGGGGAGTTGGGTGGTGACGGGCTGGCCGGTGCCGGTGCCCGCGGCGGGGGCCGCGGCGACCTTGGCGGCGACTTCCTTCACGCCGAAGCGATAGCCGGTGCCGTTCACCAGCGCGGTGTTGCCGTCGAGGATGACGTGGTAGGTGCGGTTGTTGAGCTCGACGTCGTAGGCGACGGGGGCGGCGGACGAGGACGCAGGCGCGCTCGCGGCAGGGACCGGGGCGGCCTCGGTCTTGGCGGTGTTCTTGCGCACGCCGATGGTCGCCTCGCCCTTGAGGAACGCGATGCCCTTCTCCTCGCACGCGGAGGCGATGAAGATGTTCTCGTCGGTGGTGGGCAGGCCTTCCTTCTCAAGCAGGGCCTTGGCGGCGGCGATGCCGCGCTTGGGATCCTTCTCGATGGCGGTGAGGTGGTCGGTCGTCGGCTGCATCTTGAGCTGCTCGGCGGCGATCTTGACGACCTTGGGGTCGGGCGCGACGGGGGTCTTGCCGAAGTAGCCGAGGACCATGCGGCCGTAGCCTTCGGCGATCTTCTTCCAGGGGCCGAACATGACGTTGTTGAACGCCTGCTGGAAGTAGAACTGCGATACGGGGGTGACGGAAGTGCCGAAGCCGCCCTTGGCCACGGCCTCGCCCATGGCGGCGATGACCTCGGGATAGCGGTCCATGAGCCCGTTGTCGCGGAGCATCTGGGTGTTGGCGGTGAGGGCGCCGCCGGGCATCGGGAAGAAGGGGATGAGCGGCTCGACGCGCATGGCCTCGGGCGGGAAGAAGTAGTCCTTGAGCCCCTCTTTGCAGCGTTCGCTCAGCTGCATGATCCGGTGGATATCGACATCGAGGGTGAACTCGGTGCCGCGGAGCGCATGCCACATGGTGATGACATCGGGCTGGCTCGTACCGCCGGAGAGCGGGGCGATGGCGAGGTCGATCTGGTCGACGCCGGCGTCGAGGGCGGCGCGGTAGGCGGTGACGCAGGTGCCGGCGGTCTCGTGGGAGTGGAAGGCGAGGCGGGCCTTCTCGCCGAGGAGGCGGCGGGCCATCTTGATCGTCTCGTGGACCTTCTGCGGGCGGGAGGTGCCGGAGGCGTCCTTGAAGCAGATCGATGAATACGGGATGCCGGCGTCGAGCAGGGAGCGCAGGGTCTGCTCGTAGAAGTCGACCTCGTGGGCGCCGGAGCAGCCCGGGGGCAGCTCCATCATGGTGACGACCATCTCGTGGTTGAGGCCGGCCTCGGTGATGAAGCGGCCGGAGTCGATGAGGTTGGAGACGTCGTTGAGCGCGTCGAAATTGCGGATGGTCGACATGCCGTGCTTCTTGAAGAGCACGGCGTGGAGCTTGACGATGTCGCGCGGCTGGGCCTTGAGGGCGACGACGTTGATGCCGCGGGCGAGGGTCTGGAGGTTGGCCTTGGGGCCGGCGGCGGCGCGGAAGGCGTCCATGACCTCGAAGGCGTTCTCGTTGGCGTAGAAGAACGGCGACTGGAAGAGCGCGCCGCCGCCGGCCTCGAAGTGGCTGATGCCGCATTCCTGGGCGGCGAACTCAACGAGGGGGAGGTAGTCCTTGGAGAAGACCCGCGCGCCGAAGACGGACTGGAAGCCGTCGCGGAACGCGGTGAGCATGAAGTCGATTTTTTTCATGAAGGGGCGGAAGGTGGGAGCGTTCAGCCGCGGGGCTGGCGCTGGGTGCGGTGGGCGATGGCGATCGCGACGGCGAGGGCCTGTTGTTCGCGTTCGGAGTCGGCGGTGGGCACGAGGGGCTCGGCGGTGGCCTGCTGGCGGTCGGGGGCGAGCGTGTGGACGAGGACGCCCACGCCCTGGATGACGGCGGCGATGAGGAGAGCGAAGACGATCGTGAGACCGTACGTGGTGAGACTGAGAAGAACGGTTTGCATGACGTGGGATGGGTCAGGAGGCGATCTTGAGCAGGCTGCAGAGCACGCCCGCGATGATGGCGGAGGTGATGACGCCGGAGATGTTCGCCCCGAGCGCGGCGGGCATGATCACGGCGGAGGGGTTGTCCTTGGAGACGATTTTCTGGGCGACCTTGGCGGTGGTGGGCACGCAGCTCACCCCGGCGATGCCGACGACGGGGTTCACCTTGCCGCCGCTGACGAAGTACATGAGATAGCCGCCGAGGATGCCGCCGATACCGGATACGAGCAGCGAGAGGCTGCCCAGCAGGAGCAACGGGAGGACCTTCGGGTCCATGATGGTGTTGGCGTCGCAGAGGATGCCGAGCATCAGGCCGAGGAAGAGGGTGGCGGTGTAGAGCATCGGGCCGGAGACGAGGTCCTGGAAGGCCTTGATGCCCGATTCGCGGATGACGATGCCCAGGAAGAGGCTGAAGATCAGCGGCGCGGCGATGGGCAGCAGCAGCGACAGCAGGACGCAGCCGACGGCGGCCACGATCATCTTCTGGAAGGCGGAGTACTCCCGCTGGTTTTTCGGCGGCTGCATCGGGATCTCGCGCAGGCGCTTCGGGACAAGTGCACGGACGAGGTAGGGATAACCGCCGTAGGTGAGTCCGAGGTACAGGTAGGCGACGACGGCGATGGGGACGAAGAGGTGTTTGGCGAGAGTGAGGGAGGTGAAGAGCACCATCGGACCGTCGGCACCGCCGATGACCGCGATGGCTGCCGATTCCTGGGGGGTGAACCCGAACATCGTCGCCACGGGCAGGGTCACGATCGTGCCCAGTTCCGCGCACAACGCGATGATCATGCTGGTGTAGGGGCGGGCCAGGATGAAGCCGATGTCGAGCAGCGAACCGATGCCGAAGAAGACCAGGCAGGCGATGAGGCCGTTGCTGAACGTAAGGGTGTAGATGGGCTGCAGCCAGTCGATCTGGAGGATCGTCATCAGGTCGGCCGCATCGCGGACGGCGTCGCCGGTGGCGCCGGCCTGGGCCTCGACGAAGAGCGTGCCGATGCCGCCATGCAGATTGAGCGGATCGAAGAACATCACGGCGGCGTTGACCGTGGCCATGCCCAGGCCCATCGGGATCATGATCAGGGCTTCGAGCACGCCCTTGCGGCCGAGATACATGAGCAGGAAGCCCAGGGCGATGAGGCCGATGCGGGCCAAGGCCAGTGTGGGGCTCACCTCGAAGAAGGAGGTGATACCCTGGAAGATATCGAGGATCGATTGCCAGGAGATCATGGAACGGAGGAAGGGGGACGCCGGAGAGAAAAGCGAACTACAGCAAAGATCAGGCCACTGGCTGCGGATGGTCTTTTTTTTCGGGGCGGGATGGTTCGGGTGGGAAGACCGAGCCGGAACCGCCCGGTCGCTCTGCCATCGAAGCGCAGACGGGGCGAGACGCGAGATCTGGGGTGGGTGGGTGCCAGCCGGTGGCGTTTGCGCCAGCGCCAAGCTCTCCGGTCGTGGAGGGCGCAGCGCCCACGCGAGTGGGACCTCGCGCGGGGACGGCCCGCCCGGTCGACACTCGCCCGGCCCGCCCGGCGCCGGAGCTTGCCGCCGTCTCCATCGTCGGCCTACTGTCTGCCGGACGCCCAACTGGCGCCCTCCTATGGATTTCTCCCGGGTGTTGTTTTGGGGCGGTGGATTGTTTCTTGTGGCTTCGGTGGCCCTCCGGTTCTGGCTCCGCTTGCCCGAGGAATCGCGCGCGGCGGGCACGACCGCCGCACCAGTCGTCGACCGATCGCCCGCTCCGGCCGTTGCGACCGCGGGAGCCGATCCCACGTTGGTGGGCGAACTTGCCGCCTTCGCGCGTGACCCCGACTGGGCGGATGGCCCGGCGTGGCGTGGCTTCGTGGCCGCGCTCGAACCGGGGCGGGTGCCGGCGGTGCTCGCGGCGATCGAGGCGCAGCCCGATACGGAAGTGCGGTGGCGGATGCGGTCTGCGGTGTTGCGTCGCTGGGGCCAGTTCGATCCGCAACGGGCGCTCCACTATGCGGAAGGGTTGCCCTACAGCGAAGGAGCGCGGCTGCCGAGCGTGGCTTCGGTCGTGAGCGGCTGGTACCAGGCCGACCCGGCCGGTGCGGTTGAGTGGCTCCAGCGGCAGCCGGAGGGCCCGATGCGGTTCACCGCGGAGCAGGCGCTGCTCCGTTCCCTCGGCCGCGACGATCCGCTGCTGGCGCTCGACCTGTTGCTGGCCGGACCGGACGGCAACCCGCAGCGCGGGACGTTGTTCGCCGAGGTCTTTCGCGAGTTGGCGGCGCGCGACCCGGCGGAGGCGTTCGCACTGCTCGAACGGGTGCCGTCGGAAGTGCGGCGACGATCCGCGCGTCTCGGAATGTTGCAGGGCTGGCTGAAACGGGACGAGGCGGCGGCGCTGGCCTGGGTGGGAACACTACCGAACGGCGACGAACGGGCGCACCTGCGCGATGTGGCGTTCGGCCGGGTGGCGGAGCGCGATCCGCGGCGGGCGCTCGAGTTGGCGCAGCTGGAGCCGGCGGGGCACGGGCGGGCGGCTTTGCTCAACATGATCTGTTTCAATTGGTCGGGGCGCGATGCGGCGGAGTTCGACCGGTGGTGTGCGGCGTTGCCGGACGGGGCGCTCAAAACGACGGCCCAGCGTGTGACCTTGGACCGGCTCGCCCAGCAGGACCGGGCGGTGGCCTATCGTTATCTCGAGAGCGTACCGGTGCTCGCGGCCGATCAATCCCTGCGCAACTCGCACCTGACCAGCTGGAGTCAGCAAGATCCGGCGGCGGCGCTGGCGGCGATCCGGCGGCTGCCGCCCGGTCCGAATCGGACGGATCTGCAGAGCTTCGCGCTCGGGCAGCTGGCGACGAGCGATCCGGCGGCGGCGGTGCGGATCGTGGGTGCGCTGCCTCCGGGGATGGAGCGCAACTGGGCCGCGACGCGGCTGGTCACGACCTTGTCGCAGCACGATCCGGAGATGGCCGGGCAACTGGCCGGCCTACTTCCGCCGGGGGAATCCAGCGAGACCGCACTTCGGGCGGTGGCGAGCGGCTTCATCAGTCACGACCTTCCGGGCGGGCTCGCGTGGGTGCAGACGCTGTCGGAGGGGCGGGGCAAGCAACAGGCGGTGCGCGCGTTGGCGTTGGAACTGGCACGGACCGACCCGGCCGCGGCAGGCGAATTTGTCGGCCGGTTTCCGGCGGGGGAGTGGCGGGACGAGACGTTCGGGCAGATCGCGTACGCGTGGGCCGCCAACGATCCGCAGGGCGCGCTGCGGTGGGCCCAGCAGTTGGGGGAGCCGTCCCTGCGCAGCTTGGCGGTCGAGAACGCCTGCGGCCACTGGTCGCAGCGGGAGCCGGCGGCGGCGTTGGCGTTTATCCGCACGTATCCGGACTCCGGACTTTGCGAACGGCGCACCTTCGGCATCCTGCAGGCGTGGGCCATGCGGGACCCGGCGACGGCCGAGGCGTGGGCCGCGGTGAATCCGGAGGGACGCACGGCGCGGGCGACGTGGGGGCTGGTGACCGGCATGGCAGAGAGCGATCCGCAACGGGCGGCCAGCACGGCGGCCGTGCAGTCGGACCCGGACCTTCGCGACGAGTTGCTCGGCCGGGTCGTGGCGCGCTGGGCGGCCGTGGACTCGGCGAGCGCCCGGACCTGGCTCGCGGCGCAGCCGCGCGGTGCGGTGCGGCAAGCGGCACTGGAACCCTTCGTGGCGGCGGCGGCCGACGCCTCGCCTGCACTGGCGGCGGAGTTTGCGGGCGAGTTCGAGGATCCGCAGCGCCGGCACGAGGTGTTCGTGATGATCGCGCAGCGGTGGCTGGAGGTGGATCCGGCGAACGCGGCGGCGTGGCTCGCGCGGACTGACCTGCCGCCGGAGGCGAAGCAGCGGCTGCTCACCCGGTAACCGAGTTGTTCTGCTCCGGATGCTGCCTGGGGACCGGTGTGCTCGCGGGCCCGGGACCGCCGGGTCGAGACAAAGAAAAAGGCCGGGCTCGCGGAGGAGCCCGGCCTTGGAAAGCGGAACGAAACTCTGGCGAGTTTCGCTACGGAGAAGCGGACGCCTCGGAGAGGCGCCCCTACCATCAGAGCTTGTTGAACTTGCCGCCGTAGATGGCCGAAGCGCCGAGCTCTTCCTCGATGCGGAGGAGCTGGTTGTACTTCGCCACGCGGTCGGTGCGGCAGAGCGAACCGGTCTTGATCTGGCCGGCGTTGGTCGCCACGGCGATGTCGGCGATGGTGGCGTCCTCGGTCTCGCCCGAACGGTGCGAGATGACGGCGGTGTAGTTGGCATCCTGGGCCATCTCCACGGCGTCGAAGGTCTCGGTGAGGGAACCGATCTGGTTCACCTTGACGAGGATCGAGTTGGCGGTGCCGGTCTCGATGCCCTTCTTGAGGAACTCGGTGTTGGTGACGAAGAGATCGTCGCCGACGAGCTGCACCTTGCCGCCGATGGCGTCGGTGAGCTTCTTCCAGGTCGTCCAGTCGCCTTCGGCGCAGCCGTCCTCGATCGAGACGATCGGGTACTTGGCGGTGAGCTCCTTGTAGAAGGAGACCATCTCGTCGCCGGTGTAGATCTTGCCGGAGGACTTCTTGAAGACGTAGTGCTTCTTCTCCTTCACGTAGAACTCGGAGGAGGCGACGTCGAGGGCGAGGTAGATGTCCTTGCCGAGCTTGTAG
>JAEWNN010000058.1 GCA_023457035.1 Verrucomicrobiota bacterium
TCGAGCGCATCGCCGAGGTCGCCGCGATGACCGCCCGCGCCCGCGGCAAGAAGGTCTGCTCGGTCGACAAGGCCAACGTGCTCGAGACCTCGGTGCTCTGGCGCAAGACCGTCACCGCCTACTTCGCGAAACACCACCCCGACCTCGCGCTCTCGCACATGTACGTCGACAACGCCGCCATGCAGCTCGCGCGCGATCCGAACCAGTTCGACGTGCTCTTCACCGAAAACATGTTCGGCGACATCCTCTCCGACGAGATGGCCGTCATCTGCGGCTCGCTCGGCATGATGAGCTCGGCGTCGCTCGGCACCGGCAAGAACCGCTTCGGCCAGCCCTTCGGCCTCTTCGAACCCGCCGGCGGCACCGCCCCCGACATCGCCGGCAAGGGCGTCGCCAATCCCTGCGCACAGGTCCTCTCCGCCGCGCTCATGCTGCGCTACAGCTTCGGCCAGGACGCGCTCGCCACCAAGATCGAGGACGCGGTCCGCAAGACCGTCACCGTCGACGGCGTGCGCACCGGCGACATCGCCTTCGGCAAGACCCCGGTCGGCACCAAGGCGATGGCCGACGCCATCATCCGCAACCTCGGCTGAGGCCGGCCGCGCGCAGTCCAGCTTCGCTTCACAACCCCGGCGCTCGCGCCGGGGTTTCTTCAGGTCCGCGCTCGGCGGCCCCGGTCCGTCACCCCGCCGTGCCCCAGCGGCGGTGCAGGAAATTCTCCCACGGCGAAAACAGGATCTTGTCGGCCGCCACGCCGATGCCGACGATCACCAGCATCACGCCGATCACCTGCTCCATCGCGTTGAGCTCGCGGCCGTAGTGCAACAGGTGTCCGAGGCCGAAGCCGGTGAGGATCGTCACGTAGATCTCCGCCGCCATCAGCGAGCGCCACGCGAACGCCCAGCCCTGCTTCATGCCGCTGACGATGAACGGCAGCGACGCCGGCAGGATCACCCGGGTGAGCGTGTGCAGCCGCTTCGAGCCCATCGTCGCCGCCGCGCGCACGTAGATCGGGTTGACGTTCCGCACGCCCGTCTCCGTCGCGAGGATGACCGACCAGAGCGTGCCCATGATGACGACGAAGAGCATCGCGCTCTCGTTCTGGCCGAACCACAGCAGCGCCAGCGGCACCCAGCACACGCTCGGCAGCCCCTGTAACCCGAGCGCCATCACACCCACGGTGTCGCGCAACGCGCGCATCCGCGCGGTCGCCATGCCGATCGGCACGCCGGCGCTCAGCCCGATCAGGTAGCCGATCAGGAGCCGTTTGAGCGTGATCCCGGCCGCCCGGAACAGCTCCCACCGGCTGTCGTTCGGAAACTCGGCGGTCCCGGGATTGAACGTGTAGTCCCAGATGAAGCGAGCCACGTCGAGCGGAGCGGGCACCAGCACCGGGGACCAGAGCTTGAGCGAATACAGCACCTGCCAGGTCAGGAGCAGGCCCACGAAAAACAGGGCGGCGGTCAGGAAACGTTTCATTCCGCAGGTTCCTCCGTGGTCTGCAGGTGGCCCTTGAGGGCGCGCATGATCTTGGTCGAGTGGGCGGCGAGCTCCGCCGAGTTGATGTCGCGCGGGCGCGGCAGATCCACGCGGAACTCCTCCTGCACCCGGCCGGGATTCGGCGAGAACAACACCACGCGGTCGCCAAGGCAGGCGGCCTCGCGCACGTTGTGCGTCACGAATACGATCGTCTTCTTGCGCTCCAGCCAGATGCGCTGGATGTCGCCGTAGAGCTGCTCACGCGTGAGCGCGTCGAGCGCGGCGAACGGCTCGTCCATCAGCAGCACCTTCGGGTTCGGGGCCAGGGCGCGGGCCAGCGCGATGCGCTGCTTCATGCCGCCGGAGAGTTCATGGATGTTCGCGGAGCTGAACCGCTCGAGCCCGACCAGGTTCAGGTAATACATCGCCACCTCGCGCCGTTCGGAATCCTTCAGCCCGGGCTTGAGCTTCAGGCCGAACATCAGGTTGCCCATCACGTCGAGCCAGGGGAACAACGCGTGCTCCTGGAACATCACCATCCGGTCGCGGCCAGGCCCGCCCACCGGCACGCCGCCGGAGAGGATCCGGCCCGCGTCGGGCCGCTCCAGCCCGGCGATGATGTTCAACAGCGTCGACTTGCCGCAGCCCGACGGGCCGACCAGGCAGACGAACTCGCCTTCGCCCACCTGCAACGACACCCGATCGAGCGCGTGCACCACGCGTTTGCCCGTGCGGAATGTTTTGCTGACCTCCTCGACCGCCAGTTTCGCCGGGGCGATCGGGGCGAGTTCCTGTTGGAGCGTCATGAGCGGGGCGGGATCCGGGCGCGGGGCCATGGGGCGCGAGGCAGGCGGCGGGCTCAATCGGTGCCGAAGAGCCGATCGAGCGGCATGGACTGCTTGAGCAGGCCCGAGGCCCGCGCGTCGGCCATGAACTTCTCCAGCACGGCCTGTTCGACCACTGCCGCGAAATGCAGCCGACTCCACGCGGCGGCGACCAGCGGCGCGGGAATCGGGCGCCGGGTCTCGGCCTCGAGACCGGCGCGGACCTTCGCCTGGGCCTCCTCGGGATGCGCCGCCACCCAGGCGGTCAGCTCGACGTGGGCCGCGCGCAGCTTCGCCGCGAGTTCCGGTCGCTCCCGGAGCAGCTTCACGCTCGAGACCAGGATGGTCGTGAGCGCATCCGTCTCCTCGATCAGGATTCGCCCCTTGGCCTCCAGCAGGAGGCGCGAGACCCAGGGCTCGACCGTCCACACGGCGTCGAGTTTGCCGGTCTGGAAGAGCCCGAGCTGGTCGGGGTTGGGCGTCGGGATGATGAAAACGTCGCCGCCGGTCTGCGTGACCTTCAGGCCATGGGCGCGGAACCAGGCGCGGGCGGCGATATCCTGGGTGTTGGCCAGCTGGGGGGTGCCCACCTTCTTGCCGCGGAAGTCTTCCGCCGTCGCGTAGGTGCTGTCCCCCGGCACCACGAGCGCCGCGCCACCCCGGGCCGAACCGGCGAGGATGCGGATTTCCTCCCCCTTCGACTTGATGAAGGCGTTGAGGGCCGGATTGGGTCCGACATAGGTGGCATCCAGCGAGCCGGCGAAGATCGCCTCCATCGCACTCGGTCCGGCATTGAAGGGAAACCACTGGATCGTCACCTCCGGCCCCAACCGCTGTTCGAACCAGCCCGCCCCCTCGCGGGTGGCCTGCGCCCCGATCACGCCCTGGGCGTGGGTGACATTCGGGAAATAACCGATACGCAGCACCTCCGGCCCCGCGCCGAAGGCCGAAGCCACGCCCACGAGGAGCGCGAGCAATCCCGTAACAAACGCCTGGAAACGCGGGGTCGTTGGTTGCATGGCGCCGGCGACGATAGGACCGCCGCCGCCGATGGAAACCCCAAACGACGGTTTCCCGTGAAGATA
>JAEWNN010000059.1 GCA_023457035.1 Verrucomicrobiota bacterium
GCGCGGGGGCGGGGGCGAGCGAGGCGAGGAGCGCCGCATAGCTCACCCACTGGGTGGCGCCCTCGGGGATGACGAAGGACTGGGGGGTGAGCGTGCCCTGGGCGGCGAGCTGCCTGAGCTGCTCGAGTTCGACGGGGCCGGCGGGTTTGTTCTGGGCGTCGGTGTAGTAGTATTTCATCGCACGAGGAAGGTTGTGTTCGGGGCGGGGCGACGGCTGCGGCCGGTGGGGCGGCGCAGGCGTGGCAGGCCCGAAGCATGACGGAGGCGCGGGCGGAGTCCATCCGGTTTGCCGCCGCGGCGGGAGTATTTGCGAAGCTCGAACAAACCGACGGGCCGATGCCCGGCTTCGGTGGCGGATGGTGGCGAAAAAGCGGACGGCGGGCCCGGTGGGGCCCGCCGTCTTCGAAGTCGGGTGCGATCCGGGCGGCGCGTGGCCGCGGGCGGGTCACTTCCAGCTCAGGAGGAACTTGGTGTAGTAGGTCGTATCGAGCTTCTTCTTGCCGACCTGGGGCTCGCTGACGTAGTCGTTGGCCACGCCGAGGCGGATCTTCCACTGCGTGGAGGCCAAGGGCAGCTCGAGGTGGGAGTCGTGCTGGATGCGGTAGTTGGCGAAGTCCTCGAGGGAGGGCAGGAAGGTGATCTTGTTGCCGATCTTCCAGGTCTTGGCCGTGTACGAATGGATCAGGCCGAGATCGAGGGCGGGGGTGCTGATGTTCTCGCCCTCATCGTAGGCCTCGTAGCGGTAGGCGATACCGGCGCGGAACGTGAGTTCCTGGTTCGACTCGCGGATGACGGCGTAGCCGAGACCGGCGGCGGTGTTGGAGTAGAAGTCGAGCTCCTTGATCTTGTCGGTGCCGATCTCCTCGCGCACGTACCAGGAGGCGCGGGGCGAGAAGAAGGCGGAGTAGTCGACGCCGGCCTTGGCGTTGTCGGCGGAGGTCTCGCCTTCGAGTTCGGCGCGGGAATAGGCGGCGTAGAAGGCGAGCTTGTCGTTCGGGCCGGCGAGGGTGGCGGCGAAGCCGACGGAAGTGGCGAGGCTGTCGGTGTTGCCCTGAGTGCCGACGACATCGACGGAGGCCTCGAAGGCCCACGTGCGTTTGGCCGCGGCGGCGGCCTTGGCCTCGGGGCTGT
The DNA here is from genome assembly GCA_023457035.1 of Verrucomicrobiota bacterium. Taxonomy (GTDB): domain Bacteria; phylum Verrucomicrobiota; class Verrucomicrobiia; order Opitutales; family Opitutaceae; genus CAJCBL01. The sequence goes on from JAEWNN010000059.1 coordinate 1,132, forward strand.
CGGCCGGATCGGTCCAGACGGCTTCGACGGCGTCGACGCTGCCGGTGCCCCAGGCGCCGGGGCCGGCGACGCGGACCTCACCGCCTGCGGCGGTCGAGACCGCGCCCTGGATCGTGTTGCCTCCGGTGTAGCGAAGGTAGACCGGCGCATCGGTGCTGAGGGTGGCGACGCTGGACTGCTGAATCTTCAGCACCCCGGCAAAGGCGGTCTCGATCTCGACCACGCCACCGCTGACGCGGAGGACCTTGCCTTGGATGGTGGAGCCGTCCTTGGTGCCGACCGTATCGGCAGTCAGCAGGGGAGCGGCCACTGCGCCGGCGATGAAGGCCGTGCCGAGAAGCAATCTACGGAACTGTTTCATAGTGTGATGGGTTCGGAGGCAGTTGTCGTGGGGGCGGCAAGGAATCGCGGAGACCGGCTGGCTGCAAGCCGTTATGCCGGACTGGGGAAGAGTTGACTGGGCGGGCCGTGAGGGGGCGAGGGCGGGAAATTGCGGCTTGTTCCTCAGGAACCGCGGCAAGTGGCCGATAGAGGAGCAGACACCGTGATCCCCTCCGTCTCCAGCCCTGCGACTCCTCGTGTGAAAGTTGGCAAACCAGACATCATCCGCGTCGGGCAACAGCTGCCGGCCTCGCCGCGCATCTTCTCCCGCTTGGCCGCAGTCCTGAAGGACCTCAACACCGGGGTCGATCAGGTGGTCGGCTTGGTGAAGATGGACCCGGGCTTGAGCGCGCAGGTGATCCGCCTGAGCAACAGCGTGCTGTTCGGTTTCGCCGAGCCCAGCACCTCGCTGGAGGAGTCGATCAACCGCGTCGGCTTCCGCGAGGTGTACCGGCTCGTCGGTCTGGCGGCGACCAACCAGCTTTTCCCCAAGGAGCTCGCGCTCTACGCCGTGCGCGGCGACTTGGTGTGGGAGAACTCGCTCGCCTCGGCACTCGCCATGGAGCGCATCGCGCGCAAGCAGGGCGCGGAGGACGAACAGGCCGCGTACACCATCGGGCTGCTGCGTTCCGCCGGCAAAGTGCTTTTCACCCGTCTGGCCGCCCAGCCCGGGCAGCGCATCGCGCCGTATCCCGGAGCCGAGGTCGAACCGCATCTCGGCGACTGGGAGCGCGGACTGTTCGGCATGGACAACCCGGAGGCCGCCGCCGAGTTGATGGAGCACTGGAAATTCGATCCCACCATCCGGCAGGCGATCCGGCACCATTACGATCCGTTGGTGGTCGCCGATGCCCCGCGCGAGGCGGCGATGCTCAATTGCGCCGGGTGGGTCGTGCACCAGCTCGGCAAGAGTCTGCCCGGCGAGGCCGCCTATTGGCGGCGCGAACCGGCAAAGCTCGAGCGCGCCAGCATCCTGGCCGAGGTGCTCGATGCAGTGGTCGAGGAGGTCAACGCCGAGCTCGATGTGTTGAAGTCCGCCATCGCGCCCGCCTGAGCCCGCCGCCGTCCCTGCCCGCCTCCGGTCGATGGCCGGGGCCCGGGCGCGGCGGATCGCGCTACTCCTCCTCCTGGGGGCGGACGAACGACACCTCCCCGCCCATGGCCGCCCCGCTGCTCCACAAACGCTTCGAGATGGTGTCGCTGGTGGTCCATGCCACCAAGCTGCCGCCGGCGCCGCAGGTCTTCGGCCGCATCATCGCCGCCATCAAGGACGGCGAGTGCAGCCTGGGGCGCCTGGCCGAGCTGATCCGGCTCGACGCCGCCCTCACCGTGCAGGTGCTGCGGGTGGCCAACGGGGCGCTGTCGGGCTTCCGTTCGCCGGCGGGCAGCGTGGAGGAGGCCGTGCTCCGTATCGGATTCAAGGAGTTGCACCGCGTCGTCGGTCTTTGCGCCGCCTCGGCGGTGTATCAGGCCGACATGGCCGTCTACGCCGCGCCGGCCGACCGGGTGTGGGCCAACGCCGTGGCCACCGCGGTGGCGATGGAGCGGCTCTGCGCGGCCACCGGCTCCGATGCCGCGCTCGGCTACACGGCCGGGCTGCTGCGCTGCATCGGCAAGATGGCGCTGGCCCGCCATGCCGCGGGCGCGGTGGCGCCCTATCCCGCCGACGGCACGCCGTTGCCCGACTGGGAGACGCGAACCTTCGGATACAACCACGCGCAGATCGGTGCGGCGCTGTGCGAGCTGTGGCGTTTCCCCAAGCCGATCGTCGGCGCGATCCGGGACCAGCTGCATCCCTCCGCCCATCCGGGCGACGACACGCTCGCGCGGCTGCTCAACCTCGCGGGCGGCATCGCGGTGGGCCTCGACTGCGGCCTGCCCGGCGAGGAGAGCCTCTGGACCGACGCGGGCGGCCGTGCGGCGCAGGCCGGCCTCGACCCGGCGCGTCTCGAGATTCTGAGGATGGAGACCTCCCTCGAGACCGACCGCATGAAGACGATGGTGGAGTTCATCCGACAGGGCTGAGCCGCCGGCCCGGTCTGGCCGGCAGTCCGGCGTTGCCAACCGGGCGGTGCCCGCAACGCTCCGCGCCTACTCCCCGATGAAAGAAACCCTCCTTCGCAAGTTCCGCGCCGCCTTCGGTGGCGAGCCCACCGTCATCGCGCGCGCCCCCGGCCGCATCGAGTTCATCGGCAACCACACCGACTACAACGGCGGCACCGTGCTCGGCGCGGCGATCGACCGCGGCATCTGGGTGGCGGTGCGGGCGGCGGAGGCCGGCCACGCGGTCTTCGGCCGCAACCGCGGCGCGGCGCCGATTACCGTGGCGCTGGATGCCTCGCTCGCGAAGCAGAGTGGCGAGCGCGCCTGGGTCAACTACCAGCTCGGGGTCTGGGCGAAGCTGCCCGACTTCGGGCTGAAACAGCCCGCCGGTTTCCAGTGCGTGGATGTCTCCGACCTGCCGCCCGGCGCGGGCTTGAGCAGCAGCGCCGCGATCGAGCTGGCCACCGGTCTGGCGCTCACGGCGCTGGCCGGGGAGGCGCCCGAGCGGGCGACTCTCGTGCAGCTCGGCCGCAAGGCGGAGAACCAGTTCGTCGGCGTGCCCTGCGGCATCCTCGACCAGGGTGTCTCCGGTTTCGGGAAACGCGACCACCTCGTCTTCATCGACTGCCGCGGCCCCGCCTTCGCCACCGTGCCGCTGCCGGCCGACGCGCATTTCTGGGTCTTCAACACGCACACCAAGCATGCGCTGGTCGACGGGCTCTACGCCGCGCGGCATCGCGAGTGCATGGAGGCCGCGCGGGCGCTCGGGGTGGGGCTGCTCGCCGATGCCACGCCGGCGCTGCTCGAGGTGAAGAAGGCGGCGCTTCCGGAGGCCAACTACAAGCGCGCCAAGCACGTGATCGAGGAGATCGGCCGCGTGGCCGCCGTGCAGGCCGCGCTGGCGACCGGCGACCTCGCCGCCGTGGGCCGGCTGCTCACCGCCTCCCACCGCAGCTCGCAGAACCTCTTCGAGAACAGCACCGCCGAGCTCGACTTCCTGGTCGACCATCTCGCGCAGACCCGGCACGTCCACGGCGCCCGGCTCACCGGCGGCGGTTTCGGCGGCGCGGTCATGGCGCTGACCAACGGGACGTTTGCGCAGGCCGACGCCGAGCAGGTCGCCGCCGCCTACACGGCGAAGTTCGGCGCGAAGCCGGACATCCTGCACCTCAAGACCGGTCCCGGCGCGGAGCTGGTTCCGGTCGGCTGACCGGCGTAGCCAATCGTCGGGCGCGAGCGAACCAGCGCCCTACGACGACTGACTCGGCACGACACGGCGCCCCGCGGTGCCGGCTCAGGTCGCGCGGGGACGGCGCAGGTCGGGCAGGAAGGCGGCGACGAGGCCGATCAACGGCAGGAAACCGCAGATCTGATACACGGCGAAGATGCCGGCGTGGTCGGCGAGGCGGCCGAGCAGCGCCGCGCCCACGGCGGCGATGCCGAAGGCGAAGCCGAAGAACAGCCCGGCGACCAGTCCCACCTTGCCCGGCAGCAGCTCCTGCCCGTACACGAGGATCGCCGGGAAGGCCGACGCGAGGATCAGGCCGATGGGGATCGTGAGCGCGACCGTCCAGAAGGCGTTGGCGTGGGGCAGGGCGAGCGTGAACGGCGCCACCCCGAGGATGGAGAACCAGATCACGCGCTTGCGGCCGAAGCGGTCGCCCAGCGGCCCGCCGAGGATGGTGCCCGCGGCCACCGCGAAGAGGAACACGAAGAGCCGCAGCTGCGCCGCGCGCACGGAGTAGCCGAACTTCTCGATCAGGAAGAACGTGTAGTAGCTGGTGAGGCTCGCGAGGTAGAAGTGCTTCGAGAAGATCAGCGTGCCGAGCAGCGCCAGTGTGGTGATGACCTGGCGACGCGGTAGCGGCGCGGCCGGCGGGGTGGCGGCCCGGCGGGCGCGCCGGGCGTCGAGGTGCGCGCGGTACCAGCCGCCGAGGCGCGCGAGCACCACGATGCCGCCGAGGGCGAGCAGCGTGAACCAGAGCGCGCCACGCTGGCCGGTCGGCACGATGACCGCCGCCGCCAGCAGCGGGCCGAGCGCGGTGCCGAGGTTGCCGCCGACCTGGAAGACCGACTGCGCGAAACCATGGCGACCGCCCGAGGCGAGCCGGGCCAGGCGCGACGCCTCCGGGTGGAAGACGGCCGAGCCGGTGCCGACGAGCGCGGCGGCGGCGAGCAGCAGCGGGAAGGTCGCCGCGTGGGCCAGCAGCACGAGACCGACGAGCGTCACGCCCATGCCGACGGCGAGCGAATACGGCCGCGGGTGGCGGTCGGTGGTGAAGCCGACCGCGGGTTGCAGGATTGAGCCGGTGGCCTGGAAGGCGAGGGTGATGAGCCCGATCTGGGTGAAGGAGAGCGCGTAGGTTTCCTTCAGGAGCGGGTAGATCGCCGGCAGCACCGCCTGGATCATGTCGTTGAGCAGGTGCGAGAGGCTCAGCCCGAGCAGCACCGGCAGCACGGCCGCCTCGGCGGCGGTGTGGCGGGAATTCGGTTCGGCGGTGGCGACGGCGGAGCGCTCCATGCGGCTTGATACGGACCGGCGCCGCGGGTTTTCAACCGGCAAACGCGGGCGGCCGCCCGGGCCGGGGTGCAGCCTTGGCACCCGGAGGTCGACTGCTATCGTGGCCGCCCTCATGGCCACTCCCCCGGTCTCCCTCTCCGAACTCCGCCGCCGCATGCAGGCGGACCTCGACAACAACATCCTGCCCTTCTGGGCACAGCGGGCGTTCAAGCCCGACGGCAACCTCGTCGGCGTGATCACCCACGACCTGCGCGAGTTCGACGACGTGCCGCGCCACGTCGTGCTCTGTGCTCGAATCCTGTGGACGTTCGCCGCCGCCGCCCGGCGCGATCCGCGGCCCGAGTGGCTCGCGGGCGGCCGCAAGGCGCTCGCCCTGCTCGACGGGCCCTTCCGCGACACCCGCCACGGCGGATTCTTCTGGAGCCTCACGCGCGACCTGCGCCCGCACTCGCCGCGCAAGCAGGTGTACGCCGAGGCGTTCACGATCTACGGGCTCACCGAATGGTACCAGGCCACCGGCGACGCCGCGGCGCTCGCGCGGGCCAAGGAGATCTTCGGACTCATCGAACGGCACGCCCGCGAGCCGCGGTTCGGCGGTTACCTCGAGGCGCTCGACGCCGACTGGGGCCCGCTCGCCGACATGCGCCTGAGCGACAAGGACCTCAACTCCCCGAAGTCCAACAACACGCTGCTGCACATCCTCGAGGCCTACACCGCGCTGCTGCGGGTCTGGCCCGACACGCGGGTGCGCGCCGCGTTGCGCGACCTGCTCACGATCATCCTCGACCGCGTCGTGACCACCGAGCCGTACCCGCACTGCGCGCTGTTCTTCGATCTGGAGTGGCGCTCGCTGTTGCCGAAGTTCTCCTATGGGCACGACATCGAGGCCAGCTGGCTGTTCTGGGAGGCGGCGGTGGCGGTGGGCGATCCTGCGCTCCTTGCGCGGACGAAGACCACCGCCCTCGCGCTCGCCGACGGCGTGCGCGCCCACGGGCTCGATGCCGACGGCGCGGTGCTCTACGACGGCGACGCCTCCGGGCCCCTCAACACCGACAAACACTGGTGGCCGCAGGCCGAGGCGATCGTCGGGTTTCTTAACGCCTACCAGCTCGGCGGCAACGAGGCCCACCTCGCCGCCGCGGTCCGCGCCTGGGACTTCACCGAGAAGCACGTCGTCGACGCGCAGCACGGCGAGTGGTTCGCCGTCCTCGATCGCAGCGGCAAGGTCTACCCGGATTATCCCGCGTACGCCGACAGCCAGAAGATCGGCCCGTGGAAGTGTCCCTACCACAACGCCCGCGCCTGCCTCGAGGTGCTCCGGCGCGTGCCCGAGGATCGCTGACGGAGGTGCTTGCGGCTGGGCGGTGGATGGGGCGGCGGATTGTTCGGCGCAGGCGGTTAACCGGAGGCGGATGAGTCACGGCGGGGGGGGCTCGGCAGCAGGTGCGACGCGGTGTGCGCTCGGCCAAGATCGGGGACAAGCTTGCGTTTCTTGCGGTCGGCTTCTACCCGCGTGCACCACCTTGCTGGTGCCTTGTGCCCCATCCTGTTCCGCTCTCCTCCTCAATTTGCCATCATGGAATCCGTGAGAACTTCCCGGCACCCGCTTCCGCCTAGGGGCGGCTTGTGTCACTATCGCGTATGAGGGCGCGTTGCCTTCACGCGCTCCTGTGGCTTTCGCTCCTCGCAGGCCAACTTGAGGCAGCCCAATGGCGCGGGGTGCCCTGCAGCCGTTTCTACGCCTTCGACGAGATCGAAGGCTTCACCGCGGGCGCAGCGTTCTCATTCGACCGTTTTGGCCGCGTGGCCCTGACCCAGAACGGGAGGTGTCTGGTCCTGAACGACGAGGCGTGGTTGGATGCTGTTGACGGCCGGATTAGCTGGCCGCAGGTGCGGCAAGTCATCTGTGATGCGGACGGTGAGTCGTATTTCGGCGCGGTCGGGGCCTGGGGCCGATTGGTGCCGACAGACCGCGGGTTGCTGTCGCCCGAATCGCTTGTTCCCGAGTCCTGCCCGGACTGGGCGCAGACCATGGAGTTCACCCGAATTGTATCCACCGCATCCGGGGTGTGTTTCGGCGGTTTGACCGGTGTAGCGATCTGGAATCGGTCTGCGGGAAACACTTCGTTCGTGCGAGTGTCGGGGCTGGCGCGGGTGTTCGTGCTCGGTGATCGGATCTACGTTTCGTCCCATGGGGCCGGTGTGCAACAGGTCGATGTCGGCGCCGGGACCTTGGGAGAGCGGGGGCAGACCCCGTTCCAAGGCCGGGTGGTTGAGGAGATGGCGCCCCTCGGGCGTTCCCAGGCGATCTTTTCCACGAGCGATCGGCGGTTGTGGCGGTACACCGATGGGGTTGTTGCACCCCTGTTGGGCCCGATGGGCGAAGAGATGGGCGGGCGCATCACCGCCTTGGCGGCGATCCCGAGCGGGGATATCGCCGTGGCCGTTCTCGGGATCGGTCTTTACCTGATATCACCCGAAGGAGGGATTCACGCGTTCCTCTCGGATTTGGAGTACCGGGACATCAAGGCACTGGCCTCGAATGAGCCGGGGGTCGTTTGGGCTGTCACGCAAGGAGGCCTGCTGAAGGTGCTGTGCGGCTTTCCGGTCACGCGCTTCAGCCCCACGAACGGGCTGCCTGTTTTCTGGCCACAGTTTCTCCTGCATCGCGACCGCCTGTACGCCGCGTCGAGCGGCCATCTGTACGAGGAGGTCGAGACCGCTCCGGGATCGCCGACCCAGTTTCGATGGGTGCCTGAACAGCCGCGGCAGGGGGTGTGGGGCGTGGCGGCGTTCGGCGAGTCGTTGCTGGTAGGGAACCGCGACGGGGTCTGGGAGCGAAAGGACGGGGGACTCTTCGAGCAGGTGCTCAAGGGAATGGAAGTGGACCGTCTGGCCATGCTCAAGTGCGGCCGTTGCGTGGTGATCGGGATGAAGGAGATCGCCGTGTTGCAGCGGGACGAACAGGGGAGGTGGCGGGAGTGTGCGCCCCGTGTTCCAGGGATAGGATACCCGGCGCTGGTCCAAGTTTCGTCGCAGGCCGTTTGGATCGAGCTGGGGGCCAACATCGTCGGCCGTATCGCCTGGGACGCCGGCCGGCTTCGGGCGGATGTCATCCGCGCTTTTCCGTGGAAGGACCCCCGTTGGGTTCACATCAGTGTTGCCGGCGAGACGGTCATACTGAGCGGCCCGGACGGCGGGCGAGTTTATTGGGATGAAACCACCGGCCGGCTTAAGGAGCATGCGGACGTCGAGACGGTGCTGAGCGAGCTGGGCCCTCAATGGCCGGCTCGTATCGCATTCACGGAGTCGGGTGATCTCTGGACCTCGCACGCGCGTGGTGTCAGCTTGTTCCGCCGGATGGCCGACGGGTGGGTTGAGGATGCGACGAGCTACCGTATCGTCGATTGCCCGATCCCGCGGATCGCGGTCCTCGGGGAGCGGGGCGTGTTGTTTTCGAATGGGGCGGAGGTGTACGCGGTCGGGCCTCCGGTCGGGATCCGACAGCCGATCCAAGATGCCTTCTCCCCTCGGGTTGTGGGGTTGTCCGTACTCGGCGCAGGAGGGAGCCTCCTCGAGGGCGGAGCCTTTCGGTCCGGCGTGAGATTGCCGTTTTCGCAGAGCGGTTTCTCGCTCCGCCTGTTCTCGGGCAGTTATGCCGCGCGGCGTCCGCCGCAGTACGAGCTCAGCATCAATGGCGGAAAGTGGGCACCGATGGACGGTTCTTCGCTCTCGCTGTCGAATCTTCGGGAGGGGACATACCACCTGGATATCCAACTGGCCGATCGTCGGGGGCCGCTGGGGCGCCCTCTCGCATTGGACTTTGCGGTGGCCCCCCCGTGGAACCGCACCGCGGCGGCGTACGTGTCCTACGCTCTCGCGGTCGTGCTCGCCGGTGCGCTTCTGGCGCGCTTTGCGGCGCGGCGCTCGCGGAAGCGAAACGAGGAGCTGGAGTCGTTGGTCCGCTTGAAGACGAGTGCTCTTGAGCAGACCATGGAGCAGCTTGAGCACGAGGCGCGCAACTCGGCTACGCTGGCGGAGCGCAACCGCCTGGCCGGGGAAATCCATGATACGCTCGAACAAAGCCTCACCGCCCTCGCGCTTCAACTGTCCTCCACCGCACAACATCCGGAGTGCTCCGGGCCCGTGAAGACTGGTTTGGCGATTGCCCGGAACATGGTGGTGTTCAGTCGCGACGAGGTGCGCAACGCGGTCTGGGATCTGCACACGCAGAGTGTCGGGGCTGAAGGCTTGGCCGGCGCGTTGCAGCGGCTCGTCGACGAGACGGTCCCCGCGGGGGTGACGGGCCGGATGGTCGTCACCGGGGTGGCCCGTCCCCTCGGCTCGCTGGTCGAACACCATTTGCTGCGGATGGCGCAGGAGGCCATGGCGAATGCGGTGAAGCATGCCGGGCCGAGACAGGTCGAGGTGGCGCTCTCGTACGGAGAAACCGAGGTAGTGTTGTTGATCTGTGATGACGGGAGTGGCTTTGTTCCCGAGGAGGTCCATGCGCTCCCGGTCGGCCATTTCGGTCTGCGGTTTCTGCGGGGACGCGCTGCAAAAATCGGTGGGCGGCTCGAAATTTCCAGTTCGCCGGGGAAGGGAACCACCATAACGGTCACCGTCCCGCTGCCCCCTCGTTCCCGATCATGACCACCCGCCAAGACAAGAATCCCCGGATCCGTGTGCTGGTGGTCGACGACCATGTGCTCATGCGCATCGGCCTGACCTATTCGCTCAACCAGCAAGCCGATCTGCTCGTGGTGGGCGAGGCCGGAGACGGAGCCGGTGCGCTGAAGGCCTACCGCGAGTGCCGGCCGGATGTGGTGATCCTCGATCTGCGGATGCCGGGCGAGGGAGGCTTGGAGGCCGCCCGGAGCCTGCGTCGTGGGTTCCGCGACGTGAAGATCCTGGTCCTGACCAATTATGGTTCGGGGGATGAGATCGAGGCCGCGATCCGGGCCGGCGCGCTCGGCTTTTTGCCGAAGGACAGCCCGCTGGAGGAGTTGACACGGGCAATACGCGAGGTGGCGGCGGGCCGCCAGCACATCTCGGGTACCGCGTCGGCACGACTGGCCAGCCGGATCGCATCCGAGCTTTCGGAGCGCGAACTCGAGATCTTGCGCCTGATCGCAAAGGGGCGAAGCAACAAGGAGATCGGGGCGACGTTGCAGTTGACGGAGCCGACCGTGAAGGGGCATGTCACGAAGCTCCTGCTGAAGCTGGGCGTCGCGGATCGGACCCAGGCGTTGGTGGCCGGATTTAAGCGCGGCCTCATTCATCTCGAGTAGAGGCGGGCGGGGTGCCCGGCCCGATACTCTTCTCGCCGGTGCGGCTTGGGTGTTCTGGCTGCTGATTTGGGCTGATCGGGCGGAAGGGCGAAGCCGCAAGTGTATGAAGAAGAGTGTGAAGCGTATCTGGAACCCTACCCAGGTATGGTGCTGTCCGCTCCCAATGGAACCTTGCTGCGTCTTGGCTGGCGGCGCTTTGGTCGAGTCGCCCCTCGTTGCCTCCCCGATGAGGCAAAGTGCTGAAAACGCCAACTCGCGCGCACCGGGAACGGTCGAACGGGAAGGCATACTCCAAGAACAAGCCAACCCTACATCATGCTCAATAAATCACCCCGAAGCCGCGTATTTCGGCGCCTGATCTCCCTCGCAGGAGCTGCCGCCGCATCCGGACTTCACGCGCAGACCGCGCCGGCGCCGGCGATCGCTCCCTCCGCCTTAGAACCCTCCGGCGAGGAGGTTGTGGTTCTGACACCGTTCGAAGTGAGCGCCTCCAGCGACACCGGTTATGTGGCCACCGAGACCTTGGCCGGCACCCGCATCCGCACCGAACTCAAGGACGTCGCCTCGTCCGTCTCGGTTGTGACCAAGGAGTTCATGGATGATATCGGCGCCAAGAACAGCGACTCATTGCTCCAGTATACAACCAATGCCGAGGTCGCGGGCACGCAGGGCAACTATTCCGGCGTTGGCCGCGGGACGACCGTCCAGAACCCCACGCCGATCACCAGCAACCAGCGGGTTCGTGGTCTGGTGGCCGCCGACCAGACCCGCGACTTCTTCGCCACGAATATCCCGTGGGATTCGTACAATGTTGATCGCATCGACATCCAGCGCGGTCCGAACTCGATCCTGTTCGGTCTGGGCAGCCCTGCGGGCATCGTGAACGCCTCGACCCGCAATGCCATCTTCCGCAACTCCGGCGCCGTCGAGACGCGCGTGGGCTCCTATGGCTCGGTTCGCGGCTCGCTCGACGTGAATCAGGTCCTGATCGACAAGGTCCTGTCGGTTCGCATCGACGGACTGTGGGACAAGAACAAGTACAGCCAGGACCCCGCCTTCCGGGAGGACAAGCGCATCTACGGTGCGCTGCGCTTCGATCCGAAGCTCTTCGGCCCCGATTTCGCCACGAGCTTCAAGGCCAAGTTCGAGAATGGTGAGATCGACGCCAACATGCCGCGCACCGGCACGGTGTATGACACCATCACGCCGTGGTTCTCCGCCGCCAACAAGGTCACCATCGATGGCTCGGCCATCTCCCTCTACGACCTCGGCTCCGCGGCGAAGGGCTATAGCCCTTGGTTCAAGGTGATACCGGGCACGGGCCAGCAGACTCCCGCCTTCCTGATGAATGGTGCGACCGGCGAGGTCTACCAGATCAACTCCGGCTATATCAACAACGCCTTCCGCAGCACGACCGGCGCCAAGCTCGGCTCGGGCGCCAACGCCCTCGGTCAGCGTTATTCGGAGTCGTTCTACGGTCTCGTGGGCACTCGCGACTATGCGAAGAACACGCTCACCAACCAGTACTTGGCGGCGATGTACAGCGATACGATGCTGACCGACGACTCGGTGTTCGACTTCTACAACAAGCTGATCGACGGCAACAACAAGGGAGAGTGGGCCAAGTGGAACACCTACAATCTCTCCTTCACCCAGGGTGGTTGGGGCGACCGGGTCGCCCTCGAACTCGCCTTCGACCACCAGTCCTATCGGTCTGGCAGTTGGGGACTGCTCGGCGGCACGCCGACGCTGGGCATCGATCTCACCAAGGTCCTGCAGGACGGCAGCACGAACGCCAACTACGGGCGCGCCTTCCTGACCTCGACCGCCGGTGGCACCGGTTCCTCCAGCGATACCGTCCGCAACGCCATGCGCGCCTCGCTATTCGGTGAGTTGCGCATGTCCGACCTCACGGACAACAAGTTCCTGGTGAAGCTGCTCGGGCGGCATCGCCTGAACGTCGCCCTCAGCCGCGACAAGGTCGAGTCCGAGGATCGCGGTTGGAACCGCTTCGCCAAGGACAACGCGTGGGATGCCTATACCACCCAGTCCACCGGGTTCACCACGGCCTTCGATTACCGCGCTCCCGTCGCGGTGCTCTATATGGGCAAGGCCATGCCGGGCGCGACCACCGCGGCGGGTGCAGGTCTGCCCGTGGTCGCCGACGATATCAGCCTCCGCAGTGGCTACACCTACCTGTTCGACTCCACTTGGACCGGCGGCACCAATTACGGTGACGCCTGGACACCCCCGGCCGGGTACCTCGCCAACGAGGTCTTTTATGGAGCCAACAATCCCACCCAGGCTTCCAATCCGGCCAACTACAAGGGGTGGAGCAGCGAGCGTTACCTCAATGTGCTCAGCCACGACGCGGGCGATCCGCTCTACACCAGCGCCTCGAAGAAACAGACGATCGTCACCTCCTACGCGGGCTCGCTCCAGAGTTATCTCTGGAACGAGTCGATCGTTCCGACCTTCGGCTGGCGGTACGACGAGATCAAGCAACGCGGTGTCAACGCAGGCAAGAACGGCGCCGACAAGAACTACCTCAAGCTCGAGGGCAGCGACTACGCGTTGCCTGCTCTCGTGCCGGCCAATGTCTTCAAGGGCCACTCGTTTGCCGGTGGTGTGGTGTTCCACCTCAACAAGGCGCTGCCCAAGACCTGGGGTGATGCAATCCCGCTGAATGTGAGCCTCAGCTACAACGACTCGAACAACTTCCAGGTGTCGGCCCGCGTCGACATGTGGAACCGTCCGATCGCCAACCCGAACGGCAAGACCAAGGAGTTCGGTGTTCTTCTGGCCACCAAGGACAACCGGTTCTCGCTCCGTGCGATCAAGTACGAGACGAAGCTCGCGAACGCCTCGGTGAGTGGTTTCGATCAGGCCGGCTTCTTGGGCACCCTTCAGCAGGGTCTCAAGTTCCGCAACATCTTCCTCTACCAGCTGAGCAACTATCCGTGGAGCAGCCGGGTCGGGTATGTCGACACGAACGTCCCGTTGTCGACTGCCGGTGGTGGCACGTTCAACTACACGAACCCGGATACCGGGGTTACCCAGACGGTGACCACGGGCGTCCGCTACTTCTGGACTCCGGCCTATGTCGACGCGAATGGTCGCGCCGTGCAGACCGCCTACTATCAGAACTACAATCAGGCGCTGCCGGCCACCGCGGCTCATCTCCAGACTTGGGACGAGTCCCTGGCCATGCGCGATGCCAGCATCACCGCGTGGAACGAAATCCAGCAATACCTCGAGACGAGCGGTTTCGCCTCCACCTGGCAGATGGACCTCCAGAACGCCTCCAGCCTGACCACCCGAGCCGCCTATGAGGCGTCCATCGAGGCGAGCGGCAATCTGGCCGGCAACACCCCGGCGAACAGCGCGTTCCTGCCGACGGATACGGGCAAGGTCGGGTTCGTGAACGGTCGTGCGCCGAACGGGTTTGCCCTGGTCGGTGACCAGAAGTCCGAAGGCTACGAGTTCGAAATCACCGCCAACGTCACGAAGAACTGGCGTGTGGCCTTCAATGCCTCGAAGGCGACCGCGACCCAGTTCAACATCGGTGGCAGCGGCTATGCGGAGATGATCGAGTTCCTGGACACCAAGCTCGCCGGCGCCGCCGGTGAGATGCGCCAGTACAACGGCGACTACCAGTCGGGCAACTCCCTGCGGACGAAGTACGCGGATTGGCGGACGACCTACACCTGGCTGAAGGCCCAGGAGGGCACCGCCAACGCCGAACTGCGCAAGTGGCACTTCAACCTCATCACCAACTACAGCTTCACCGAAGGACGCCTCAAGGGGGTGAATGTTGGTGGCGTCTACCGCTGGATGGACAAGGCGATCATCGGCTTCCCGGTTCACGAGACGGCCGACGGCTATGCCGACTATGACGTGGCGAATCCCGTCTATGGTCCGTCGGAGGCCGGAATCGACCTCTGGGTCGGCTACGAGCGCCAGCTCACCGAGAAGATCAAATGGAAGATCCAGTTCAACCTCCGCAATGCGTTCGAGCGCGACGGTCTGCTGCCGGTGACGGTGCAGCCCGATGGCAAGACGATCGCGGCCGTTCGCATCAAGCCCGTGCAGGAGTGGTTCCTGACCAATACGTTCAGCTTCTGAACGAGCTAGGCTGAAGCCGGTCTGCGGCGATTGCCGCGGACCGGCGTTCGCCTTCCACGATCTGCAACCCGATCCGGCCTCCGGCCGGATCGTTTCATGTCCGGACTCCACCAATCCTTGCCGACGCTGCGACAGCCTGCGGGCAATTGTGGCTGGCGCCCGCCTCAACCATGAAGCAACGCCAAAAACTTCGCGCCTACTGGTCGCGACGTGAACGCGACTTGACTCTCTCCCATCCGTTGGGGCCGACTTCGCGCGCCGACGCTCAATGGCTGTATTGCATCTTGAACAAGTCATTCATCAGTGAGCTCGAACGGCGCGGCTACAATCCGGCGACGATTCGCTTCTCTGTGGAATCCGTGAAGGACGCGTGAGCCGGTTGGGTGCGGCCGGCTTGCCGCTCCGCCCCTCCTCGGTTGCGCCGGCATTCTCCGCTACCACGCCCGCAACTACCGGGACATCCCGGGCGCGGCGCTCTCGAACTCCGATCCCCAGCCCCGCGCGCCGATTCCGCACTCGACCGCAGACGATCGTTCCGTCTTCGGCAAAGACGCGGCCGATGGACCGTACCAGACGCGCCGCTCAAGGTTCTCCAATTATGAAGAATACGTTCGCTCCAAAACTTCTCACCGCCGCGCTGTTGCTCGGCAGTGCGTTCGCCTTTGCCGATCCCTCGACGATAGTCGCGCCCGCTCGCCGGGTCTTCCGCTACACCAATCCCGTCACCCGCGATGCCGCGCTCTCGTTGCGCGACCACTGCATCATCAAGGTCGGCCAGCAGTGGTTTTGCACCGGTACCTCCAACCCGGTGTGGACCGGTCCCAATCCCGGCGTGCGGTTGCTCGTGTCGGACAACCTGCTCCACTGGCGGCACCACTCCTGGCTCATCGATGCGAGCACGCTGCCGCCAGATTGTCCTTACAACGGCCGTTTCTGGGCGCCGGAGATCCATCTCATCAAGGGCAAGTTCTGGAT
>JAEWNN010000060.1 GCA_023457035.1 Verrucomicrobiota bacterium
GCACGCCGCGCTTCGACGGCGCCGTGGCCGAGGCGCTGGCGTTGACGAAATGGTACGCGCAGGAGCACGTGATCCTCTGCCTGCTCCCGGCGTTCTGGATCGCGGGGGCCATCGGCGCCTTCGTCTCACAGCAGTCGGTGATGAAATACTTCGGGCCGAACGCCCCGAAAGTCGCCAGCTACGGCGTGGCCTCGGTGTCGGGCACGATCCTGGCGGTGTGCTCGTGCACCGTGCTGCCGCTCTTCTCCGGCATCTATCGCATGGGCGCCGGGCTCGGGCCGGCGACGGCGTTCCTCTACTCCGGCCCGGCGATCAACGCGCTGGCGATCATCCTCACCGCGAAGATCCTCGGCATGCAGATCGGCATCGCGCGCGCCGCGGGTGCGGTCGTGTTCTCCATCGTCATCGGTGCGCTGATGCACTGGCTCTTCCGCCACGAGGAGAAGGCCAAGGCGATCAAGATGGCGGAGCTGCCCGAGCCGCCGGCCGCGCGCCCGCTGTGGAAGACGGCGGTCTTCTTCGGCCTGATGGTCGCGATCCTCGTGTTCGCTAACTGGGGGCACACGGACGCCACGACCGGGTTCTTTGCCGCCGTCTATGCCGTGAAGTGGTGGCTGACCTCCGCTTTCGCCGCGGCGTTTGGCGTCGTGCTCTGGCGCTGGCTCGCGCTCTCCGGCGTGAGGCTCGGGTTGACCGCGTTCGTCACGACGGCGGTCGGCTTGTGCTTCCCTGCTCATCCCGCGGCGGCGGTCCTCGCCGCCGTGTTCGGCCTCGCCTGGGCGACCGCCGGAAGCCCGGGCGAGGCCGGCGAGTGGTTCACGCAGTCCTGGGACAACGCCAAACAGATCTTCCCGCTCCTCATCGGCGGCGTGCTCGTGGCCGGTCTGTTGCTCGGTCGCCCCGGCCACGAAGGATTGATCCCGAACGAGTGGATCGCGCGCTCCGTGGGTGGAAACTCCTTCGGTGCGAACCTCTTCGCCGCCGTCGCCGGTGCGCTCATGTATTTCGCCACGCTCACCGAGGTGCCGATTCTCCAGGGCCTCATGGGTAGCGGGATGGGCGAGGGCCCCGCTCTCGCGCTCCTGCTCGCCGGTCCGGCGCTCAGCCTGCCCAGCATGATCGTGATCAACTCCGTCATGGGCCCCAAGAAGACCGCTGCCTACGTCGCCCTGATCGTCGTGTTCTCGACGCTCGTTGGCTGGGGCTACGGCGCCTGCGTCTGACTTCCGCGTCGTCGATTTCTCAACCACTCCAACCTCATGAAAAAAGTCCAGATCCTGGGTGGCGGCTGTGCCAAGTGCACCAAGCTCGCCGAGACCGCCAAGACCGCCGCCGAGCAACTCGGCCTGGCGTGCGAATTCGAGAAGATCACCGAGATCAAGCGCTTCGCCGACTTCGGCGTGATGTTCACCCCGGCGCTCGTCGTCGACGGCGTGGTGAAGGTTTCCGGCCGCGTCCCCTCGCTCGAGGAGGTGAAGCAAATGCTCGCCTGAATAACTCCTAAGCACCAAGGCACTTCACCACAGAGAATACGGAGGACACGGAGAAGAAGTGACGAGCGCACAGCCTTCTCGGGCTCCGGCCTCTGTGCTTTCCGTGGCCTCCGTGGTTCAAGTCTTCCTTCCGATCATGAATACTCCCAGCATCGGTTTTATCGGCGGCGGGCGTATCGCCCGCATCTTCCTCGCGGGCTGGACCCGCGCGCAGCAGCTTCCGGCGCGCATCGTCGTCGCTGATCCGAGCGCCGAGGCGCTCGCGAAACTCAAGGCGCAGTTCCCCGGCATTGAAACGACCTCCGACCTCGCTGCCGCGGCGACGCAGGATATCGTCTTCCTCGCTACGCATCCGCCGGTGCTGACCGAGGCCGCCGGCAAGGCCGCTGCGGCGCTGAAACCCTCTGCGATCCTCGTTTCGCTGGCGCCGAAGTTCACCATCGCGAAGCTCACCGCGTTGCTCGGCGGCTTCGCCCGTATCGCGCGTTCCAATCCGAACGCTCCGTCGGTCGTCGGCGCCGGTATGAACCCGGTCGTCTTTGGCGATGCGCTCACCGCTGCCGACCGTGACACCGTGCGCGCGCTCTTCGCGCCGCTGGGCGAGAGCCCGGAGGTCGCCGAGGCGAAGATCGAGGCCTACGCGGTGTTCACCGCGATGGGGCCGACTTACCTCTGGTTCCAGCTGCAGGCGTTGCGCGAGCTCGCCGTTTCGTTCGGCCTGACTGAGGCCGAGGCGAACGCCGGGCTGAAACGCATGGTCTGCGGCGCCGCGCGCACGCTCGTCGATTCCGGCCTGTCGCCCGCCGACGTGATGGACCTCGTGCCCGTGAAGCCGCTCGCCGAGATGGAGCCGCAGGTGCTCGAGCACTACAGCACCCGCCTCCCGGCGCTCTTCCAGAAGATCAAACCCTGAAGCCCAATGAAGCGGATTTCACCACAGAGAACACGGAGGGCACAGAGGAGGACCGACGCACGCGAGGGTCCGCCTGCGAGCTGTCCTCCGCTCCGGCTCTCCGTGGTCTCTGTGCCCTCTGTGGTGGAAATCTTCCGAATCCCCAAAACATGAGAACGCTCGTTATCCTCCTATTGCTCACCGTCGGTATTTCCCTTGTGCGCGCGGCCGACGTCGTCGCTCCGGCCGCCCAGACCACCCTGCCGCGGCTGGTCGATCTCGGCGCCGGGAAATGCATCCCATGCAAACAGATGAAGCCCATCCTCGCCGAGCTCACGCGCGACTATGCCGACCAGTTCTCGGTCGTCTTCATCGACGTGTGGGAGAACCGCGAGGAAGGGCCGAAGTACGGCATCCGGATGATCCCGACGCAGATCTTCTACGGCGCCGACGGCAAGGAGCTCGCGCGCCACGAAGGCTTCATGGCGAAGAAGGATATCCTCGCCAAATGGAAGGAACTCGGCGTCGAGGTGAAGGAACCCGCCGCGCCCGCCACGCAGCCCGCAACACCCTGAAACCGAACAAACACACCACAGAAGGTAACGAAGAGAACGAAGGCCCGGGAGCGGTGACCGCGGTTTCCCAAAGCGATCCGGAGCCGCCTCTTCTCTTCTCGGCTCGA
>JAEWNN010000061.1 GCA_023457035.1 Verrucomicrobiota bacterium
GCGGGCGGGCGGCTGCTCGAGACGGAGCCGGCGCGCGCCGAGTTCGTCGTGAGCGCCGAGCGCAAGGCGGAGATCCGTTTCTACGATGCCGCGCTGAAACCCGCCGCGCCCACCACGCAGGCGGTGACGATCACTGCCGAGCCGGCGAGCGGGCGGGTGAAACTGGAGGTGGTGAAGACCGAGTTCGGTTTCGCAACAAAGGAGACTCTTCCCGCCGGCGACACGTATCGCGTGGTCGTGCAAGTGCGCGCCACGCCGCAGGCCAAGCCGCAGAACTTCCGCATCGACCTTAACCTCGGCCACTGCGGCGGCTGTGATCGCGCCGAGTACGCCTGCACCTGCGAGAGCCATTGAGCAGTCACCGGTTACCGGTGACCGGTTGTCGGTAACCGCCGTACAGGGCAGTCGGAGGCGCCGCTTGTGAAACGCCGCGCGGCAGACATGCTGCGCGGGCATGTCGCCCGCCGCCACCGCTCTCGTCGCCGATCTCAAACGCGCCAACGTGCTCGCCTCCGTCCAGAGCCTGTTGAGCTGGGACGAGCAGGTGTACCTGCCGGGCGACGCGGCGACGCGGCGCGCGGAGCAGTCGGCGCTGCTCGCCGAGTTGCATCATCGCGAGGCGACCAGCCCGCGCATCGGCGAGTCGCTGGCCGCGCTCGAGGCGTTCGGCGAGGACGCGACCGAGGACGAGCGCGTGCTGCGGCGCCATGCGCGCAAGGACTACGACCGGCTGACGAAACTGCCGGCGGAATTCGTGGCCGAGAAGGCGAGGCTCGACAGCGCATCCTACCACGCGTGGGCCGAGGCACGGGCGGCGCGGGACTTCGCGAAGTTTGCACCGTTTCTGGAGCGGCAACTTGGGATGGCGCGGCGCGAAGCGGAGCTGCTCGGCCTGGCCGACGCCTACGACCACGCGCTCGACAAGCACGACCCCGGCATGACCGCGGCGCGTCTCGCGGCGCTATTCGCGGAGCTCAAGCGCGACCTCGTGCCGCTGGCCCGGCGGATCGTGGCCGGCCGCGTGCCCGACCGGCGCGCCGCGCTCTGCGGCTTTCCGGTCGAGCAGCAGGGCGAGTTTCTCCGCGAGGTGACCGCCGCGCTCGGCTTCGACTACGGGCGCGGGCGGATCGACGTGTCGCTGCACCCGTTCTGCTCGGGCGACGGGCACGACATCCGGATGACGACACGTTTCGACGCCGACAACCCGCTCGATTCGCTCTTCAGCGCGATCCACGAGACCGGTCACGGGCTCTACGAGCAGGGGTTGCCGCGCGAGTGGATCGGCACGCCGCTGGGCGAGGCCGTGGGCATGGGTATCCACGAATCCCAGAGCCGGCTGTGGGAGAACCAGGTGGCGCGCAGCCGGGCGTTCTGGCAGTTCTGGGAGCCGCGGTTCCGCGCGCGTTTCGCGCCGCGGCTCGACGGCATGAGCTCCGAGGAGCTGCACCGCGCGATCAACGCCGTGCAGCCGACGCTCATCCGCGTCGACGCCGACGAGGTCACCTACAACCTGCACATCATCCTGCGCTTCGAGATCGAGCGGCGGTTGTTCCGCGGCGAGCTCGCGGTGGCGGATCTGCCGGCGGCGTGGAACGCGCTCGCCCAGGAGCTGCTCGGCCTCACCCCGGCGCACGACGGCGAAGGTTGCCTGCAGGACGTGCACTGGTCGGGCGGGGCGTTCGGCTACTTCCCGAGCTACTGCCTCGGCAACATGATCGCCGCGCAGCTCTGGTATGCGGTGCGCGCGGCATTGCCGGGGCTCGACGAGGATCTGGCCGCCGGTCGCTGCGACCGGTTGCTCGGCTGGCTGCGGACGCAGATCCATGGGCGTGGCCGCCGGCTGGAGACGGAGGAGCTGGTGCGGGCGGTGACCGGGGAGGGGATCTCGCCGCGGCATCTCGTGCGCTATCTCGGCGAGCGCTACCTGCCGCTCAACGGCGGTTGAGGACCGACCGCGGACGGAGCGCACCGCCGCGGTGCGGTCGGATGCCGTGCCCCGGGCGCCCGGGCGCGGACCGCGAGCGCGCAGGCCGCCGGGCTCAACCCCGTGTGGCCGGTTTCGGCGGCTCGGGCCAGCCTGCGCGAAGCAGTGAGAACTGGATACCCGCGAAGAGGAAGTCGGCCAAGGGCACGCCGAACCAACCGAGGTCGAGGTTGTCGAGCGCGAGTTGGGCGACCACGAACGAGCCGGCGGCGAGCCGAAGGAGGATCGTCACCCGCCAGACGGCGCGGAGGAAGACCGTGTCGCCGCGCCTCAACCACCGCCAGAGCGCCCACAAGTAGCTCCAGCCCACCGCGCCCACGAAGGCGCCGACGAACGACACGAAGAGCAGATCCTCGCCGAATTCCGGCTCCGCGCCCATCGCCGCCAAGGCGGAGGCCGGGGCGAAGACCAGCCACGGCCCCACAAGGGCGTCGATCCCGCCGGCGACTGCGGTGTAGGTGGCGGCGAGTTGGCGACGGAGCGGAGGAGTCATGGAGAGACCTTGCGGGGGATGGCGGCGCGGCGGGGATCGGGCACGCGATCCTGTTCACACGAGCAGCGTGGCCAGCTCGGGGCTGAGGGCGAAGGCGGCGCGCACGGCAGCGAAGCCGTCGAGCAGCTCGGCGGGCGAACCGGCGGAGGGGAAGACGAGGTCGAGCGTGGCGCCGGTGCAGCGCACCGCGGCGTCGACGCCCGGCACGGTGAGCGTGCAGTCGCGACAGTCGGAGGGGTAGGCGACGGCGAGACCGGCGGCGGGGTCGAGCGCCTCGACGAGGTCGATCACGGCCTCGATCCGCACGTTCTTGCGCAGGGCGAAAGTGAGCTCGGTGAACAGGCCGCCGAAGACGGTGTTGAACTCCGCGCGGCGCGCGAACTCCGCGTGCCGGAGGTCGCGCAGGGTGCGGGTGACGGTGTAGCGGGCGGGATCGGCGGGCTCGAGGGCGTAGGCGACTTCGAAGGTGAAATCCTTGGCCGTGAGCACCGCGGCGGGGCTGGCGACGGCGAGGGTGAGCTCGCGGCGCTTGTAGGCGAGGGCCTCGCGGCTGTGCTGGAAAAATGACTCCGCCTGCTCGGCCAGCTCGGTCTCGCAGAGCTTGGCGAGGAAGGCGGAGGTGGCGGCGGTGACGGCGGTCGGCAGAGTGTGGCGACCCTTCTGGAAACCCGGGAGCGAGCGCACCGCGCCGTCCGTGCGGCCGACGAAGGCGAGCGCGGTGACGATGGAGTTGGGCGGCTCGGCCGACATGGCGCCGAGCGAAGCCGGCGGGCGGCGTGCCCGCGAGCGCGAAACCTCGGGCGGTGTTCGCGGTGCTTGCCCGGGTGGCGGGCGGTCACACGCGCGGTGTCCGCGTCTGGGCGACGAAGCGCGCCACCAGCAGCAGCGCGCACAGGAACAGGCCCACCGCCATGCCCGACCAGACGCCGAGCGCGCCATGGCCGAGCGGGAAACCGAGCAGCCAGGCCGCGGGCGCGGCGCACAGCCAGTATCCAAAGAATGTGATCACGGTGGGCGTGCGCACATCGGCCAGGCCGCGCAGCGCGCCCATGGCGGTGACCTGCGTGCCGTCGAAGATCTGGAAGACGCCGGCCACGATCAGCAGCCGCGCCGCCAACTTGACGACCTCCGGGTCGCGGATGAAGGCGCTGGCGATGAGGGGGCCGGCAACGAGGAACATCACGCTGAAGCAGGCCATGAGCGTCACCCCGGCCCCGATGCCGCCGAAGCCGATCACCCGCAGCAGGTGCCCGTGGCCGGCGCCGCGCGCATGGCCGAGGCGCACGGCCAGGGCGTGGGAAAGCCCGAGCGGGAACATGAAGGTGGTGCCGGCGCAGTTGAGCGCGACCTGGTGCGCCGCCAACGCCACGGTTCCGAGCCAGCCCATGAAGATCGCGCTCACCGAGAACAGCGATGACTCGAAGAACAATTGCAGGCTGACGGGCCAGCCTTGGGCGAACTGGGCGGCGAGTTCGCGGCCGCGCAGGCGGGCGAGCCAGCGCAGCGGCCGCGCGGGGGCGAGCGCCGGATCGCGTTGCAGGCTGCACCACAAGCCGACGAACACCGCGAGACGCGAGAGCAGCGAGGCCCAGCCGGCGCCGGTGAGTCCGAGCGCGGGCGCGCCGAGGCGGCCGTAGATCAACACCCAGTTGAGGAACACGTTGAGACCCAGGCCGCCGAGCACCCAGTAGAGCGGCGTCCACGGGCGGTGGAGCGCCTCGTAGT
>JAEWNN010000062.1 GCA_023457035.1 Verrucomicrobiota bacterium
AACCGCCGTTGGCCTCTGGCCGCTGGTTCGCCCTCCGTTTTTCATTTCTTCAAGACCCCGGAAAGCAAAAGGGCGATGAGCAACGCTACGACAGACAGAAGTGACCACCACGCCACCTTCACGACGCGGCTCTTCACAAACCGCCAGACCAAATAGTTCAGCACGTAGAAGAAGCAGATCCCGAAGAGAATCCCGAGAGTCGCACCAACCGGGCCGCCGTCGCTTTCGATCGTCTTCTCGTCCAAGAACAGGCGCAGGACCGCCAGTACGATCCAGACGCCGACCGAGTAAAACAGGCAGAAACGGAAGACTCGTTCCGGCCAGCCAGACGCGGGCCGATCAAGCTCCACTTCTTTCGCGAGCGCAGGATTCACCAAGTGCTTGAACATGGCTTTCGGCGAACGATTACGGATGAGCCACGGCGGGCCGTTGACTGTGATTGGAAGGCGGGCACTTAACCGCCGTTGGCCTCTGTCCGCTGGTTCGCCCTCCGTTTTTCATGCACATGAGCTGGCAGGACGGCTCTTTGCGAACCGCCGGGATATGAATCGAATCCCGAAGTAGAGGATTCCGGGGTAGAGAACGGAGCACACGACGATGGGAAGCCCGAGGGCGAGCCACCGGGGCTCCCAACCTGCGGTGAAATACGCGATCGGCACATCGACCAAATGAACCACGAGAGGACTGAGCTCGGGACCAACCGCGAAGGCACACATCAGCACCGCGTGCAAAAGCCCGAGTATCACACATGCGATCTTCAGTGTCGTCGCTTTCATCTTCTTTCGGCGAACGCCTCAGGTCTGCCACGCCGGGAATCGGACGTCGCTTGGAAAATGGACGCTTCTACCGGCGTTGCGCAGTGGTGACTTGTTCGGCCGGGTCTTCATACAGCTCGAGCCTTTCTCCAGAGTCCTTCGAATTCATCGACTGTGATAGGCTCCAAGGTGCCTTCGGGCAATGTCACCGCAGAGTCCGTCCAGAAGCCGTAATTCCGCCCATCGGGCATGCGAAACAAAACTTGTCCTTCTTCGTCCACGGCGATCTCGCGCACTGGAACTCCGGTATCATCTACCTCCAAGAACCACTTCTTCACGCGCGGGAAAAGTGGCTCAGCATCTGGATTCGCAGCGGGTATGAAAAACAGTACGGACCTGATGAGCTTCTTCCGCCAGTCGGGCGGGCGAAAGTCAGTCGCCATCGTAGTGCTGCCGTAGCGCTTCATCTTGTGCCGAACAGTGTTATTGACCTCAACTGGGTTGAGCTTTTCGGGAAGCGGTTGCGACGGAGGTCGGGCGACGCAAGTGCCTGTTCATCAAAAGCCATTTTCCGTGGGTTAAGCTTTTCGGGGTTGCTGGACGACTCCCATAAAGCTCAACTCGTTGTAATGGCTCCGCCAACCCCGCAGGGCGGTGCCAGAGGCGGGCGCATCCGCCCGCTGCCAACTCAACAATGTTGCGAGAGGGCCGGACCATGGATGCGGACAAAGGCGGGCAGAAGAACCGGGAGCGGGAGATGATCTCATTCCCACGTTGGGCAGAAATGTTGGCCGCGGAGGGGGCGATCCCGGGCGGACGGCGCGAGGCGTACCGGTGCGCGATCATCGCGTTCCTGGGGTACTGCAAGCGCCGGCATGCGGGGGCGTCCGTCATCCTGATCCAGTCGTACCTGAGCGGACTGGCGGAGCAAGAGCGGAGTGGCGCGAGAGAAGCATTACGCTGGTGGTACCGGGCGGCGCAGGGCGGTGGACGGTGGCCGGTGGACGGTGAGCAGTTGCCGGTAACCGGTGGCCAGTTGCCAGTTGGCGGTGAGTGGATGGCGGAGGACGGAGCAGGCGACGGCGGACGGAAAACTGGCGACGGTGGACCGGCGGCACTATCGAAGCAGGCCGGCCTCGGCGCGGCCGGCTACACCCCAAACCGACAGGCGGGCGTGCCGCCACCGGCGGCGGCGAGCGATTTGGGCGGGCCCGGCTGGGAACGCGACCTGATCAAGGCGTGCCGGGAGCGGCATTTCCTGTGGCGCACGGAGCGCACCTACCGCGACTGGGCGGCGCGGTTCGCCGCCTTCCTGCGGCCGCGCTCGCCGTACGCGGCGGGCAAGGAGGAGGTGGGCGCGTTCCTCTCGCACCTGGCGGTCACGCAACGCGCGAGCCCCTCGACGCAGAAACAGGCGCTGAATGCGGTCGTGTTCCTCATGCAGGAGGCGCTGCACCGCGAACTGGGCGAGATCGAGTTCCAGCGCGCGGCACCCAGCCGGCGTGTGCCGACGGTCCTCTCGGCCGAGGAGTGCCAGCGGTTGTTCGCACAGCTCGACGGCACCCCGCACCTGATGGCGGAGCTGGCCTACGGCTCCGGAGTGCGGCTGATGGAGTTGCTGCGGCTGCGTGTCCACCACCTGGACCTCGACCGGCGCCAACTGCGAGTGCTCAGCGGAAAAGGCGACAAGGACCGCGCAACGGTGCTGCCGGAGGCCTTGGTGGCGCCCTTGCACGATCATCTCGCGCGCTTGCGCGTGCTGTATGCGGAGGACCGGGCACTGGAGCTGCCGGGGGTGTGGTTGCCGGAGGGGCTGGCGCGAAAATACCCGAAGGCGGGCGAGACGTGGGAATGGCAGTGGTTGTTTCCCTCGCGCGAGTTGAGCGTGGACCCCACCAGTGGGCTGGTGCGTCGGCACCATGTGCTCGACGGCGCGGTGCAGGCCTCCATCCGGCGAGCGGCGCAGGCGGCCGGGCTGGACAAGCGGGTCACCCCGCACGTGCTGCGCCACTCCTTCGCCACCCATATGCTCGAAGCGGGTGCCGACATCCGCACCGTGCAGGACTTGCTGGGACACGCGAAAGTCGAGACCACACAAATCTACACCCATGTGATGCAGAAGGGCGGACTGGGCGCGGTGAGTCCGCTGGATCGGTTGAAACGGTGAGCGGAGTTCGGAGGACGGATGGCTGATGACGGAGGACGGTTACCGGTCGACGGTGGCCGGTGGCCGGTGGGCGGTGACCGGTGGGCGGTGACCGGTGGGCGGTAGGCGGTGAGCGGTTGCCGGTTGCCAGTTGCCGGTGAGTAGCGGACGGACGGCGGGGGGCTGAGGACGGACGCCAGAGGACGGAAGACGGTGATCGGACTATCTGCGCTCCGCGTGCTTCGCGGCGCCGCGTGAGGCCGGATCGATGCGCTCACGGGCATCGCTACGGCGGAGGGACGGAAGCTGGCCCGCTGTCACGGATCCGTGGATCCGGTGGTTTCCGTGGTTCAGGCCATCCGCCGCTTCGTTCCCTTCGTTGGCTTCTGTCGGATCCGACCGCATCTGCCGGGTCATCGGTGCCGATCTGTGCGCATCGGTGGCCAATGCTTCCGGTCCACTGCGAGCGGGAGTTCTCGCGCCACGGCGCAGCGGCGCCACGGGCGGAGAACCGGCCTGGCACAACCCTGGGATCGACCGTGGCGAGCGTGGCGCCGTGAGTCCTTCGCCCGCCGCTTGGGGAGGGAGAAGGACGGGCGGGAGTATTTCCGATCCATCGATCCATTCTCGCGCGACGGCGCGACGCTCAGACCGCGAGCGCAGCCAGAAGGTATGAACGAGGCGGATCGCTGCGCTCCGCGTGCTCCGCGGCTCCGCGTGAGGCCGGATCGGGGCCGATGGCCGAAGGGCCGCACGCGGAGACGCAGAGGACGCGGAGGCCGGA
>JAEWNN010000063.1 GCA_023457035.1 Verrucomicrobiota bacterium
CCGTGTCCGCGAACTGGGACTACGACATCGCCGACAAGATCGCCGAGGCCATGGACAAGGTCGGCAAGGACGGCACCATCACCGTCGAAGAGGCCAAGTCCATCGAGACCACCCTCGACGTCGTCGAAGGCATGCAGTTCGACAAGGGCTTCATCTCGCCCTACTTCGCCACCAACGCCGAGGCCCAGGAGGCCGTGCTCGAGGATCCGTACATCCTCCTCTTCGAGAAGAAGATCACCTCCCTCAACGACCTCCTCCCCGTCCTCCAGGAAGCCGCGAAGACCGGCAAGCCCCTCCTCATCATCGCCGAGGACATCGAGGGCGAGGCCCTCGCCACCCTCGTGGTGAACAAGATCCGCGGCACGATCAACGTGTGCGCCGTCAAGGCCCCCGGCTTCGGCGATCGCCGCAAGGCCATCATGGAGGACATCGCCATCCTCACCGGCGGCAAGTTCATCACCGAGGACCTCGGCATCAAGCTCGAGAGCACCAAGCTCGCCGACCTCGGCCGCGCCAAGCGCGTCACCATCGACAAGGAGAACACGACCATCATCGAAGGCGCCGGCAAGGCCGCCGACATCCAGGGCCGCGTGAAGCTCATCCGTCGCCAGATCGATGAGACCACCTCCGACTACGACCGCGAGAAGCTCCAGGAACGCCTCGCCAAGCTCGCCGGCGGCGTGGCCGTCATCAACGTCGGTGCCGCCACCGAGGCCGAGATGAAGGAGAAGAAGGACCGCGTCGACGACGCCCTGCACGCCACCCGTGCGGCCGTCGAGGAAGGCATCGTCGCCGGCGGTGGCGTCGCCCTGCTCCGCACCATCAAGGCTCTCGACAAGGCCATCGAGAAGCTCGAGGGCGACGAGAAGCTCGGCGCCAAGATCGTGCGCCGCGCCGTCGAGGAGCCGCTCCGCCAGCTCTGCTTCAACGCCGGCATCGAAGGTTCGACCGTCGTCCAGGAAGTCCTGCGCCGCAAGGCCAACGAGGGCTACAACGTCGCGACCGGCGAATACGTCGATCTCGTCACGGCCGGCGTGCTCGACCCGACCAAGGTCGTGCGCTCCGCCCTGCAGAACGCCAGCTCCGTCGCCGGCCTGCTGCTCACCACCGAGTGCCTCATCACCGAGGAGCCGGAGGAGAAGAAGCCCGCCATGCCCGCCGGTCCCGGCGGCGACATGGGCGACTACTGAGCCCGTTCGCTGAACGCTCGTCCGGGCGTCGCACGCCGACGCCCGACCAGCCATCACTCGCCCCGCGGCCACAAGCCGCGGGGCTTTTTTTGCCCACCGCGCACCGGCGCGCGGTGGGCGCCCGCGCGCGCAGCCACTATCCGCGCCCGCGCACAGCCTGCGGCTTGACGGCTTCGGTATAACTAAACACCAGAACACCGCTCAATCCGATGACCCGCGACTGCACCTCCATGCCCAAGCTTCCGTGGCGCCTCGGCGCCGCCCTGCTGGCCGTGCATGTCCTCGTCGTCGGAATCCTGGCCGTGTCGCCATGGCTGCACAGCCATGTCCATCACGACTGTGGCGACCACGAGCACACGTGCGCCGCCACGCTTTTCGCCCACGGCGTCGAGCCGCTGACGACGGAGTTTCCCAGTGTCGCCCCGGCTCGGGCATCGTACGTCACCGTGCTGCGCCTTGCGGCGGCCATCGCCCAAGGGGCCCCGGCGGTCCGCCATCCGCCGGCCTGCGGTCCGCCCCGGAGCTGATCCGCGACCAGTACGACACCCGTGCGGCACCAAGGCGCAGAGCGCCTCCTCGCCACACGTCGCCCGGCACGGACCCGTTGTCCGTGCTTCCGCGCGCCCCGCCTGGGGCGCGCCCCGCCCTGTTCCACGCCAGGCCACCGCCTGCATCCACCGAACCATCATGTCCCTTTCCACGCCATCAGCATCCCTCCGATTCGTCGCCGCGTTCGCCGCCGCGACCGCCACCACGCTCATCGCCGCGCCCCAGCCTGTCGCCAACGACGATCCGATCATCCTCGAGAACTACGTTGTCACCGCCTCCCCGCTCACCCGCAGCCAGGCCGACCTCGCCCAATCGACCGCAGTGCTCTCCGGACAACAGCTCGCCGTGCAGCAGCGCGGCACCCTTGGTGCCACCCTCGCCGGCGAGGTCGGCCTCTCCGCCACGGATTTCGGCCCCGGGGCCAGCCGACCCGTCATCCGCGGCATCGGCGGCGACCGGGTGCGGGTGCTCGAGAACGGAGTCGGCACGCTCGACGTCTCGAACATCAGTCCCGACCACGGCATCGGCCTCGAGCCGCTCCTGGCCGACCGGATCGAGATCGTTCGCGGGCCCGCCACCCTGCGCTACGGCAGCGCCGCGATCGGCGGTGTCGTCAACGTCCTCGACGACCGCGTTCCCACCGAGCCCGCCACCGCCGCGATCGGGGGCCGCGCCGAACTGCGCGGCAACACCGCCGACGAAGAACGCGCCGCCGCCCTGCGCCTCGGTGGTGGCACCTCCGGCTTCGCGTGGCAGACCCGCGTCTTCACCCGCCGCACCGGCGACCTCCGCATCCCCGGCACCAACCTCCATCAGCACACCGAGGAAGCGGACCAGCACGAGGACCACGAGGAGCACGAGTCCGGGGCGGTGCGCGGTCGCGTGCCCAACACCGCGCTCGACAGCGAAGGCTGGTCGGTCGGCGGCACCTGGTTCGGGAGGTCCGGATACCTCGGCGCCGCCTTCACCGCCCACAACTCGCTCTACGGGATTCCGCCCGGCGGCCACGTGCACGAGCACGAGGAGGAACCGGGGCACGACGAGGCCGCGGAGCACGAGCACGCGGCCGAGCCGATCCGCAGCGACCTGCACCAGCGCCGGGTCGATGTGCGCGGCGCCATCACCACACCGTTCGGGCCGTTCGAGCGCGCCAACCTCGAGCTCGCGTTCGCCGACTACGACCACAGCGAGCTCGAGGGCGGGGAGGTCGGCACGCGTTTCGACCAGACCGGACGCGAGGGGCGCCTCGAGCTGACCCAGCGACCGTTCGGGAACCTCACCGGCGCGCTCGGCGTGCAGTATCAGTTCACCGAACTCGAGGCCCACGGCGACGAGGCTTATCTGCCAACGGTCCGGACGACCAACTGGGCCGGCTACCTCTTCGAGGAACTCGCCACCGGTCCGGTCGCCTGGCAGGCCGGCATCCGTGCCGAGCGTCAGCGTGTCGCCCCCGTCGCCGCCTCCGGCCTCCCCTCCCGCAGCCTCGACGGCGTGAGCGGCTCGCTCGGCGTGGTCTGGTCGTTCGCCGAGGACTGGGGCCTCGCCGCCACCGCGGCCCGCACCAGCCGCCTGCCCAGCGCCACCGAACTCTTCGCCGACGGCCCGCACGCGGCCACCGCGGCCTACGAACTGGGCGACCCGTCGCTCGGGCGCGAGCGCGCCACCTCCCTCGAGCTCTCATTGCGCCGGCGCGCGGGGTTCGTCACCGGAGTCGCCACGGTCTACCGGAGCTGGTTCGACGACTACATCTTCGAGCAGCGGACCGGGTCGACGAACGAGGGCCTGCCCGTCTACACGTTCGTCGCCCGCGATGCCCGCTTCACCGGCGGCGAACTGGAAACCTGGTGGCATCTGCACGAGGGCAAGGCGCACAGCCTCGACCTGCGCCTCGCGGTCGACTGGGTACGCGCCACGCAACTCGACGCCGCCGAGCCCCTGCCCCGCATCCCGCCTCGCCGCTACTTCGCCGGCCTGCATTACCGCCACGGCGGGTTCTCCGCCGGAGTGGAGCTCACCCGCGCCTGCGCCCAGCGGAGGACCGCCCCGGGCGAGGAGTCGACCGACGGCTACACCTTGGTATCCGCCGATCTCGGCTACCGTTTCACCCTCGGGCGCACGCAGTACCTTGTCTTTCTGCGGGGCACCAACCTCGGCGATGCGGAGGTACGCAACCACGTTTCCTTCCTCAAGGAGCATGCGCCGCTGGCCGGCCGAAGTCTCTCGGCCGGACTCCGGCTCGAATTCTAGGGCGTCTTCCGGAGCGGCGAGTCCGGCCACCGCGCAGCCGCGGATCCGACCGGCGGCCTCGCGCCGCCGGTGCGGACCGCCGTCGTGCATCGCGTGTCCGCCCGGCGGAGGCCGATGCTCACGCCGCCATCGCCGGCTGCGGCGGCGGCACGGACCGCAGCGGCTCCATGCGCGCCATCTGCGCCGGCAGCGGAATCAGGCCGACATTCTCCACCTCGGTCGAGGCCGGCAGCTCCTGGAACGAGAGCACCGTCAGGCGCGGGAGCGACGACTCGAAGAAGCGCTTGATCGCCAGACGCGACTCCACCCCGACGACCAGCACCGGCGGCAGCCCCTGCTGCGCGAGTTCGGCCGTGCGGCGGTTGAGTTCCTCGAGCAGGTGCTGGGCGGTGGCCGGATCGAGGGCCAGGCCGGTCTCGGTGGGCGTGCGCTGCACGCGGCCCGCCAGCCATTGCTCGAACCGCGGATCGAGCGTGAGCGCCTTCACCTTGCCCGGCTCGGCCTCGAACTCGGAAACGAAATACAACCCGAGCCGCCGGCGGACGAGTTCGGCGAGCTCGTCGGCGTTCTTGGTCACCGAGGCGTAGTCGGCGATGCCTTCGAGAATGACCGGCAGGTTGAGGATGTTCACGCCCTCGCGCAGGAGATTCTGGAGCACGCGCTGGATCAGGCCGAGGTTGGCCAGATCGGGGATCAGCTCGGTGACGAGCGCCGGATGCTTCTCCTTCACGTGGTCGACGAGCAACTGCACATCCTGGCGGCCGAGGATGAGCCAGATGTTGTTCTTCAGCGTCTCGGAGAGATGCGTGATGAGGACCGAGGCGGGATCGACCACGGTGAAGCCGTTGACCTCGGCGGTGGTCTTCTCGTCGCCGCCGATCCAGTGCGCCTCGAGTCCGAAGACCGGTTCGCGGGTCGGGATGCCCTTGAGGCGGATCGTGCTGCCGTTGACGTTCATCGCCAGCCAGCGGCCGGGCATGACCTGGCCGCGGGCGACGGGTTTGCCGCGCAGCAGGAAACGGTAGTCGTTGGCGTCGAGCTCGAGGTTGTCGCGCACGGAGATCGGCGGAACCATGACACCCTTCTCGCGCGACACGGAGCGGCGCAGGCCGGTGATGCGTTGGAGCAGGTCGCCGCCCTGCTTCTCGTCGGCCAGCGGCAGCAGGCCGTAGCCGATCTCGATGGCGAACACGTCGAGGTCGATCGCGCGCGCGATCTCCTCCTCGCTCGCCCGGGCCGGCGTGCCCGCGCGCGCGCCGGCCTCTCCGCCGGCCGGAGCGGCGCCACCCGCGGC
>JAEWNN010000064.1 GCA_023457035.1 Verrucomicrobiota bacterium
GTACCAGGCGGAACGGCTCGAGGTGATCGAAGGCCAGCTCGCCTCCGGCGGACCCGAGGGCGAGGCGTGGCGCCGGCGTCAGCTTGCGCTCATGGGCGACGTCTCGGCCTTCATGAAGCTGCTCAAACAGCGCTTCGCGATCTGGTTCAACAAGGCCCACAAACGCTACGGCACCCTCTTCGCCGAGCGCTTCAAATCCGTGCTCGTCGAAAACCAGACCAACGCCCTGCGCACGATGGCCCTCTACATCGACTTGAACCCCGTGCGCGCCGGCCTGGTCGCCGATCCCAAGGACTACCGTTTCTGCGGCTACGGCGAGGCCGTCGCCGGCCACAAGCCCGCCCGCGCGGGCCTCTGCCTCCTCCACGGCGGCGACTGGCGCCGCGCCCACGCCGCGCATCGTCTCGGACTCTTTGGCACCGGTTCCGCGCCCCGCGCCCGCGGCGCCACGATCGCCCCCTCCGTCTTCGAGAAAGTCCTCCGCCAGAAGGGCCAGCTGCCGCTGACCGATGTCCTGCGTTGCCGCGTGCGCTACTTCACCGACGCCGCCGTGCTCGGCTCCGAGGCCTTCGTGGCCACGCAGTTGGCCGCCTTCCGCCGCCGCCACGGCACCCGCGCGCGCACCGCCCCACGCCCGCTCCCGCCCCTCGCCGACTGGGGCGGCCTCACCTCCCTGCGCGGCCTGCGCCGCTCACCCTTCGGTTGATCCGCGGCAAGCCCAATCGCCCCATGCGCTCGCACATTGGCCTGCTGCGAACTGCCCCCTCCCGCGAATAGCCGGCGCAAGGCGCAGTGGCGCGGCTGCGCAGGGGAAGGAGAGGCTGCCGCAGCGCTTGCCACCACCGGGCAAGCCGCCAGCGTTGCCGGCATGAGCGACACCGCCGAGGCGACACGCGCAACCGCGCACCGCGAGAAGCTCGACCGGTTGCGGAGCAGCATCCGCCGGACGATCAAGGGCAAGGACGAGGCGATCGAGCAGGTGCTCGTGTGCCTGCTCGCGCAGGGCCACCTGCTGCTCGAGGACCTGCCCGGCGTGGGCAAGACGACGCTGGCCTACTCGCTGGCGCGCTCGCTCGACTGCTCGTTCTCGCGCATCCAGTTCACCAGCGATCTGCTGCCGACCGATGTGACCGGGGTGGCGATCTACGACGAACGCGTGCGGGAGTTCGTCTTCAAGCGCGGGCCGGTCTTCGCCCACATCGTGCTGGCCGACGAGATCAACCGCGCCACGCCCAAGACGCAGTCGGCGCTGCTCGAGGTGATGGACCGCGGCAAGATCACGGCCGACGGCGTCACGCACGACATCGGGGCGCCGTTCATGGTCTTCGCCACGCAGAACCCGGTGGACTACGAGGGCACGTTCCCGCTGCCGGAGAGCCAGCTCGATCGTTTCCTGATGCGGTTGCGCATGGGCTATCCGGCGGCCGCCGACGAGCTGGAAATCCTCCAGCGGCCGCGACTGACCTACGACAGCATCACGATCGAACCGGTGGTGACGCAGGCCGAGATCGTGGAGCTCCAAGCGCGGGCCGGCCGGGTGTACGTGGAGGACAGCGTGCTCGAGTATCTGCTGAAGATCGTGGCGGCCACGCGCACCGAGAGCGAGTTCCGCACCGGCGTGAGCGTGCGCGGCGGGCTGGCGCTCAAGCAGGCCGCGCAGGCGCGCGCTCTCTTGCTTGGCCGCGATTTCGTGCTGCCGGAGGATGTGACCAAGCTTGTGGTACCAGTGCTGGCCCATCGTCTGGCGCTGGCGCGGCAGGGCGCCGACGCACTCGAGGAGAGCGCGGCGATCGAGACCATCCTGCGGCGCCTGCTCAGCCACCTGCCGGAGCCGGTGTGAACGGACTTCTGCACAACAGCCTGCGACCGGGCGGACCGGCCGACGGGGGCGTTCCCGTGGAGACGGGAGGCCAGCCCCGGGATGGGTGGGGCACGGTGGGCGGCGTGTCCGCGCCGGGGGCGGTCGGCGGCCGGTCGGAGCCGCTTGAGGACTGGCAGGGCCTCGGCGGGCTGCGGCGGTGGCGGTCGTGGCATTTCTCCTGGCGGGAGCTGCTCTGGGGGCTGTTGCTGCCGGAGAAACGGCACCGCCTCCTGCCGACGATCCCGGGCACGGTGCTGCTGGTGGTGACGTGCGCGATCGGGGTGGGCGCCTACAACACGGGCAACAACATCCTCTTCCTTACGCTGGCGTTGCTGCTCTCTAGCCTAGGACTCGGCGGGACGCTGGCTTGGTTGAATTTCTCCGGGATCGAGTGGCGGCTGCGGCCGGCGCCGCCGTTTCGCGTGGGACAGGAGGCCGAGGTGGTGGTGGAGCTGCGCAACCGCAAACGGGTGCTGCCCACCTATGCGCTCTGGTTTGATCTGGAGGCGCGGCCCACGCAGGCGGAGACACGGCTGTTCCTGCGACGCCGGCTCGAGGCGGGCGGCGTGGACCGGCTCGGCTGGACGTACCGCCCGGCGCGGCGCGGGCGCGAGACGCTGGCGCTGTCGGGTGCCGGTTCGCTGTTCCCGTTCGGTTTCCTGCGGAAGACGGTCGGCGCGACGGTCCGCCGGGAGGTCCGGGTGTGGCCGGCGCGCGTGGCTTACACCTTCATCGGCGCGGCGGTGGCGCGGTTCCAGTTGGAGAGCGAGGATGTGGCCAAGCCGGGCATGGGCAACGACCTGCTCGGGCTGCGGCGCTACCGGGCGGGCGACTCGCACCGCCACATCCACTGGAAGGCCTCCGCGCGCCTGCGGCAGCTGCTCGTGCGGCAGCATGCCACCGAGGGCGCGGCGACCTTCGGCCTGTGGGTGGAGGCGACGGCGACACGGTGGCCGCGACCGGAGCAGTTCGAGCTGCTCTGCCGGCTGGCCGGCTCGCTCGCCGAGGATCTGTTCCGCCAGGGCCGACTCGACAGCGTGGCGATCGATGGCGAGCCGCCGCTGCTGGTCCGCGGAGTCCGCGATGTGGAGACGTGGCTGGACCGGCTGGCGGTGCTCGAACCGGGCCCGGCGGGCCGGCGGCGCGGCGGGCCGCGGGTACGCGGGGTGTTGCTGACATTCGAACCTGAAGGGGAAAGGGGGGTCTGTGCCCGGCTGGGACACGAGATCGCGGCGCGCGTCTGAACCGGCGCTCACGGCCGACGAGCTCCACCTGCTGCGGTGGGGGCTCGGCGGGGCGTTGGCGCTGTGCAGCGCGTGGGGCGTGTACTTCTTCGACCTCGGGGGCGCGGCGCTGCTTCCGCCGATCACCTTGCTCGTGCTGGCGGTGCTGGTCTGGCCGGACCTGCCGGGGCGGGTGCCGGCCGGGGCCTGGCGGCTGCTGTTTCCCGGGCTGATCCTGTTCGTCGCGACCGATCTGGTGATCAACTCCGAGCCCCTCGCGGCGCTCGTGCGCCTGAATTTGCTGCTGGTCACCGTGCGCGCGATCGGGCACCGGCGACCACGCGAGGACCTGCAGCTGGCGGTGCTGTGCCTATTCCTCGTCGTGGCGGCGGGCGTGCTCACGGTGGCGATGGGCTTCGTGCTGCACCTCCTGCTCTTCACCGCGCTGGCGCTCACGTACCTGCTGACGATCACGCTCAGCGCGGCGACGGATCCAGAGACCAATGACACGGCGAGCTGGCGGCGGATTCCCTGGGGGCGCCTGTTCGAGCGGCTGCGGCGGGCGGTCGACTGGCGGATTGTGGCGGCGGCCGGCGGGCTGTACCTGCTGGTGGTGGCGCTGGCCACGCTGCTGTTCCTCGCGCTGCCCCGCTTCCAGATCGAGAACTCGCTCGGGTTCCTCCAGCTCAAGAACCGGCGGTCGCTCA
>JAEWNN010000065.1 GCA_023457035.1 Verrucomicrobiota bacterium
TAACGGGGTCCTTGATGCGGGCGAGGATGGTGGCGGCATCGTCCCAACTGCGGGCGGTGAAGGCCGTGGCGATCGTCGGCGAAAGGAGTTGCTGCATCTCCAGGCCGGCGAGGATGAAGGGGCCGACGCCCTTGAGGTCGTTGTCGATGATCGGCTCGCTGATGTAGTATTCGAAGCTGCCGTCGCGGGCGCGGCCGGCGCTGTTGGTGTAGCCCAGGCCGGCGACGGAGCAGCAGCGGGTGAGGCTCACGCGGCCGTCGGCACCGGTGCGGATGAACTCGCGGATCAGCGCCTCGTAGCCGCGGCGGGCGGCGGGGAGGTATTTCTCGCGCGGCAGGTAGCCGCGGTTGATGGCCTTGGCCAAGGTGTAGACGAACATCGATGACGCCGTGGCCTCGAGGTAGTTGCCGTCGCGGTTGCCCTGGTCGACGACCTGCCACCAGGCGCCGCTCTGCGGGTCCTGCCAGCGCACGATGCCGTCGGCCACGCGGCGCAGGATGGCGTTGATGTCCTCGAGCTCGTGCTGCGTGGGCGGCAGGTGGTCGAGGGCGTCGACGATGGCCATGGCGTACCAGCCGATGGAGCGTCCCCAGAAGTTGGGGGAGAGGCCGGTGGTCTTGTCGGCCCAGTCCTGCTTCCGGGCCTCGTCCCAGGCGTGGTAGTAGAGGCCGGTCTTGGCGTCGTAGAGATGGGCATCGATGAGGAGGATCTGCCGGGCGACGTCGTCGAAGGCGGCGGGGTCGGCGAAGTCCTTGCCGTAGGCGGCGAGGAAGGGCGAGCCCATGTAGAGGCCGTCGAGCCACATCTGGTGAGGGTAACGCTGCTTGTGCCAGAAACCGCCCTCGCTGGTGCGCGGCTGTTCGGTGAGCTGCTTGCGCAGGGTGGCGAGCGCGGTGCGGAAACGCGGTTCGGGCTGGCGGGCCGCCACCTCGAGCAGCGCGCGGCCGGGCGTGACCATGTCGATATTGAAGTCCTCGAAACGGTAGGTGGCGATGGCGCCGTCGGCCCCGATGTAGGTGGTGACGATGCGGTCGCCGGCGTCGCGCAGGGCGGTGTCGCCCGTGCGGGCGGCGAGCTGCTGGAGGGAAAAGGCGAAAAGGCCGGAGGTGTAGTCCCAGCGGGATTTGGGCGTGGCGCCGGCTTCGAGTGCGCCGGCTTGTCGGGCGACCTCGGAGCGCGCGAGGCGGGTCGACCACTCCAGCGGCGTGGCGCCGGCGAAGGTGGGGACGGGGTCGGTGGTGGGCGCTGGGGGGACGGCGGCGGCGGGGGGCAGCGTTGCGAAAGTCTGGGCAGCGCAGACGAGAGAAAACGCTGTTGCCGAGATCTGGCGACGCAGACGGGCGACCGGCCCAACCTGCTTGGGGGCAAGCGGGTCCACCCGCAAGCGGGTCGGCGATCGCCAGGTAGGGCCGGTCTCCGACCGGCCGCGAGCGGCGACGATGGGTGGTTGGGCGTGGAAAGAGGACACGGGGGATGGAGTTGGACGGAGTCGAGGGGGACCGGTCGGAGACCGGCCTTACGGGGTGGTGGCGTCGCGTTTGGCGGGCTGGGCGGTGGGCGGCTGCCAGTCGCCGAGCACGGCGGCGCGATCGAAGGTGGTGGGCGCGGGCTGGGTGGAGAACGTGGCCCAGGGGACGCGCGATGGGTTCGCGGTCGGAGTGGCGCCGGGACCGCGGCTCTGGTATTCGGAGAAACGGATCAGCGGCGGCGCGACACGCCATTCCTTCCACCCCTCGGCGTGCACGCCCGCACCGAGCTCGCAGCGGATGAACACCGCTTGCGAGGACTCTTTCCACGGGCGTCCGAGGTAGGTTGGTGGATTGCCGTAGGGGAAAGTGATGCGGCAGTCGGCGAAGACGAAGCCGGTACGGTTGGCCGGTGTGGCGGGCGCGGTGATGTAGCCCTGGTCGCGGCAGTGGATCTCGCAGCGGTCGAAAAACGCCGTCGCGCCGCCATAGATGAAGTCGACGTGTCCGGAGATGTAACACTGCTCGAAGAGCTGACGGCCGGTCTCGAGTCGGAGCGTGTCCTGCCAGCCGAGGATGCGGCAGCGGCGGAAGAGGACCCGGTCCGCCTCCACCGAGCAGGCCTGGGCCTGCATGCCTTTGCCGTAGGTGTTCTCGAGTGTGAGGTTTTCGATCACGGCATCGTGCGCCGCCGGCGTGATCAGCAGCGCGGAGGCGCCGCGCCAGGTGATCTCCTGGCCGTCAGCACCAGGGATGGCCTGGCCGAGGTTGTAGGTGAGAAGCGAAGCCGGGCCGGAACCGCGCAACGTGACGAACGGCTTGTCGAGCACGGTATGGCCGAAGTACGCGCCGGGCTGGAGGAGGATGAGCTTGGGCGCGGCGTTGTCGGCCGGGACGGCGTCGATCGCCTCCTGCACGGTGCGGCAGTCGGCGCCGGCCGCGGGGCCGACGATGCGGAAAGGTCTTTCGTCGGCGGCGCCGGCGCGGACGAGCGGGGCGGGCAGCAGGGCGGCGACGGCGAGAAGCGCGGAGAGGCCAGAAAAGAGGGAAGGGCTCCGGGGGTTCTTGGCGGGGCCTGCTTGCGGGCGCGTGACCCTCCGCCGCGCAACCACGGCCAGAATCGCCTGCAAGCAGGCTCCTGCCTCGGCCACCCCAGCCAAGGCCACGGAGCGGCTGTTGGGCGGAATGCCTCTCAGGGAATCGGATCTGTTCGGGACGGGCGGCATCACTTGGCGGCTTCGAAGGCGAGCTTCACGGGGTGGCGGACGCGGGCGGCGCAGGCTTCGAGATGGGTCAGCCAGTCCTCGCGCGTGAGGAAATCTCCGGCACGCGACCAGGCGGCGCCGGCGTGGTAGGTGAGCGGTTGGCCCGGCGCGACCTTGGCGAGCACGAGCAGGTTGCGGTCGTCCTCGGCGAAGCCGATGAAGGCGGCGGAGGGCACGAGCACGGCCGTGCCGAGTTCGCCGTTGGTCTTTTGCACAACCCATTGCGCGAGCCAGCCGTCGCCGGGATTGCGACTCACGTCGACCCAGGGGTCTTGGCCCTTGTCGGCGGGATTCTTGTGGAGGCCGACGGCGACGGTGAGCTCGCGGGTGTTGCCGGAGGCGGTGAAGGTGCTCTCGATGCGGTCGAGGTTGTGGCCGGCGTCGACGGTGAAACGTTTGGTCTCGGAGACGAAGACGCCGCCGGCGGCCCAGGTGTCGTAGGTGAGCTCGAAGACGGCGCGCACCGGGCCGTTGGCGAGGACGCGCGCGGTCCGGTAGTTGCGGCCAACGTGCAACCGGCTGCCGTCCCAGACGCCGGTGCCGCCGCAGCCGCGCGAGGGGCCGACGGAGTACAGGTCCATGCCTTCGCCCTCGTCGGTGTGGTAGTGGTCGTGGCCTTTGTTGTACCAGCGGTCGACGATCGGGTAGCGCACGCGTTTGCACCAGACGTCGATGCCGCTGGTGACGAGGACCTCCTTGGCCCCGGGCGGTTCGGAGGGCGCGGCGAGGGCCGGGCCGTAGACGCGGTGGGCGATGCGGTCGTTCTCCCAGGCGAAATCGTCGAGCCGCTCGGGCACGGCGCGCGCGAAGGCCTTCACGGGGAAGACCGGCGCGAGCTCCTCGGTCTTCTCGACGGTGAAGGTGGCGGTCTTTTCGCTGGCGGCGAAATCGTATTGGAAGATCAACTCGCCGTAGGCGGCGCCGCGTTTCTCGGGGTCCTTGGCGAGCGGGGCGACATTGGTCACCTGGTAGGGCAACACGCGGCCGGCGGAGTCCTTCACGGCGAGCTTCTGCAGGAGGGCGCCGGGAAGGGCGCGGTTCACCTCGGCCCACGGCACGGTGATCGTCTCGGCTGGGCGGGCGATCGCGAGATCGTGGGAGACGGAGACCACGAGTTTCTCGGCCGCGGTGGCCAGCGATGCGAGGAGGGCGGCGGCGAGTAGGGGAAGAGCCAGTCGACGGTTCATGGGCGGAGGTCGGATCGCTGCTCTCGCGAGCAGCGCCACACAGAGGAAGGAGGGAAGAGGAGGTAGGAGCCTGCTTGCAGGCGAGGGCTCGGATCGGTGGTGGGCGGAACGCTGATCGCCTGCAAGCAGGCTCCTACAACGGAATCGGAAAGGGATGGCGGGCGGCGGTAGGGCGGTTTCTCCGAAACCGCCGTGAACGGTGAATATGGATCGCGGAGCCCAGAGCGGACGTTTCGGAGAAACGTCCCTACCTCGGACTTTTAGCGCGCGAGCCAGCCGCCGTCGACGGCGACGGTGTAGCCGTTGACGTAGTCGGAGGCTGAAGACGCGAGGAAGACCACCGCGCCCTTGAGGTCGTCGGGCGTGCCCCAGCGGCCGGCCGGGATGCGCTCGAGGATGGCGGCGGAGCGTTTGTCGTCGGCGCGCAGCGGGGCGGTGTTGTCGGTGGCCATGTAGCCGGGGGCGATCG
>JAEWNN010000066.1 GCA_023457035.1 Verrucomicrobiota bacterium
GCGTCGCCGTAGCCGTTCCAAGTACGGCGTGAAACGTCCCAAGGAAGCCAAGAAAGCCTAACTTACGCCATGTCACGCCGTCGTAGAGCGACCAAGCGCCCGGTTCAGCCGGACATCCGCTACCAGAACACCCTCGTTGCGCACCTGATCAACGCGATCATGGAGAGCGGCAAAAAGAGCGTTGCCCAGCGCATCGTTTACGGAGCCTTCGAGAAGGCCTCCGAGAAGCTCGAGAAGGGCAACCCGGTTGAGATTCTCACCGGTGCCCTCGAGAACGCCCGTCCCCGCATCGAGGTGAAGAGCCGCCGCGTCGGTGGCGCCACCTACCAGGTGCCGGTGGAGATCGCCTTCGATCGGCAGGAGTCGCTCGGCATCCGCTGGGTGGTCGATGCCGCCTATGCCCGCAAGGGGACCTCGATGCGCGATGCGCTCGCGGCCGAGATCGTCGACGCCTACAACAACACCGGCACGGTGGTGAAGAAGAAGGACGACGTCCACAAGATGGCGCAGGCCAACCGCGCCTTTGCCCACCTGCGTTGGTGAGCAGCACGCACCCGACCGACATGTCCATCACGATCGTCACGGAGAAATCCAAGCTTTCCGCCGCCAACGCCCCGGCCCGTCCCGCTCCCATGGAGTGGACGCGCAACATCGGCATCGCGGCCCACATCGACGCCGGCAAGACCACCACTTCCGAGCGCATTCTCTTCTACACCGGCACCGTCCACAAGATGGGCGAGGTGCATGAGGGCTCCGCGGTCACCGACTGGATGGAGCAGGAGCGCGAACGCGGCATCACCATCACCTCGGCGGCTGTTTCGTGCGCCTGGGTCCCCTCGGTGGGCCCGTTCAAGGGGATCAAGACCCGCATCAATATCATCGACACCCCCGGACACGTGGATTTCACGGCCGAGGTGGAGCGCTCGCTCCGCGTGCTCGACGGTGCGGTTTCCGTTTTCTGCGCGGTCGGCCGCGTGCAGCCCCAGTCCGAGACGGTCTGGCGCCAGGCCAACAAGTACCGCGTGCCGCGGCTGGCGTTCGTCAACAAGATGGATCGCACCGGCGCCAACTTCCTCCAGTGCATCGAGGAGATGCGGGCGAAGTTGAAGGCCAATGCCCATGCCCTCTACCTGCCGATCGGCGCCGAGGAGAACTTCGCCGGTGTGGTCGACCTTGTTCACCAGGTCGCCTACCTCTTCGAGGACAATGCCGCCGATCCGATGGGCATGACCCCGAAGATCGTCGAGATCCCCGCCGACATGAAGGCCGACGCGAAGAAGTATCGCGACGCCCTCGTGGAGGCCGTTGCCGATAGCGACGACGCGATCGCCGAGAAGTATCTGGCCGGCGAGGAGATTTCCGCGCACGAGCTCATGGTTGGCATCCGCAAGGCGACCGTTGCCATGAAGATCACCGGCGTTGTGCCGGGCTCCGCCTTCAAGAAGAAGGGTGTGCAGCGCCTGTTGGACTGCGTTGTCAACTACCTGCCGGCTCCGACCGACATTCCCGATGCGCAGGGCCAGGACAGCGACGGCCAGCCCGTCGCCGCCAAGGCCGACGATCGCGAGAAGACCGTCGCCATCGCTTTCAAGCTCTGGAGCGATCCCTTTGTGGGCCGCCTCG
This sequence comes from Verrucomicrobiota bacterium, assembly GCA_023457035.1. Taxonomy (GTDB): domain Bacteria; phylum Verrucomicrobiota; class Verrucomicrobiia; order Opitutales; family Opitutaceae; genus CAJCBL01. The sequence continues at coordinate 1,624 of JAEWNN010000066.1, forward strand.
TCTTCTGCCGTATCTACCAGGGGCAGATGAAGAAGGGCCAGTCCATGTACAATCCGCGCACCCGCCGCAGCGAGCGCGTCTCGCGCCTGTTGCTCATGCGCGCCATGGACAAGGAGGAGATCGAGGTCGCCTACGCCGGTGACATCTGTGCCGTCATCGGCATCAAGGACGTCATCACTGGCGACACCCTGTGCGACGAAGATTTCGATATCCGCCTGGAACCACCGACCTTCCCCGAGACCGTCATCTCGATGTCGATCGAGCCGAAGTCGAAGGTCGACCAAGAGAAGATGGGTAACGCGCTTGCCCGTCTCGCCGCCGAAGACCCCACTTTCCGCGTCTCCACCGACGCCGAAACCGGTCAGACCATCATCGCCGGCATGGGCGAACTTCACCTCGAGATCATCCGCGACCGCATGCTGCGCGAGTTCAAGGTCGAGGCCGAAGCCGGCAAGCCGCAGATCGCTTATCGTGAGACGATCACCAAGGCATCCGAAGGCGAGGGCAAGTTCATCCGCCAGACCGGTGGAAAGGGACAGTACGGCCACGTCTGCATCAAGCTCGAGCCCAACGAAAAGGGCAAAGGCAACGAGGTGCTCAACGAGATCGTCGGCGGTGTCATCCCCAAGGAGTTCATCAAGCCCGCGACCGAAGGCATTCTCGAGGGTACCAACAACGGTACCATCGCTGGCTACCCCGTGGTCGACATCCGCGCCCGCATCTACGACGGTTCTTTCCACGCTGTCGACTCGTCGGAAATCGCGTTCAAGATGGCCGGCATCTTCGCTTTCAAGGAAGCGATGAAGGCCGCTGCCCCGATCTTGCTCGAGCCGATCATGAAGGTCGAGGTCACCGTCCCCGAAGAGTACCAGGGCGACATCATGGGCGACATCAATCGTCGCCGTGGCCAGATCCAAGGTATGGAAAGCCGCGAGGGAGCCTGCATCGTCGCCGCGCTCGTTCCGCTCGAAACCATGTTCGGTTACGCCACCGACATCCGCTCCCTCTCGAAGGGCCGCGCCTCCTACTCAATGGAGCCGTCCCATTTCGACCAAGTCCCGGCGCAGGTTCTTACCCGTATCGTCGAAACGTCCACCCGCGCCCCTGCGCGCACGTAATCCCGACGCACCGCACCCATGAAAGGTCAACGCATTCGCATCAAGCTTCAGGGCTTCGACTATCGCATCATCGACCAGTCGGCCTCCGAGATCGTCGAGACGGCCAAGCGCTCCGGCGCCCGTGTGTCGGGCCCGGTCCCGCTGCCCACGCGCATCGAGAAGCTCTCGGTCAACCGCTCCCCGCACGTGGACAAGAAGTCCATGGAACAGTTCGAGATCCGCACCCACAAGCGGCTCCTCGACATCATCGAGCCCACGGCCCAAACGGTCGACGAGCTCAAGAAACTCAATCTCCCGTCCGGCGTCGATATCACTATCAACGTATGACGGTGTGACCCACCAGCCTTAGGCGACGGCCCGCCCTTGCGGGCGCCGCGTCTAATGTAGGTCCCGTAAACGGATAACCTCCACCTACCGCTTAGAAACATGATCCAAACAATCCTCGGCAAAAAAGTCGGGATGACGCAGGTGTACGACGGCGATAACGCCCTCGTCCCCGTCACCGTCGTCGAAGCCGGTCCCTGCCCGGTCGTGCAGGTCAAGACGGTCGAGACCGACGGTTATAATGCCGTCCAGCTCGGCTTTGGTCCCCAGAAGGAGCAGCGCCTCAGCAAGGCCGAGGTCGGCCACGCGAAGAAGGCTGGCGTCGCCGCTGTGAGCCGCCTCTCGGAAGTGCGTCTCGCCGCCGCTCCCGAAGCCAAGACCGGTGACATCGTCACGGTCGAAATCTTCAAGGAAGGCCAACTGGTCGACGTGACCGGTGAGACCAAGGGCAAAGGCTTCCAGGGCGTCCAGTTCCGCTTCAAGACCAAGGGTGGCCGCGCCTCCCATGGCTCGATGTTCCACCGCCGAATCGGTGCCATCGGTATGCGCCAGACTCCCGGCCGCGTCTTCAAGAATCAAAAGATGCCCGGCCACATGGGTGCGGTGAACCGCACCGTCCAGAACCTCAAGGTCGTCAAGGTCCTCGCCGACAAGAATCTGCTGCTCGTTCGCGGTGCGATTCCCGGCTGCAACGGATCCGACGTCATCATCCGCTCCGCCATCAAGGCGGTTAAAGCCTAAGGAGCGCCCACGACATGAAGCTCAAAGTTTACTCCGCTGATGGCTCGCAGTTCGTCGAGAAGGATTTCGACGGCATCGAGACCTTCGAAGGCGACAAGGGCCTGCAGGCCGTCAAGCAGGTCGCCGTCGCGCACCGCGCCAACGCCCGCCAGGGCACCCGCAGCACCAAGACCCGCGGTGAGGTCTCCGGCGGCGGCAAGAAGCCGTTCAAGCAGAAGGGCACCGGCCGCGCTCGCGCTGGCTCGACCCGTTCGCCGCTCTGGTCCGGTGGTGGCGTGGTCTTCGGACCGCGTCCGCAGGACTTCTCCCAGAAGATCAACGCCAAGGTGAAGAATCTCGCCCTGCGCCGCGCCTTCTTCGATCGCGCCGTCGCCGGTGAGATCGAGGTGATCGAGCGCTTCGAGGCCGCCGCAGCCAAGACCAAGGAGATCAACTCCGTCGTCGGCCGCATCGCCCCGGAAGGCAAGATCCTCATCGTCGACGCGCCCTTCGGCACCGAAGTTCGCCGCGCCGCCCGCAACCTCGAGCGCGTCTTCATCCAAGACGCCACCCAGCTCAACACCCTCGACCTGACCCAGTACCGGAAGGTGATCCTCTCCGAGAAGGCGCTCGAGAACGTCATCGCCCGCATGAAGGGAGGCAACTGATGAAGCCCGCCTACGAAGTTCTTAAGACCATCCGCCTGACGGAGAAGTCCAACAAGCAGTCTTCCGAGTTCGGTCAGTACACCTTCGAGGTGTTCCCCGAGGCCACGAAGCAGCATGTCCGTTCCGCCGTCGAGGCCACCTTCAAGGTCGGCGTCAAGCGCGTGAACATCATCAACGTGAAGGGCAAGCCGAAGCGCGACCGCCGCGGTCGCCCGACGACCCGCTCCGACTACAAGAAGGCCATCGTCACCCTGAAGAAGGGCGACAAGATCGAGCTCGCCTGAGCCGCACACCGGAGACACCACCATGCCTCTCAAGCAATTCCGTCCCATCACCCCGACTCAGCGCTACCTGATCCTCAACGTTGATCCGGAGCTCTCGAAGAAGAAGCCCGAAGCGCGCCTCACCGAGTCGACCCGCAAGTCGGGCGGTCGCAACTGCTACGGCCGCATCACGTCGCGTCGCCGCGGCGGTGGTCACCGTCGCCGTTATCGCATCGTCGACTTCCGTCGCAACAAGCTCGACATCCCGGCCAGCGTCCAAGCCCTCGAGTACGATCCGAACCGTTCGGCGAACCTTGCCCTCCTGGCCTACGTCGACGGCGAGAAGCGCTACATCATCGCCCCAAAGGGCCTGAAGGTCGGCGCCAAGGTCGTCTCCAGCGACAAGACCCCCGAGGAGTTCCTCCCCGGCTGTTCTTACCCGCTCTCGATCATCCCTGCGGCCACCTTCATCCACTGTGTCGAGCTTCTGCCCGGGCAGGGTGCGGTCATTGCCCGCTCGGCCGGCAATGCCGCCCAACTCGTCAACATCGAGGGGGACAACGCGATCATTCGTATGCCCAGCGGAGAGATCCGCATGGTCAACAAGCGCTGCCGTGCCACGATCGGCGAGGTCGGCAATGGCGACCACATGAACCAGTCCCTCGGCAAGGCGGGTCGCAACCGTTGGCTCGGCCGCCGTCCCCGCGTGCGCGGTGTGGCCATGAACCCGGTCGACCACCCCAACGGTGGCGGTCAGGGCAAGTCCAAGGGTGGTGGCGGTCGCCAGCACCTCGTCTCCCCGTGGGGCCAGCTCGCCAAGGGCTTTCCGACCCGCAAGCGGTCGAAGACGACCAACGCCCTCATCATTACCCGCAAGAACGGCCGTAAGCCGCGCGGCAAGAAATAACCCAACCGCCGCGTAACCCAAACGATTTCACGCCATGGCTCGTTCAATCAAGAAAGGCTTCTTCGTCGACCCGCACCTCTCGGAGAAATTCGAGAAGGCGAAGAAGGCCAACAACAAGAAGCCCCTCCAGACGTGGTCGCGTCGTTCGACCATCACCCCCGACTTTGTCGGTGTCACGTTCAACGTCCATAACGGCAAGGCCTTCGTCCCGGTCTTCGTGACCGAGAATATGGTCGGCCACAAACTCGGCGAATTCGCCCCGACGCGCTTCTTCAAGGCGCACGGCGCCCACACCGCCAAGGCCGTCTGATGCAACAGGGCAGGGCCGCCCGCCTTTCCGGCGCCGGCGGCCAGCCGTAAAACACCACCACCATGGAAGTCCAAGCTCTTACCCGGTTCGCCCGGATGTCCCCGAAGAAGATGCGCGAGGTCGCTCGCGAGATCCAGGGGCTCGCTGCTCCGCAGGCCGTCGAACTGCTCACCCTCATCCCGCGCAAATCCGCCCGCCTCATCGTCAAGACGTTGAAGTCGGCCATCGCGAACGCGGAGAACAACAACAACCTCTCCTCCGACAACCTCGTCGTGGCCTCCGCCGTGATCGAGACCGGTCCGGTGCTCAAGCGCTTCAAAGCCGGTGCCCGCGGTTCCGCGATGCCCCGCCGCAAGAAGATGTCGCACATCCGCATCGTCCTCTCCGAAGCCGCCGCAACCAAGTAACGCCATGGGACAAAAGACCAATCCGATCGGTTTCCGCCTGGCCGTCCGCCGTAACTGGCAGTCGCGCTGGTTCGCGCGCAAGAAGGAATTCGGCCTGCTCCTCGCCGAGGACCAGAAGATCCGCGAGCAGCTCATGGGCAAGCTCAAGCTCGCCTCTGTGCCGCGCATCTTCATCGAGCGCGCCGCCAACCGCGTGCGGGTGAAGGTGTTCACCGCCCGCCCGGGCATCGTCATCGGCCGCAAGGGCCAGGAGGTCGAGAAGATCAAGGAAGATCTCGCCAAGCTCACCGGCAAGGAGATCCTGCTCGATATCCAGGAGGTCAAGAAGCCCGAGATCGAGGCCCAGCTCGTCGCCGAGAACATCTGCCTCCAGCTCGAGCGCCGCATCTCCTACCGTCGCGCGATGAAGAAGGCCATGCAGATGGCGATGAGCCTCGGTGCCGATGGCATCAAGCTTCAGGCCTCCGGCCGCCTCGGTGGCTCGGAAATCGCCCGTCGCGAGCTGCAGCGCACCGGTCGCGTGCCGCTCCATACCCTCCGCGAGAACATCGACTACGGTTTCGCCGAGGCCCACACCGTTTACGGCAAGATCGGCGTGAAGTGCTGGATCTGCAAGAAGGACACCGACAACAACAACTGAGCCCACCATGGCCCTTCAACCTGCACGCACCAAATTCCGTCGCGCCCAAAAGGGCAGCAACGCCGGCAAGGCCAAACGCGGCAACACGATCGCGTTCGGCGAATACGCCATCCAGGCCATGGACCGCGTCCGTCTCGACGGCCGCCAGCTCGAAGCCGCTCGTGTGGCGATCAACCGCCACCTCAAGCGCAAGGGCAAGGTCTGGATCCGCGTTTTCCCGCACATGCCGGTCACCAAGCACCCTGCCGAAGCCCGAATGGGTCGAGGCAAAGGCGCGGTCGAATTCTACGTCGCGCTGATCAAGCCCGGCGCCATCCTTTTCGAGCTCGCCGGTGTTCCGCTCACCATCGCCCGCGAGGCGATGCGCTTGGCCGACACCAAGCTGCCCTGCAAGTGCCGCTTCATCGCCCGTGAGGGCGTTGCGGCCTGAGCGCGCCCACAACCGCCGCCACCAAACGAGACGCCATGAAACCCAAGGACATCCGCGAGCTCTCCATTGCGGAGATCGAAGCGAAGCTTCGCGAGACCCGCGAAACCCTCCTCCAGAGCAACCTGCGCAAGCACACCGGCCAGATCGACAAGCCCCATACGTTCAAGGCGTATCGCAAGGACATCGCCCGGCTGGAGACCATCCTCACCCAAAAGAAGCAGGCCGCCGCGGCTCCCGCGGCCGCCCGTTAACACGGAGCGCCCAAGACTATGGAAGCCGCCAAACGCACCGAACGGAAGATCCTCCTCGGCACTGTCACCAGCCGGATGGGCGACAAGTCCGTCAAGGTCACCATCCCCTTCAAGATTCCGCACCCTCGCTACCTGAAGGTCATCAATCGCAAGACCGTCGTGCACGTGCATGACGAGAAGAACGAGACCAAGATCGGCGACAAGGTCGAGATCATGGAAACCCGCCCGCTCAGCCGCCTCAAGCGCTGGCGCGTGCTCAAGGTTGTCCACGCCGCCAACAACAACGCCCTCGAGGCCAACCTCGAACCGTCCAAGGAGTAACGCGCCATGATCCAGATGCGTTCCATTCTCGACGTCGCCGATAACACCGGCGCGCGCAAGGCCTCGATGATCAGCCGTATGGGCCAGAACACCGACATCGCCCATGTCGGCGACATCATCACGGTCAACATCAAGGACAGCAGCCCCGACGCCACCGTCAAGAAGGGTGAAGTCGCCAAGGCCGTCATCGTCCGCACTCGCGCGCCCCTGCGCCGTGCCGATGGCAGCTACCTGCGCTTCGACAACAACGCCGTCGTCATCATCGATGCCGAAGGCAATCCCAAGGGCACCCGCATCTTCGGGCCCGTCGCCCGCGAGCTGCGCGCGAAGAACTTCATGAAGATCGTCTCCCTCGCTCCGGAGGTCCTCTGATGAAGCAAAAATTCCACATCAAACGTGGCGACACCGTCGCCGTCGTCGCCGGCTCTCACAAGGGCAAGCAGGGCAAGGTCCTCGAGATCCGCGCCGCCAAGCAGCGCGCGGTCGTCGAAGGTGTTGCCATGATCAAGCGCCACGAGCGCAAGTCCCAAGCCAATCCCCAGGGTGCCATCGTCGAACGCGAGGGCTCCATCCACGTCTCAAACCTCAAGGTGGTGACCGCCGCCGAGAAACCCGCCGCAAAAAAGGCTGGCAAGGCGTAGTCCTGAGTTGTCACTCTGACCAACTTACCACGCTGCCGGGTCGGAAATCCGGCGCACACCCATGAAGCAAGTCCCGCAACTTAAGAAGCATTACACCGAGGTCGTCGTGCCTGCCCTCAAGCAGTCCCGCGGCTACGCCAACCCGCACCAGGTGCCGCAGATCCTGAAGGTCGTCCTCAACACCGGCATCGATTCCGGCGCGGACAAGACCGTCATCGCCGACACCCAGCGCGACCTCACCGCGATCGCCGGCCAGAAGGCCGTGCTCACGAAGTCCCGCAAGGCGATCGCGAACTTCAAGCTCCGCGAAGGCCAGATTGTCGGTTCCACGGTCACCCTGCGCGGTGAGAACATGTGGCACTTCCTTTCCCGCCTGCTCGTTGTCGCCCTTCCGGCCATCCGCGACTTCCGCGGCGTGCCTTCGAAGTTCGATGGCAACGGCAACTACAACCTCGGCATCGCCGACTATTCGATCTTCCCCGAGATCTCCCTCGAGAGCACCAAGCGCGTGATGGGTCTCGACATCTCGATCGTCACCTCCGCGTCGTCCGACGACGAAGGCCGCGAGCTGCTCAAGCTCCTCGGCTTCCCCTTCCGTCGCACGGAGGCCGTTGTCGCCGCCAAGACTCCCACCGCCGCCTGATCCTGCCATGCCGAAAACTTCCGCCATCGAGAAGAACAACCGCCGCATCGCCCTCGTCGAAAAGTACGCGGCGAAGCGTGCCGAGCTGAAGGCCATCCTCGCCAACCCGAAGACCTCCGACGAGGAGTTCTTCGCGGCCCAGAAGGCGATGTCCAAGCTGCCCCGCAATTCGTCCGCCATCCGGGTGCGCAACCGTTGCGCCCTCAGCGGCCGTCCGCGCGGCTACATCCGCCGGTACCGCGTGTCCCGTATCACCTTCCGCGAGCTCGCGCTCAACGGCAAGATTCCGGGCGTCACCAAGAGTTCCTGGTAAACACCTTTCGGACCGGCAGTCGGATATCGGCCGGTCCCCATCACTACACACCCATGACTGATCCAATCAGCGATTTTCTCACGCGGATCCGCAACGCCGCCAAGGCCGGACTGGCCGACTGCGTTGTGCCGCACAGCACCCTGAAGGCTGCGATGGCCCGCATCCTGAAGGACGAGGGCTACGTCTCCGACGTTTCCGAAGGGCAGGACGAGGCCGGTCACAAGACCGTCGTCATCAAGCTCAAGTACATCGACAACGCGCCCGCCATCACCAACCTCCGTCGCCTCAGCACCCCCGGCCGTCGTCTCTACTACGGCTACCGCGACATCCCGCGCGCGCTCAACGGTCTCGGCATCTCGATCGTCTCGACCTCGAAGGGTCTGATGAAGGATCAGGACGCCCGGCGCCAGAAGCTCGGCGGCGAACTCCTCTGCAGCATCTGGTAAGGAGAGCCCACACCATGAGTCGTATCGGAAAACTCCCCGTTACCATCCCCGCCAAGGTCAAGGTCGCCGTCCAGGACGGCACCGTGCTGGTCGAGGGTCCCAAGGGCAAGGTCCAGCAAACCTTCGACTCGGTCGTCAAGATCGAGGTGGCCGACGGCAAGGTCGTCGTCACGCCGCAGGATGAGACCCGTTTCGCCCACGCCATGCACGGCACCGCCCGTTCCATCATCAATGGAATGGTCATCGGCGTCGTCAACGGCTACACCACGGAACTTGAGATCCAGGGCGTCGGCTTCAAGGCCGCGGTCGTGGGCAAGGTCGTCGACCTCGCCCTCGGCTACTCGCACCCGATCAAGTACGACATCCCCGAGGGGATCAAGGTCACCGTGGCCGACCAGACCAAGGTCAAGATCGAGGGCTGCAACAAGCAGCTCGTCGGCAAGGTCGCCACCGAAATCCGCGCCTTCTATCCGCCGGAACCCTACAAGGGCAAGGGCGTGCGCATCGTTGGCGAGCGTGTCCGCCGCAAGGAAGGCAAGACGGTCGCCTAAGCGCGGCACCAACCCAAAGAAATCCAGCGATGAATACCATCCGCAAAGCCCAGCTGCTCCAGAAGCGCAAGTGGCGCATCCGCAAGAAGGTCGTCGGCACCGCCGAGCGCCCGCGCCTCTGCGTGCATTTCAGCGGCAAGCACATCTATGCCCAGGCCATCGACGACGTGAAGGGGGCCACCCTTGTCGCCGTCTCGACCCTCACCCCCGATCTGCGCGCCCAGAAGCTCGCCGCCAACGACAGCAGCGCCAAGACCCTGGCCGGCTCGTTCGCGGCCAAGGCCGCGGCCGCCGGGCTCAGCAGCTTCGTTTTCGACCGCAACGGCCGCCGTTTCCACGGTAAGGTCAAAACATTCGCCGAAGCCGCCCGCGAGGCCGGTTTGAAGTTCTAATCCGAGACCATGCAAAACTCTCGTTCCTCTTCCTCCGATCGCGGTCGTGGCGCTCCCCAAGCCCCCGAATCCGGCCTGATCGAGAAGGTTGTTTTCATCAACCGCTGCGCGAAAGTCGTCAAGGGCGGCCGCCGTTTCAGCTTCTCCGCCCTCGCCGTTGTCGGCGACGGCAAGGGCACGGTCGGCATCGGTTACGGCAAGGCCAACGAGGTGCCCGACGCCATCCGCAAGGGCACCGAAAACGCCCGCAAGAACATGGTCTCCGTCAAGCTCAAGGGTGACACCATCCCCCACGAGGTTTTCGGCGAGTATGATGGCGGCAAGGTGCTCCTGCGCCCCGCGTCCTCCGGTACCGGCGTCATCGCCGGCGGCGGTGTTCGTGCGGTCCTCGAGGCGGCCGGCATCCACAACGTGCTCTCCAAGTCGATGGGTTCGAAGAACCATATCGCGGTCGTCAACGCCACCCTGCTCGGCCTGCGCAAACTGCGCCTCGCCGAACAGTTCCAGCAAGTCCGCCAGGCCTGAACGGGCCCCGGCGCAACCATCCAGCGATCATGAAGCTTCACGAACTCAAGAACACCCCCGGAGCCGTCCACCGCCGCAAACGCGTCGGTTGTGGCGAGGGTGGGGGACATGGCAAGACTTCCGGCAAAGGTGGCAAGGGTCAGACCGCCCGCTCGGGTGGCAGCATCCGCCCCGGCTTCGAAGGCGGCCAGATGCCCCTCTACCGCAAGCTCCCGCACCGCGGTTTCAACAACAAGAACTTCAAGACCGTCTACTCGATCGTCAATCTGAGCGACCTCGCTCGTTTTGAGGATTCGGTGACGGAAGTCGACTCGCAGATTCTGGCCCAGGTCGGGCTCATCCGCGATGCCGGGCTGCCCTTGAAGGTTCTGGGCACGGGCGAGTTCGCCCGGGCCATGAAGGTCACCGCCGCGAAATTCTCCGACGCAGCCAAGGAGAAGATCGAGAAGGCGGGTGGCCAGGCGATCGTCGCCTGATTCCCTCTTCAGCGCGCCTGCGGGCGCGCTGACCATTTTCCCCAACCGAACAAACCCTCCCGTGTTTTCCGCTTTTGCGAACTGCCTGAAGATTCCGGAACTCCGGCAACGTATCCTGACGACGATGGCGCTGCTGTTCGTGGCGCGCGTCGGTGCGCACATCCCGCTCCCGGGGCTGGATCCGCAGCCGTTGCAGCAGTTCTTCGCGGATCAGGCCGCCTCCGGCGCCGGTGCTTTGCTCGGTCTGTACAACATGTTCACCGGCGGCGCGCTGCTCAAGGGCGCGATTTGCGCGATGGGCATCATGCCCAATGTCAGCGCATCGATCATCATGCAGTTGATGGTCGCCGTCGTCCCGCAGCTTGCCCGCCTGCAGCAGGAGGGTGATGTCGGCCGCCAGAAGATCCAGCAGTATACCCGTTACATGACGGTGGTGATCTGCGTGATCCAGGGCCTGCTTCTCTTGGGCGCCTTGGAGAATCCCGGCCGCCTCTTCCCCGGCTACAACGAGGCCCACTACGGTGCGATCGTCATTGCCCACAAGGGATGGTTCCTCATCACCTCCACGATCTTCCTTACCGCCGGCACGCTTCTGATGATGTGGCTGGGCGAGCAGATCACCCAGCGCGGCATCGGCAACGGCATCTCGATCCTGATCACCGTCGGCATTCTCGCCGACATCCCCGGCGCGGCGGCGCAGACTTGGCAGCTCTTCTTCGCTCCGATCGGGACCGGTGCCTCGTTCGGCATCTTCCACGCCGTCGTGATGGTGGCTCTCTTCTTCGGCGTCACCGCCTTCATCGTCGCCCTCACGCAGGCGCAACGGAAGATCCCGGTGCAGTACGCCAAGCGTGTGGTCGGCCAGCGCGTCTACGGCGGACAGAGCTCGTTCCTTCCGCTGAAGGTCAACTACTCGGGCGTCATGCCTGTGATCTTCGCCAGTGCGATCCTGCTCTTCCCGCAGCAGATCATGCAGTTCGCCGGAGCGAAGTTCAACCTGCCCTTCCTGCTCGATTTCGCGTCCACGCTCCAGAGCGGCAGCATGCTCTACTACACGCTCGATGCGGCGATGATTCTTTTCTTCAGCTACTTCTGGGTGTCGGTCATGTTCAAGCCGATCCAGATCGCCGACGATCTCAAGAAGTACGGCGGCTACATCCCCGGCGTTCGCCCCGGCGAGCCCACCGCCAAGTTCCTCGATTTCGTGATGACTCGGCTGACGCTCTTCGGCGCCATCGCCCTGACGTTCATCGCCGTCATGCCCGATTTCCTCTACCAGCGCATCAGCCTCCCGCAGCGCATCGCCTACTTCTTCGGCGGCACCGGCATGCTGATCACCGTCGGCGTCATGCTCGACACGATGCGACAGCTCGAGACCTACCTGCTCCAGCGCCACTACGATGGCTTCCTGAAGAAGGGCCGTGTCCGGGCGCGCAGCACGACGATGGCGGGCTTCAACGATGGAGCCGAGGCCAAGAACATCCAGCCGTTGTTGATCGCCTGCGGCAGCCTGCTTGCGATCGGTCTGGCCGCTTGGGTGATTAAGTTCTTCTCCCAATCATAATTCTTTACTTCGCAGGGGATGGTTGCCATTTCCGAGCTCTTTTCCCTGCTTGGATCGCCCAAGTCGAAACTTCTGATTCTCCCAACGGGGGCCGAATGCTCAGGTTCGGTTCCCGCCTTTTCTCGTTCTTTGATTTCTGAGCACGTATCAACCGAAGCTTTGCTTTCTGCCGAGTCACAACGGCAGACCCCGTTGGGCGCCGCCCTGCGCCGGGCGGCGAGATCCGGGGGCTCCGCGGCCGACGAAACCGTCTTGGCTGTATTGCGCCGCTGGTACTTCGCCCGCCGCGCCGAGAGCGGATTCCAGCTCTGCGGGTTCCCTCGCTCCGTCCTGCAAGCGCTCGTCTTCGACGAGTGGCTCGAAGCACGGGGCGAGACGCTCGATGCCTGCGTGGTCGTTGGCGGTGCCGAAAGCGCACCGGCGTCGGCAACGTATTATCGTACCCGAGGCCTCCTGCTTGAAGTGCCCGCCGCCGCGGCGCTGACGCTCTCCCCATCATGATTCCGATCAAAAACAAGGAAGGGATCGCCGGGATGCGCGAGGCCTGCCGCGTCGCCGCCGCAGTGCTCGCCAAGATGCGCGCGCTCGCCGCGCCCGGCATCAGCACCTACGATCTCGACCAGGAAGCAAAGAAGATCATCGAAGGCTACGGCGCCCGCAGCGCGTGCTACAACTACCGCACGTCGCGCGGTCAACGCGCCTATCCGGCATACACCTGCATCTCGGTCAACGAGGAGGTCGTCCACGGGATCGGCTCGATCAAGCGAATCCTCCGGCCCGGCGACATCGTCTCCCTCGATGTTGTTGTCGAGTACGCTGGCTGGATCGGCGACAACGCCACCACCGTGCGGATCGCCCCTGTGGATTCCACCGTCGATCGACTTCTGCAGGTCACCGAGGCTGCGCTCTATCACGGGATCGAGTTTGCCAAGGTCGGCAATCGCATCGGCGACATTTCCCACGCTATCCAGACCTACGTCGAGGGCCACGGTTTCAGTGTCGTGCGCGACATGGTCGGCCATGGGGTGGGGCGCTCGATGCACGAGGAACCGCAGATTCCCAACTTCGGACGCAAGGGTACCGGCGAGAAGATCCGCCCCGGGATGACCTTGGCCATCGAACCGATGGTCAACCAAGGCACCCACCGCATCGAGACTCTTGCCGACGGCTGGACGATCGTCACCGCCGATGGCCGACCCTCCGCCCACTTCGAACACACCGTGCTCACCACCGAGACCGGCCCCGAGATCCTCACGATCCCGCCCGCCTGACTCGTCTCCCCTTTTCTCAACCACACTTCTAACTCAACACCATGCCTCGTCTCCTTGGGGTGGAAATCCCCGCCAAGAAAAAAGTCCCGTACGCCTTGCGTTACATCTACGGTGTCGGTCCCGACCGGGCCGACCAGATCGTCGCGCACATCGGCATCGATCCCAACATGCGCGCCTCCGATCTCTCGGAGGAGCAGCTCAACAAGATCATGTCCTTCATCGCCGAGAAGAAGTGGGTGGTGGAAGGCGATCTCCGTCGTGAGATCACCTCCAACATTCGCCGCCTCCAGGCGATCAACTGCTACCGAGGCACGCGTCACCGCCGCAGCCTGCCCGTGCGCGGCCAGCGCACCAAGACCAACGCCCGCACCCGCAAGGGCCCGCGCAAGACCGTTGGTGTCGCCAAGAAAGCCGAGTAACCCGTACGACCATGGCTGAAGAGAAATCCGCTCCCAAGAAGGCTCCGAAGAAGGAGGCCAAGCCCGTCGAGGCCGCCGCCGCCGAAGAGACCAAGGCCGTCAAGGCCCCCGCCGCCGCCGACAAGGCCGCCGCTCCCGCCGCCGAAGCCGCTCCGGCCGAGGCCCCCAAGGCCGCCACCGCCGCCGACCTCCTCAAGGACGAGGTCACCGCGCTCAAGGTCCGCAAGGCCAAGGGTGCGAAGAACATCACGACCGGCATCGCCTTCGTGACCGCCTCCTTCAACAACACGATCGTCTCGATCACCGACCTGAAGGGCAACGTCATCTCTTGGGCCAGTGCCGGCAAGTGCAACTTCCGCGGCTCGCGCAAGTCCACCGCCTATGCGGCCCAGATCGTCGCCCAGGAAGCCGCCCGCGGCGCCATGGCCCACGGGCTCAAGGATATCCAGATTCGCATCGCCGGCCCCGGCCTCGGTCGCGACTCCGCTGTCCGCGCCCTCCAGGCCGTCGGCCTCGAGGTCACCGCGATCGTCGACATCACGCCGATCCCGCACAACGGCTGCCGTCCGCGCAAGCGCCGCCGCGTCTGAGCGCGCACCGCCCACCACCACCTTTCACCTCCGACCGTTCCTTTTCCATGGCTCGTTACACCGGTCCCGTTGCCCGTATCAATCGCCGTTTCGGCGCGCCCATCATGGGCCCGACCAAGGCGCTCGAGAAACGCAACTTCCCCCCAGGCCAGCACGGCCCCAAGGCCGCCCGCCGCAAGGTCAGCGAATACGCCAAAGGCCTCATCGAGAAGCAGAAGCTTCGCTACACCTACGGCCTGCTCGAGCGGCAGTTCCGCCGCATCTTCGCCATCGCCAAGCGTGAGCGCGGCGTCACCGGCGCCCGCTTCCTCCAGTTGCTGGAGACGCGCCTCGACAGCGTCGTCTACCTGCTGGGCTTCGCCAAGACCCGCAGCGCCGCCCGCCAGTTCGTCAACCACGGGCACATCCGCATCAACGGCAAGAAGGTCGACATCGCCAGCTACACGGTTGTCCCGGGCGACGAGATCGAGGTCCGCGCCAAGCCCGGCTCCCGCCAGATCGCCGTGCGCAATCTCGAGGAGAACCGCCTCCGCACGCCGCCGCCGTGGCTCACGCTCAACGCCGAGGCCCTCAAGGCCACCATCGTCCGCCTGCCCACCCGCGAGGAGATGGACCCCGGCATCAATGAGCAGCTGATCGTCGAGTTCTACAGCCGCTAAGCGCTGGGGACCCGGCATCCGTTGACCACCTACACTTCCAATATCGCAACCCTCATCTTTACGCACCATGCCCAAGCGTCTCGGTAAGTTCGAACTGCCCAACAAGCTGGTGAAGGTCGAGGAAGGCTCCACGCCCACCTACGCCAAGTTCATCGCCGAACCGTTCGAGGCCGGCTATGGACACACCGTGGGGAATTCCCTCCGGCGCGTCCTCCTCAGCTCCATCGAAGGTGCGGCGATCTCCTCGATCCGCATCGACGGAGTGAACCACGAGTTCCAGAGCATCGACGGCGTTGTGGAGGATGTCACCGACATCGTCCTCAACCTGAAGAAGATCCTCATCATCTCCCAGAAGCGCGAGCCGATCGTGCTGCACATCAAGGTGCATAAGGAGGGGCCGATCACCGCCGCGGACATCACCCCCGACTCGAACGTCCAGATCATCAACCCCGAGCAGCTCATCTGCACCCTCGACCGTGTCCGCACGTTCGAGGCCGAGGTCGAGATCAAGACCGGTCGCGGCTATTGCCCCGGCTCCGAGAACAAGAAGGACGATCAGCCCATCGGGGTCATCCCGATCGATTCCCTCTTCTCTCCGGTCCGGCTCGTGAAGTATTCCGTCGAGGCCACTCGCGTGGGCCAGATCACCGACTACGACAAGCTCGTGCTCGAGGTCTGGACCGACGGCCGCATCACCCCGGACGATGCCCTCAAGCAGTCCGCCTCGATCCTCAAGCACCACCTCGACGTCTTCGACCGGGTCTCCCAGGAGCACTACGAGTTCGAGAGCGTCCAGCCCGAGGTCAGCGAGGAGCAGAACAAGCTGCGCAAGCTCCTCAACATGTCGGTCAACGAGATCGAACTGTCGGTGCGCGCCGCCAACTGCCTCAACAACGCCAACATCACCACCGTCGGTGAGCTGGCGATGAAGACCGAGCAGGAGATGCTCAAGTACCGCAACTTCGGCAAGAAGTCGCTCAACGAAATCAAGGATAAGCTCGAGGGTCTCGGCCTCTCGCTCGGCATGAAGTTCGACGAGCGCCTCCTCGACTCCAAGAAGGAAGCCTGACCCGGCCGCGGGCGGCCCTCCTCGGGTCGTCCGCTCCGGTTGCCCGCCACACCACACCCGTTTCACGCCAATGCGTCACAGCAAACACAATCACACCCTCGGAGTGACGAAGGAGCATCGTTCCGCGCTCCTCGCCAATCTCGGTGCCTCGCTCATCACGAAGGGTCGCATCAAGACCACCCTTCCCAAGGCCCGCGCCCTCCGACCCTTCGTCGAGAAGATCATCACCAAGGCCAAGAAGGCCGCCGCCCTCGAGAAGAAGGACGGCAAGCTTCAGCCCCGCGCCCTGCATCTGCGCCGCCTCGCCATCGCCGAGCTGCGCAATGAGGATGCGATCACCCTGCTCTTCAACGAGAAGGTGGCGCAGTTCGCGAACCGGGCTGGCGGCTACACCCGCATCTACAAGCTCAGCCAGCAGCGTCTCGGCGATGCCGCCGAGATGGCGCTCATCGAGTTGGTTGCGGCCGATGACCCCGGCTACAAGAAGACCAGCCGCCCGCGCAAGGCCGCCAAGAAGAAGGCCGCGGCCGAGCCCGCCGGCGAGACTCCTGCGGCTGAAGAGCAGCCCCAGGCCTGAGCCCCGCGCCGTCGCGGCGCTTTCGCCTAGAGTATTCCAAGACGCGTCTCGCCCCGGCGGGACGCGTCTTGCGCTTTCCGGACCACCTCCTGTCTCCCGCCCCCGTGCCCACTCCCGACATTGGTACAGTCCTGCTGCTGGCGGTCGCCGCCGGCCTTGTGCTGCTGCTGGTGCTGTGGGGGTACTACGACCGGCGGGACCGGCGGCTTTACGACGCCACCCGGCGCAAGACCACCTTCCATTGCCTGAAGTGCAGCCACGTCTACACCAGCGCGGGCGCGCCGGAACTCTGCCCTTGCCCTCGCTGCGGGCATCCGAATCCGCGCCTGCGATTCTAACCGCCAGTTTTCCGCCTGCCGCTCCGCTTTCGAATCGACTGCCCCCAACCCCGTTTGCCAGTTTCCCCCCTTTCCCGTCATGACTCAAACCATCGCCGTCCTGGATTTCGGTTCCCAGTACACTCAGGTCATCGCCCGTCGCATCCGCGAGTGCCAAGTCTACTCGAAGATCTACCACTACACGACGTCGGCGGAGACGCTGAAGAAGGACGGGGTGCTCGGCATCATCCTCTCGGGTGGTCCGTCGAGCGTGCTCGCCGCGAAGGCGCCGCTGCCCGACAAGGCGATCTTCTCCCTCGGCCTGCCCATCCTCGGCATCTGCTACGGCGTGCAGCTGATGGGCCAGTTCCTCGGGGGCAAGGTCGCCCATAGCGAGGAGCGCGAATACGGCCACGGCCGGCTCCAGATCCTCCGCCAGGGCACGTTGTTTGCCGGGCTCGGCCATGTGGTGCGCGTGTGGAACTCCCACGGCGACAAGCTCACCCAGCTGCCCCGCGGTTTCTCCGCCACGGCCCGCACGGAGAACTCGCCCTACGCCGCCATCGAGAATCCCGAGAAGAAGTTCTACGGCCTCCAGTTCCATCCCGAGGTCCACCACACCGAGAACGGCGTCCAGATCCTGCGCAATTTCCTCTACAACGTCTGCGGCTGCAAAGGCGACTGGTCCATGGCCAACTTCGTCGACCGCGCCGTGGCCGACATCCGCGAGAAGGTCGGCGACGGCCGCGTCATCCTCGGCCTCTCCGGTGGGGTCGACTCCTCCGTCGCCGCGGCGCTGATTCACAAGGCCATCGGCAAGCAGCTCACCTGCGTCTTCGTCGACAACGGCCTGCTCCGCAAGAACGAGCGCGACTCCGTCGTCGCCCTCTACAAGCGCAATTTCAAGATCGACCTCCGCGTCGCCGATTCCGGCGCGCTCTTCCTCAAGAAGCTCAAGAAGGTCACCGACCCGGAGAAGAAACGGAAGATCATCGGCAAGACCTTCATCGAGGTCTTCGAGTCCTCGCTCAAGTCGATCGGCAAGGCGCAGTATCTGGCCCAGGGCACGCTCTATCCCGACGTGATCGAGAGCGTCTCCATCGACGGCAATCCCGCGGCCGTCATCAAAAGCCACCACAACGTCGGTGGCCTGCCGGCCCGCATGAAGCTCAAGCTCATCGAGCCGCTGCGTGAACTTTTCAAGGACGAGGTGCGCGCCCTCGGCACCGAGCTCGGCCTGCCGCGCGAGGTCGTCTGGCGCCAGCCGTTCCCCGGCCCGGGCCTCGCGGTCCGTGTCATGGGCGACATCACCGAGGAGCGCCTCGAGATCCTGCGCAACGCCGACGCCGTGCTCCACGAGGAGATGGTCGACTCGGGCTACTACTACAAGGTCTGGCAGTCGTTCTGCGTGTTCCTTCCGGTGCAGACGGTGGGCGTGATGGGCGACGAGCGCACCTACGACTACGTGATCGCCGTGCGCGTCGTGGAAAGCGTCGATGCCATGACGGCCGACTGGGCGCGCATCCCGCACGACCTGCTGCAGAAGATCTCCACCCGTATCATCAACGAGGTGAAGGGCGTCAACCGCGTCGTCTACGACATCAGCTCCAAGCCGCCGGCCACCATCGAGTGGGAGTGAGCGCATAGGCCGTTGCGGTGGTGCGCGGCGGCGGGTACGGCGGGCCACCGCGACCGCCGCCCGGCGCGCCCGTGCTCGCGGCAGGGACCGCGGCCGGATTGCCTTTCCCGCCGTCCCCCTGCACTCTCGCCGGCATGACGCACTCCCGCCGCCTCCTGTCCCTCGCCGCGCTCCTCTCGTTGTTCGTCCCCGTCGTCCAGGCGGCCTCCGCCGACGAGGTGGTGACGCAGGCCCGCCGCTACCTCGGCAAGGAACGCGACCTCGAGGCGATCCGCTCGATCCACTACAAGGGGACGATCGAGGTGTGTGATGCCGCGGGCGCGGTCCTGCCCGACGCCTCCGGCACGATCGAGCTCATCGTGCAGCGACCGGCACAGCAGTTGAATGTGCGCACCAGCGCCAGACTTCGTGACACCGTCGGACTCGACGACTTCTCGGGCTGGCAGCGGGTCGAGCCGCTCGATCAGGCGGGGAAGGCGCGCACGACCATCCTCCGGCGACCGGAGCTCTGGCGGCTGCAGGCCGTCACCGCGGAGAATCTCTATTTCTACCGAGGCCATGAGCGGCGCGGCGGGCGGATCGAGCTGCGCGGGGAGAGCACGATCGACGGACAGGCCGCGGTCGCAGTGGCCTTCATCCACCCGCACGACATCGTGTTCCTCCGCCATTTCGACAAGAAGACCGGGCGCCTGCTCATGACCGATGATCCGGTCGGCGGCGAGGTGCACGAGGAGGGCGAGATGGTTGTCGCAGGAGTCCGGTTTCCCCGCCGCATGCGTTCGAGCGGCAAGACCGCCGAGGGGAAGGGGTACTCGGTCACGATCAACTTCACGGCCATCACAGTGAACGAGACGTTCCCGGCGGAGCGCTTCGCGGTCCCGATGTTCGAAACGAAGTAGGCCGGTTGCGGGGACGCCTGCGGCCCGGTCGTGCGCCGGGCCCCGACCGCGTGCTCCAGTCCACCGCACTGTCCGGTTGCCAACGGTCCCGCCGCGGCCTTTCGTGCCCGTTGCCATGCGTCTTCTCCGGTCCTCCGCACCGAACTTCCGTTCCGAACTCGCGCGCTTCTGCGCGGCCGCCGCCGCGCCGGCCGAGATCCGCGATGCCGTCGCGTCCATCCTCGCGGATGTGTGCGCGCGCGGCGACGCCGCCATCGCCGACTATGTGCGCAAGTTCGACAAGGCGGAGCTCGCCCCCGCGCAGTTCCGGGTGAGCGCCGCCGAGCTGGCCGCCGGGGCGAAGTCGCTCACGCGCGAGCAGCGCGCCGCCATCAAGGCCTCGCATCGCAACATCGTCGCCTACAACCGCCGCGGCCTTCCGCAGGATTGGACGGCCCGCAACCCCGACGGCGCCCAGGTGGGCGAGCGCTTCTATCCCATCCGCCGCGTGGGCCTCTATGTGCCGGGCGGCCAGGTGCCGCTTGTCTCCACGGTTTTGATGACGGTCGTGCTCGCCCAGATCGCCAAGTGTCCGGAGATCGCCGTGTTCACGCCCTCCGGCCCCGATGGCAAGGTGTCGCCCGCCATGCTCGGCGCGCTGCACACGATCGGCATCACCGAGGTGTACCGCATCGGCGGGGTGCAGGCCGTGGGCGCGATGGCCTACGGCACCGAGACCATCCCCGCCGTCGACAAGGTCTTCGGCCCCGGCAACGCCTACACCGTCGAGGCGCAGCGCCAGGTGTTCGGCACCGTGGGGGTCGCGCTCCTGCCCGGCCCGAGCGAGGTGTGCGTGATCGCCGATGGCGCCGCGGATCCCGAATACGTCGCCGCCGACCTGCTCGCGCAGGCCGAGCACGGCACCGGCCGCGAGAAGGTCTACTTTGTCACCACCTCCGCGAAGGTGCTCGCGGCCGTCGAGGCCGAGATCGAGCGCCAGCTCGCCGAGGCCGGCCGCGCCGCGCTCATCCGCCGTGTGCTTGCCAACGGCTCGCTCGCGATCCTCGCCAAGTCGCTCGATGAGGCCGCCTCGATCGCCGACTACATTGCGCCCGAGCATCTCGAGCTCGAAGTGAGCGCGCAGGCCGTGCCGGCGCTCCTCAAGAAGATCACCACCGCCGGCGCCGTGCTCGTCGGCGGCGAGACGCCGACGGCGCTGGGCGATTTCGTCGCCGGCCCGAGCCACACGCTGCCCACCGGCCGCACCGGCCGGTTCTTCAGCGGCTTGCGGGTCGCCGATTTTCTCCGCCGCACGAGCGTTGTGCGCTACGATGCCCGCAGCCTGCCGAAGGCCGCCCCGGTCGTCGCCGCGTTCGCGGCCATGGAGCAGCTCGACGCCCACGGGCGCTCCTGCACGCGCCGGCTGGCGAAACGCTGACGTCCCGGTGAAGACACAAGAAGGCCCGACGCGCGCTGCACGTCGGGCCTTCTTGTTGAGCGGCCGGAGTGTTGCCCCGGCCGGAATGGTGGACGCGCCTACTTCGTCGAGAACTTGTAGATGATCGTGTTCGAGTAGTCCTCGCCGGGGCGGAGGACGGTGCTCGGGAAGTTGGCGTGGTTGGGCGAATCCGGGAAGTGCTGGGGCTCGAGGCAGAAGCCGGAGCGCTTTTGGTAGACCTGGCCGTACTTGCCGGTGATGGTGCCGTCGAGGAAGTTGCCGGCGTAGAATTGCACGGCGGGCTCGGTGGAGAGCACCTCCATCACGATGCCGGTCACGGGTGAGGAGACGACGGCGTGCGAGCAGAGCTCGCCGGCCTTGGGCTGGTTGACGACCCAGTTGTGGTCGTAGCCGGGGCCGTACTGGAGCACGGTATCGGGATCGTCGATCCGGGCGCCGATGGTGGTCGGCTTGCGGAAGTCGAACGGAGTGCCTTCGACCGACACGATCTCACCGGTGGGGATCAGACCCTTGTCGACGGGCGTGGTCTTGTCGGCGTTGATCGTAAGGACGTGGTCGAGGATGGTGCCGCCGCCGCTGAGGTTGAAGTAGGAGTGGTGGGTGAGGTTGACGATGGTGGGCTTGTCGGTCTTCGCCTTGAACGTGAGGCAGAGCGCGTTCTCGTTGGTGAGCGTGTAGGTGGCGACGACGTCGAGGTTGCCCGGGTAGCCCTGCTCGCCGTCCTTGCTGTGGTAGGTGAGCTCGAGCGCGGGGCCGCAGCAGCCCTCGACCGGCTTGCCCTGCCAGACGACCTTGTCGAAGCCCTTCTCACCGCCGTGGAGGGTGTTGGCACCGTCGTTGAGCGGAAGCTGGTAGGACTGGCCGTCGAGGGTGAACTGGCCCTTGGCGATGCGGTTGCCGTAGCGGCCGATGAGCGCGCCGAAGTACGGGGTCTTCGCCACGTAGCCGTCGACGTTGTCGTAGCCCATGACGACATCGACCATCTTGCCGGCCTTGTCGGGCATGTGCAGGGAGACGACGATGCCGCCGTAGTTGGTGATGGTGGCCTCGGCACCCTTGTCGTTGCGCAGGGTGAAGAGTTCGACCGGCTTGCCGTCGACGGTGCCGAACGGCTTGGAGGTGACGGTGCCGGCGAGGGCGGCGCTGCTTAGGGCAGTGGCCAGCGCGAGCGCGGAGGCGATCTTGATCGGGGTGTTCATGGTGGATCGGGTTTTGGGTATGGGAAAGCGGAGGGACCGGCGGAATCAGTGCGCGGTTCCCGGCTGGCCGTAGTAGGCACCGGGGCCGTGCTTGCGCTTGAAATGTTTGTTGAGCAGCTCGGCCTCGATGGGCGGGAGCTCGGGTTCGAGCTGGAGCGACATCAGCGCCATGTGCGCGATGCACTCGGTGGCGACGGCGACCTCGACGGCGCCGGCGACGGTCGGGCGCCAGGTGAAGGGCGCGTGGCGGTTCACGAGCACGGCGGGGAAATCGAGCGGGTCGAGCTTCCCCGCGGTGAAACGCTCGACGATCACGTTGCCCGTCTCCCACTCGTAGGCGCCGCCGCCGATCTCGGCCGCGGTCATCTTGCGGGTCACGGGGATGTCGCCGAAGAAGTAGTCGGCGTGCGTGGTGCCGAAGATCGGGATACTGCGGCCGGCCTGCGCGAACGCGGTGGCGTGGGAGGAGTGGGTGTGGACGACGCCGCCGATGGTCGGGAACGCGATGAAGAGCCGGCGGTGTGTGGGCGTGTCGGACGACGGGCGGAGGTTGCCCTCGACGATCTTCCCCTCGAGGTCGACGAGGACCATGTCCTCGGGCTTGAGGGCGGCGTAGTCGACGCCGCTGGGCTTGATGGCGAAGATACCCTTGGCGCGGTCGATGGCGGAGGCGTTGCCGAAGGTGAGGTTGATGAGCCCGTGCTTGGGCAGGGCCAAGTTGGCCTCGTAGGCCTCGCGTTTGAGTTCGGTGAGCATCGCGGAAGGGAAAGGGAGTGAGGGAGTGAGGGGACGCGGTAGACTGGGGCGGAGTGGGCCCGGTCTTCGACCGGTCGCGACAGGCATGAGCCAGAGAGGAGGGAAGAGGAAACCGCTAATGAACGCTGATCGACGCTGATCCGGACTACTGAATGTAGGAGCCTGCTTGCAGGCGACTCGGTGCTTTGCTGCTTGCTGCGTGGGGATCGCCTGCAAGCAGGCTCCTACATCATAGAAGGCAGGCGCCTCCGAAGAGACACCTGCCGGAGGTGGAACCTTACACCCGGATGCCTTGGGCGAGGTGGTAGTAGACCTCGTTGTTGCGCAGGGTCTGCTTGAACTCGCCGAGGCGGGTGTCGGCGTCGATCTTCACGAGTTCGATGCCGGCGATGGTGGCGAAGTCCTCGAGCATCTCGCTGGTGACCGAGTAGCTGTAGCCGGTGTGGTGGGCGCCGCCGGCGAGGATCCAGCAGCCGCAGGCG
Organism: Verrucomicrobiota bacterium; assembly: GCA_023457035.1. GTDB lineage: Bacteria > Verrucomicrobiota > Verrucomicrobiia > Opitutales > Opitutaceae > CAJCBL01. Next base: position 24,849 of record JAEWNN010000066.1, read on the forward strand.
GTCTTGAAGTCGGGCTGGCATTCCCACACGGCACGGGCGACGGGGAGCTTCGGCAGCTTCGGCGTCTTCACGGCGGTGACCTCGTTGACGATCAGGCGGAAGCGGTTGCCGAGATCGATGAGCGAGGCGTTGAGCGCGGGGCCGGCGGGGGCATCGAACACGAGGCGCACCGGGTCCTCCTTGCCGCCGATGCCGAGCGGATGGACCTCGAGCGAGGGCTTGGTGGCGGCGATGGTCGGGCAGACTTCGAGCATGTGCGAGCCGAGCACTTGGTGGCCCTTGGGCGAGAGGTGGTAGGTGTAGTCCTCCATGAACGAGGTGCCGCCCTTGAGGCCTTCGCCCATGACTTTCATCGCGCGCAGGAGTGCGGCGGTCTTCCAGTCGCCCTCGGCGCCGAAACCGTAGCCGTCGGCCATGAGGCGCTGGACGGCGAGGCCGGGGAGCTGGCGCAGGCCGTGGAGGTCCTCGAAAGTGGTGGTGAAGCCCTTGAAGCCGCCCTCCTCGAGGAAGGCGCGCAGGCCGAGCTCGATGCGGGCGCCGTAGCGGAGCGAGTCGTGGCGGGCACCGCCCTTGCGCAGCGCCTTGCCCACGGCGTAGGTCTTCTCGTATTCGGCGCAGAGGGCGTCGACGGCCTTCTCGTCGATGGCGGCGTCGGAGATCTTGGCGACGAGGTCGCCCACACCGTAGCCGTTGGTCGCGAAGCCGAAACGCATCTCGGCGGCGACCTTGTCGCCCTCGGTCACGGCGACCTGGCGCATGTTGTCGCCGAAGCGGGCGAACTTCGCGCCCTGCCAGTCGTGCCAGGCGCGGGCGGCGCGCATCCAGGCGCCGAGGCGGTCCTGAACTTCCGGATCCGACCAGTGGCCGACGACGACCTTGCGGCCGAGGCGCATGCGCGTGTGGATGAACCCGGCCTCGCGGTCGCCGTGGGCGGCCTGGTTGAGGTTCATGAAGTCCATGTCGATCGTGCCCCAGGGCAGATCGCGGTTGAACTGCGTGTGGAGGTGGACGAAGGGCTTCTGGAGCGAGGCGAGGCCGCGGATCCACATCTTCGAGGGCGAGAAGGTGTGCATCCAGAGAATGAGGCCGGCGCAGTTGCTGTCTTCGTTGGCGGCGCGGCAGAGCTTGGTGATCTCGTCCGGCGTGGTGACGAGCGCCTTGAAGACGACGTCGAGCGGGAGCTTCTTGGCGGCGGCGAGGGCCTCGGCGACCTGCCGGGCGTTGGCGGCGACCTGCTGGAGCGGGCCGGGGCCGTAGAGGTGCTGCGAACCGCAGACGAACCAGATCTCAGGAGTGGCGAGGAGTTTCATTGGGAAGATTTTCGATTGGGGATTGCCGATTGGCGATTGGGCGGAAGAGCGGTGGTAGGGCGGGACCGCTGGGCCCGCCGAGGACGGTTCGGAGAAACGTCCCTATCTCAGTTGGCCGCCTCCTTGATCGCGAGGAGCTGCTTCATGACCTGGCCGAGGTCGGCGCTGGGATTGCGGCCGCCGAAGGAGTCGTGGAGCTGGCGGTAGAGCGCGTAGAGCTCGTTGTAGACCTTCTGGTTCTTCGCGATCGGGCGGTACTGCTTCTTCTCGAGGCGCGTCATCTTCTTCTGTGCGGTTGGGAAGTCCTTGTGTGCACCGGCGAGCACGGCGGCCGAGACGGCGGAGCCGAGCGCGCAGGCCTGCGAGGAACCGGCGACGAGCATCGTGCAACCGGTGACGTCGGCGTAGATCTGCATGAGCATCGGATCCTTCCGGGCGATGCCGCCGGCGCAGACGATGCGGTCGAGCGGCACGCCGTACTCACGGATTCGCTCAATGATGGCGCGGGCGCCGAAGGCGGTGCCCTCGATGAGCGCGCGGTAGATCTCGGCGGCGGAGGTGTGGAGCGTCTGGCCGAGGAGCAGGCCGGAGAGGCGTTGGTCGACGAGGATGGTGCGGTTGCCGTTGTTCCAGTCGAGCGCGACCAGGCCGGCCTGACCGGGCTTCTGCGCGGCGACGGCGGCGCCGAACTTCCGGTGCGTGGCGTCGTCGCCTTGGCAGACGACCTCGACCCACCACTTGAAGATGTCGCCCACGGCGGACTGGCCGGCCTCGATGCCGTAGAACTCGGGGAGGATTGCGCCCTTGACGATGCCGCAGATGCCGGGGATGTCGGGCACGGTCTTGGCGGCGGAAACGACACCGCAGTCGCAGGTCGAGGTGCCGATGACCTTCACCAGCGTGCCTTCGGAGACGCCGCAACCGATGGCGCCGTAATGGACGTCGAACTCGCCGATGGCGATCGGGATGCCGGCGGGCAGGCCGAGCTTCTTGGCCCAGGCGGGGCAGAGCGAGCCGGCGGCGGTGCGGGCGTCGTGCGCCTCGGTGTAGAGGCGGTCGCGGAGATCGGCGAGGTCGGGGTGGAGGAGGGAGAGAAACTCCTTGTCGGGCAGGCCATCCCATTCGGCGCAGTACATGGCCTTGTGGCCGGCGGCGCAGACGCCGCGTTTCACCTGGAGCGGATCGGTGACGCCGGCGAGCACGGCCGGGACCCAGTCGCAGAGTTCAACCCACGAATACGCGGCGGCGAAGACCTTCGGAGCGGTGTTGCGGCAGTGCCAGAGTTTCGACCACCACCACTCGGAGGAGTAGGTGTTGCCGCACTTGGCGAGGTACTGCGGGCGGTGTTTGGCCGCGAGTTCGGTGATCTGGGCGGCCTCGCGCCAGCCGGTGTGGTCCTTCCAGAGCCAGCACTGGGCGTCGAGGTTCTTGCCCCACTTCTTGTCGAGGGCGAGCGGGACGTTGTTCTTGTCGACCGGGATCGGGCTGGAGCCGGTGGTGTCGACGCCGAGGCCGACAACCTTGGCGGCGTCGAAGCCCTTGACCTTCCTGGCCTGGGCGAGGGCGCCCTTGATGGTCTTCTCGAGGCCGAGCAGGTAGTCGCCGGGGTGCTGGCGGGCGACGTTGTGGTCGCGCGGGTCGAGCATCACGCCCTGGTGGCCGCTCGGGTAGTTGAACACGCAGGAGCCGAACTCCTTGCCGTCGGCGCAGCGCACGATGAGCGCACGGACGGAATTGGTGCCGTAGTCGATGCCGATGGTGAACATGGAAGGGCGGGGACGGGTAAGGGACGGAAGGTTACGCGGGAAAGGGGAACGTGCCAGCGGGGAGGCCGGCACTGTCGGCCGGGGGGCAGGGGCGGTAAACGCCCCGGGGGCTTGACAGTCAAGACCGCTCGCCGGGCGCAAAAAAGCCCGCGCCGACGAGGGCGCGGGCCGTGAGTCCGGCTGCTGGCGGGAGCGTGCGGCTCAGCTCAGCCACCAGGTGAAGTAGATGTAGCCGCCGACCACCATGCCGAGCACGACGGCCGAACCGACGATATCGCGCCAGTCCCAGCTGGCGCGGTTCTCGGCGAGTTGCTCGGGGGTGCGGGACCCGTAGGTGAGGCCGGCGACCTGCGCCTCGGACGGCGCCGGGGTGCACAGGGAGACGATGATCACCAGGATGGCGATCGAGACGGTGAGCACGCCGGAGAAGTAGTAGCCGTTGAACTCGCCGATGGCGCCGAACACGCCGGTCTTGGCGATCATTCCGCTCTTGGTGAGCGTCTGGATCGTCAGTTTGAACATGCCGGCGACGAAGCCGACCCAGAGGCCGGTGAAGGCGCCCTGCGCGTTGATGCGTTTCCAGAACAGGCCGAGCAGGAAGACGGCGGTGATCGGCGGGGCGAGGAAACCTTGGACGTTCTGGAGGTAGTCGTAGAGGCCGGAGTTGCCCTCGGAGATCTTCTTCATGATCGGAATCCAGATCAGGCCGGCCACGACGACCACGCCGGTGGCGAAGCGACCGACCGAGACCAGCTTGGCCTGGCTCTGGCCGGGGCGCAGCTTCTCGTAGATGTCGACGGTGAAGAGGGTGGCGCAGGAGTTGAACAGCGAGGCCAGCGAGGACATGAGCGCCGAGATCAGGCCGGCGACGACGAGGCCGCGCAGACCGACCGGCAGCAGCGATTGCACCATGGTGGCGAAAACCGCGTCGCCGAGGATCTCCCCGGAGCCGTCGGTTTTGAGCGGGATCTGGATGAGGCCCTTCGAGTGCAGGGCGTAGCCGATCATGCCGGGAACCAGGAAGATCATCACGGGCCAGACCTTCAGGAAGCCGCCCCAGATGGCGCCGCGGCGGGCGTGCTGGATGTTCTTCGCGGCGAGGGTGCGCTGCACGATGTACTGGTCGGTGCACCAGTACCAGATGCCGATGACGGGCGAGGCGATCATCACGCCCAGCCAGGGGAAGTTCACGTCGGTGTTCGGGCGCCAGAGCGCGAACTTCTCCGCGTGGGGTTTGCAGGTCTCGACCAACTGGTCCCAGCCGCCGAGATGGCTGAGGCCGAAGTAGGTGATCAGGCCGGAGCCGAGGAGGAGGACGAACGTCTGCGCCACTTCGGTGTACACGACGGCGCGCAGACCGCCGAAGATGGTGTAGATACCGGTGAGGATCACGGTGACGATCGCACCGACCCAGAAGGCGTTGTCGGCCGAGCCGAAGGTGTCGGGCAGGAGGGTTTGGAAGACGATGGCGCCGGCGTAGACGGTGACGGCGACCTTGGTGAAGACGTAGGCGATGAGCGAGACGATCGAGAGGATCCAGCGGGTCTTGGCGTTGAACCGCTTCTCCAGGAACTCCGGCATCGTGTAGACGCCCGAGCGGTAGTAAAACGGCACGAACACCCAGGCCAACACGATCATCAGCCAGGCGTGGAACTCCCAGTGGGCCTGGGCCATGCCGTTGTTGGCGCCGGAACCGGCGAGGCCGACGATGTGCTCGGAGCCGATGTTCGAGGCGAACAGCGAACAGCCGACCACGAACCAGCTCACGTGGCGGCCGGCGAGGAAGTAGTCTTCCGTGGTCTTTTGGAACTTGGACGACCACCACACGATGCCGACAAGCAGCACGAAGTAGAGTCCGATGACGATCCAGTCGATAGGTTGCATGAGGGGAGGGGAACGGTTTTGCGGGGCGGGGCGGGATTGCTCCGGATTCGAAACGAGAGGAAAGTTTCGAGCGTCCGATTCATGCTGGTAAACAGCCCGGGCCCTTGACAGTCAAGAGCCGTGCCTCGCGTCACGATGTCCGATCTGGCGCGCGAGCTCGGGGTCTCGAAGAACACCGTCTCGCTCGCGCTGCGCCACGACCCGCAGATCTCCGCTGCGACGCGCGAACGCGTGCAGGCGGCCGCCCAGCGGCTCGGCTACGCCCTGCATCCGGTCGTCTCGCACCTGATGGCGCAGCTGCGGCAGAGCCATGCGGACGCACCGCACCACACGCTCGCGCTGCTCAACGCCAACCGCGACCGCGCCGCCTTCCGCACGCATCCGACCGTGCCGGCCTACGTCGAGGGCGTGAAACGCCGCGCCGCCCAGCAGGGCTACGGCGTCGACACCTTCTGGTTGCACGACCCGGAGCTGGATGGCGCCCGCCTCAACCGCATCCTGCGCGCCCGCGGCATCCGCGGCCTGGTCGTCGTGGGCCTGATGGACGAGAACCGGCTGCCCGAACGCTTCGCGGCGACTTGGCGCAACCACGCCTGCGTCGTCACCGGATTGCGGACGCACGAGCCCACGCTCTCCTTTTGTTGCGTCGACCACCATGCGCTCGTGCTGCAGGCGGTGGAGCGGGTGCTCGCGCTCGGTTACCGGAGACCGGGACTGGTCATCGACGGGCGGATCGACCGGTTGGTCGAGGGGCGGTTCGGCTCGGGCATGTGGGTCGGGCAGCAGGCCCTGCCCGAGGCGCAGCGCGTGGCGCCGTTCCACGACGTGGAGGCGGCGCGCGCGGACGTGGACTTGTTCTACTCGTGGCTGGAGCGTGAGAAGCCGGACGTGGTGTTCACCCTCTACAATGTGGTGCGGCGCTGGGTGGAGGCGCGCGGGTTGCGCGTGCCGCGCGATCTCGGACTGGTCCAGCTCGAGCGCCGGAGCGATCCGCGCGACTGGGCCGGCATGGACCAGCACAACGACCGCACCGGCGAGGCGGCGGTGGACATGGTCGTCTCGCTGCTGCACAGCCAGGAACTCGGCGTGCCGCAGTTTCCCCGGGCGACGCTGGTCGGTGCGAGCTGGGTCGACGGGGCGACGGTACGGCGGATGCCACAACGCTGAGCGATGACCGTTGCACCGCCGGAGCGGAGTCGGGCCTGCGGGCCGCGCCGTCCGAGCGCCCGGTCGGCGGGCCGGTGCCCGACAGACGGTCACGAAGCCCCCTGCGCAGTCAGGGGCGGATCTCGACGGCTGTACCCTTCGCGACCAGGCCGAAAAGCTCGTCCATGTCGGCGTCGTCGAGGGCGATGCAACCGAGGGTCCAGTCGGAGCCGGAGCCGTTGCCATGGATGAAGATCTCGCCGCCCAGCGCGGTGTTCCACGGCGGTGAGCCGTGTTTCCGATGCGCGGCGAGGATGGCGTCGTGTTCGGCTTGGGTGATGAGCCCTTCGCGCCGTCCGCGGGCGGCGTCGGCGGGCGTGGGGTAGCTGAGCCCGAGCGAGAGGTGGAAGCGGCTCCGGGGATTCTTCACGCAGACGTAGAACGTGCCCTCCGGCGTGCGGCCGTCGCCCTGCCGCTGCTTGGTGCCGGTGGGGGTGTGGCCGAGCCCGATGCGGTAGGTCTTCACCGTCTGCTTGCCGCGGCGGACTTCGAGCCGGCGCTCGGCCTTGAGGACGATGAGCGACAACGCGGGCTCGGTCGCGGGAGCGGCAGTGAGCGGGGAGGCGAGCAGGCTGGCGAGGAGCAGTGACACGAGGCGGAGCATTGGATATGGGGCGAGACCTCAGCGTAGAGGCGCGTCGGGGCACGGCCTTGCGGGGATGTAACACAGCCGAGTCGGTGGAGCGGAGGATGACCACGGATCACACGGATGGGCACGGATGGCCGTTGGATGATCCGTGTTCATCCGTGGAATTCGTGGTTTCATGTTCATGTTGCTTGGGAGCGGACGGAGGCGACGCGCACGCGGGCGCAGCGCCTGACGAAAGGGAGGATGGCGGAGCGAGATGCCTGTGGCGAGAAAAGGGGGAGGCGGACAGATGGGGGACGAGGACGCCGTACGGCGACGCGCTGCGCCGGTCATGGCTCGCGGAGCCGGCCGAGCTCGCGGGCGAGAAACTTCTGGGCGTAGAGCGGGGCGCGGTTGCGGACCGCGTTCTCGTCGATCTCGCGGCGCAGCCCGAAGGCGGAGGCGGAGGTGACGACCGTGCCGTCGTCGGGGCAGAGGATGATCCACGCGAGACCGCGGCGGAGTTCGTCGGCCGGATGGGCGGCGCGGAGCCGGTCGTAAACCAGTCGGGCGATCTCGCCCTCCTGCGGGTCCTGTGCGAGGTCGGCCAACGCGGCGAGGGCGACCAGCTGGCGGATATTCTCGCCGGAGTTCTCGGTCTGTGCCGGAGCCCAGACGGCCAAGCGCGTGGCGATCGACTCGAGCCGCGCGGAGGCGAACGGCCGGACCAGCGGCGGAGCCAGGCGGGTGACGAGCTCGTTGTCGCCGGGGAGGTTCTCGTAGGTGATCGTGGCGATCTGCGCGTCGGTGATTTCCTGCCACCCATAACCCGGGGGCAGGAGGGGGCGCAGGCGGCCGGTGCCCGCGGCGCCGAGACCGACCGCGATCCACGCCGCGAGCGCCAGGAGTGCACCGAGCCGTTGGCGCGCTCCGGCGCGGAACGCGCTGTCCCAACGGAAAAGCAACAGGCCGATGGCGGCCGCCGCCGCACCGACGACGAGCAGCGCCGCGAACGCGTAGCCGAGGCCGACCGGGTCGCGACTCTCGGTGAACCCGCTTTGCAGCGCGGCCACGGCGTAGCGGCCGGGCATGAAACCGGCGAGGCGTTGGGCCCAGACCGGCAATACGGCGAGCGGCACGCCCACGCCGCCGAGCAGGATCATCGGCAGGAAGAGGCATTGGCCGAGCGCCTGCACGGCCGGCACCCCGTCGGCCAGCGCGGCGATGACGAGCCCGAGCCCGAGGAAGGCGCAGGTGGCCGCGAGTGCGGCGCCGAGGAAGACGAGCGGCTGCGACGGCCACGGCGTGCCGAAGACCAGGTGCGCCAACACGAGCTGGAGCGCGACCGCGCCGGCCACGATGACCAAGCGCGCCAGCACCACGCCGCCGACGAGCGCCGCGGGCGCGACCGGCAGCAGCCGGTAGCGGCGCCACACGCCGCGCTCGCGTTCGGCCACGAGCGCCGTGGGCAGGCCGAGCGCGGCGCTGCCGAGGATCGTGATCGTGAGCAGTTGGCCCATCTCGGCGAGCAGCGGTGGGTTCCCCGCGCGGAAGATGCCGCCGAAACCGAAGAGGAACACGACCGGCAGCAGGTAGCCGTACACGACGGGCAGCGGCGCGCGGAAATTCAGCCGGAGCGAGAGCCAGGCCTGGCGCAGCAGTGCGTCGCAAAACAGGGATGACGCACTCATGGCGCGGCCTCCGGTCTCTCGTCCCATGCGTCGCCGGTGAGCGCGACGAAGGCGTCCTCGAGCGTGGGTGGCGTGAGCTGGAGTTCGACGAGCGTGTTGCCGGCGTCCTGCACGGCCCGGGTGAGCGCGGCGATGGCGCGGGCGGCTTCCGGTGCGACGGCGGCATGCGTCAATCCGTCGGCCGAGGACTGGAAGCCGGGGAACGACTGCGGTTGCGCGGTGCGGCAACGCAGCCGCGTGCCCGCGCCGGCGCGGACGAGGAGCGCGGCGGGCGCGGCGTCGGCGACGATCCGGCCGCGGTGGAGGATGGCGACGCGGTCGCAGAGCCGTTCGGCCTCGTCGAGGTCGTGCGTGCTCAGGAGCACGCCGCCGCCGGCGGCGGCGTGGTCGCGGAGGATCTGATGCAGCGCGCGGCGCGTCTGCGGGTCGAGCCCGGTGGTCGGCTCGTCGAGCACGAGCAGCGCGGGCCGGTGGGCGAGCGCCAGCGCGAGCGCGAGGCGCTGGCGTTGGCCGGTGGAGAGCGTGTCGAAGCAAGCGTCGGCCTTCTCGACGAGACCGAAGCGGGCGAGGAGCGTGGCGACGTCGGCCGCGACGCCGTGGAGCGCGGCGTGGAAACGGAGCGCTTCGCGCGGCGTGATCTTGTCCTGCAGCGCCGAGGGCTGGAGTTGTGCGCCCACGTGGCGGAGCGCCTCACGCGGTTGCGAGCGGAGGTCGAGACCGGCGAGCGCGATCTCGCCCGAGTCGGCGGCGCGCAGGCCGAGCAGGCACTCGAGGAGCGTGGTCTTGCCGGCGCCGTTCTGGCCGAGCAGGCCGACGATCTCGCCCGGAGCGACGGCGAGGCTCGCGCCGTCCACGGCCAGCGTGGCCCCGTAGCGCTTGGTGAGCGTGCAGAGGCTGGCGAGCGGGGGTGGAGCGGACGACATCGCGGCCGATGCAAAGGCCGGTGGCTGCGCGCAGCAAACCCGGATGCGGCCGGGGATTGCGCGTGGACCTCGCCGGCGAGGGAGGGGAAGGCGGAGCAGATGCCGGTGTTGTTCTATTCGCGCAGCCCGAGTTTGTTTCCCCTCCGTCGGTGCGATCAAAGACGCGGCCCACGGGGCGCGCCAGCGACCGGTCCTGATGGTGGCGCTGTCGTTGGGGATGGCGGTGCGGGCGGGTAGGCCGTACGCGGGGAAGGTCCGCCACGACGGTCCGCGGCCAACCGGATCGAGGCGACTTGAGACCGGCGCAGCGGACCGTGGTGCGAGATCAGGGGCCGGCGACGACGCGCACGCGGACGAAGCGGGCCGTGGCGCCGGCCGTCGCGGTGTCGAGGGCGCGCAGCGTCTCGCGCTCGCTGTCGCTGGAGATCACGGTGGCGGCGAGCTCGGTCCAAGTGAGGAGGTCGGAGGAGGCTTCGACGATGTAGGCGACACCGGTTCGCCCGACGGGGCGGTGGTATTCGAACTGCAGTCGGTTGTCGGCCAACCCCACCGTGCCGGCCGGGGGCGGCTGCACGGACCAGGGGTCGAGGGCGAAGGCGTGTTTGAGGAGATTGGCGACGCCGTCGCCTGCGGGCGCGGCCAGCGGGCCGGCGAGGGCGGGATCGTGGAACTGCGCCGCCGTGAAGTGGCACCCTTTCCAGTGGTCGAAGGTGTTCTCCGCGGGCGTGGCGACCGGGGCGAACTCGAGGTAATCGGCGACACAGTAGCCGGTCGCCGCGGTGACCACGAGGGTGTGGGCCCCTGCGGCGAGCTGGAGGGGCTCGCTGTACATCGTGCCCCAGTAGCAGCCGCCGTAGGACGCGTCGAAGGCCGAGAGCGAGGTAGGGTCGCCGCGCAGCGCGAGGGGTTGGCCGTCGAGGTGGAAGCGGTAGCCGTCGGGCCAGAAAAAGCCCCCGCCGGCGCGGCCGCGGAAGGCGAGCCGGTAGAGGCCGGCGGCAGGAAGGCTGAACGTGCGGCTGAAGGCGTCGCCCACGTCGAAGAGCCGCAGGCTGCGGTCGCTGTCGAGGGTGCCGTTGGAGATGCCGACGGTGCCCTGGCTGACGCCATCGGTGGTGGTCTCGGCGACGACGGTGTAGTCGACCTCGGCTTCGAGACGGGTGGGTTCGGTGGTCGGGGTGAAGAGGACGGGGAGCACGACCTCGGCCTCGGGCGAGAGGGCGGCGCCGGCGGCGTTGGCGGTGCGGAGGCGGTAGGCGTAGGCGCGGCCGGGGAGCAGGCCGCGGTCGGTGTCGAACCCGGTATCCGGTCCGTAGTTGCAGACGGTGCGCCAGGGGCCGTCGGGCAGGAGGCGGCGTTCGAGGGCGAAACCGGTCTCCTGGTTGGCGGGCAGGTTGGCGTAGTCGACCCACTCGACCTCGACGGTGGTGAGGGCGGCGGCCCGGCAGGTGAGCGCCGGGGCGGGCGGGGGGCGGGTGGCGGCGGGCCAGGCGGAGAAGTCGCGGCCGATCGCGGCGAAGGGGATCGGGGCGAAGCCGGGCAGGGCGGCGGCGAGCTCCACCGGACGGAGCGAACGGTCGAGGGCGGCGCGTTCGTCGAAGAGCGGAGCGTGGGTCGGCAGGTTGTCGGCGATGGAGGCGTAGACGGCGAAGACGCCGGTGCCGGAGCTGTTGTATTCGCGCAGCCAGAGCTTGTTGTCCCAGCCGGCATTGCGGGCGAAGACGCAGCCCTCGGGGTTGCGCCAGAGCCCGGTCATGATCGTGGCGAAGTCGTTGGGGATGGCGGCGCAGGCAGGGTAGCGGGAGAGCCAGGGCTCCTCCTGGTACTTGATTCCGTCGTACGCGAGACGTTCGAGCAGGTTGGTGGAGTCCTTGGGGGTGTTGTTCACCCGGGCGCGGCAGTAGTCGCCGCTGTAGTGGCCGAGACCGCAGGCGGCGATGAGGTTGTTGGCCATCACCAGGTCGCGACCGCCGCCGGCGAAGATCGCGGTGTCGGTGACCCGGTAGATCACGTTGCCCTCGACGGCGGGGCCGGAGACCATGTCGTCGAGGTAGACGGCGTGGGCGCCGCCGCTGTAGAGGCTGGTGATGTGGTGGATGAAGTTGCCGGCGATGCGGTTGCCGCGGTAGCCCCAGTCGCGGCCGGTGTAGATGGCCCCGCAGTCGGCAGTGGCGCGGCAGACGCGGCGGATCTCGTTGGCCTCGATGCGGTGGTCGTTGCCGTCGAAGAGGATCGCGGAGTGGGGGTGGTCGTCGAAGAGGTTGTGGGCGACGATCTGGCCGCAGCCGCGGGTCAGGCGGACGCAGGGGCGGTAGGCCCAGGAGGAGCGGGCGACGCGGTGGATCCGCGAGTTGGTCACGTAGTTCTCCCCCGGCACGAGCGTGGCGCGCTCGCCGCCGGAGAGCACCACGCCGTCCTCGTGGCAGTCGACGACCTCGCACTGGTCGAGGCCGTTGCGGGTGCCGGCGAGGTTGGCGCCGATGCGGCCGTTGCGGAAGAGGCAGCGCTCGAAGCGGACGTCGAGGCCGCGGGCGACCTTGACCAGTTCGGTGCGCGAACCCTCGAAGACAAGGTCGCGGAAGGTGAGGTGGCCGGCGCCGCCGACGAGGATCAGCTGCACCTCCAGCAGGCTGGCCTGCAGGGTGGACTCGGCGAGGGGGCGGGTGGGCCACAGGTAGAGCCGGCCGGTGGTGCGGTCGAGGTAGTATTCGCCGGGCTGATCGAGTTCCTCGAGGAGGTTGTAGGCATAGAACGGACGCTGCGGGAGCATGCCGTAGCTGGCCGGGGCCTGGGCGAAGGTGAGGGTGCGCGTGGCCGGGTCGATCGCGTCGATCTCGAGATGGAAATCCGCCCAATAGGCGCTCCACAGGCCGTGCACCCAAGGGTCCTCGGCCAGCAGCCAGCGGGAGGGACGATCGCCGGCGTAGGTGATCTGCGTGGTGGAGGGGACGGTTTGGGTGAGGACGAACTCCTGCGGGCCGTTGGGCCAGCGGGCGAGGGTAAGCGGGCGCCCGTCGCAGGCGAGGGTGAGCGGCAGGAGGCGGTTGCTCGCCTCGCGGTCGCGCAGGGAACCGAAACTCGTGATTGCGTGGGCCGGGAGATCGGCGACGAGCACCTGGCCGCGGGCGGCGGGGTCGAAGCGATCCCAGACCGGCGAGTCCGCGGTGACGGTGGAGAACCAGGCCGCTTCGAGGCGTCGCGCGCCGGTGATGCGGACTTCTTCGCCGGGATAGGCCGCGTAGACGATCGGGGCTGTCGCGGTGCCGGCATCGGCCTCCTGCAGGAGGAGGGAGGCCGACAGTTCATGGAAACCGTCGCGTAACCAGACGGTCACGCCCTCGGGCGGCAGGCCGGACTTCGCCTTGAGGGCGCGGATGGCGTCGCGCGCTTTCGTGAGCGTGGCAAAGGGAGCGGCCGCGGTGCCGGCGGCGCTGTCGCTGCCGGTTGGCGACACGAAGAACTCGGCCGCCGGCAGCGGGGCTGCGGCAAACCACAGGGTGAGCGCGAGCGCGGGGAGCAGGAGGCGGCGCGACATGGGGCGGGGCAGGAATCGTGTGGCCGATGGTGGGACCCGGGGTGGAAACGAAACGGCCGCCTCAGGTGCTGGGGCGGCCGGGAGAAGGAAGTGGGTGATTTGCCTACTTTGCGATCTTCTGGAGTTGCTCGGGCGTCATCTCGTCGACGGGGATCGACTCGGGCTCGCCGCCGGCGAGCTGCTTGAAGTTCTTCACGTAGGTCTCCGCCGGGGTCTCCTCGCTGTCGTCGATGAGGGCGATGCGCAGCGTCTTGAAGATGTACGGGCGGTCGACGGGGAGCGTCCCGCGCAACGATTTGCCGTCCTCGGAGCGGGTCAGCCGGAAGCGCTGGTCGGCCTTGTGCTTGCGGTAGCGAACCGTGGCGCTGAGCACGTTGGCTTCGGTCTCCTTCTTCTCGGCGTCGAGGAAGACCATGACGAACTTGCCGTCCTCGACCTTGAGGTTGAAGAAGCCGCCGGTGGCGCGCTCGACGAGGATGCCGACGACGGGCTCGTCTTTCTTCGGCTCGGTGGCGGGTGTCGCGGCGGCCGCCGGGGCGGGCTTGGCGCCCGGCGCGGGTTTCGTGTCGGCGGCGTAGATCGCCGGGATGAGGCTGAGACCGAGTGCGAGGGACAACAGGGCGGAAAGCTTCTTCATCGGGGCGGAAGACTGCCGGCAGGGTGCCGTCGTGGCAAGTCCGGTGCGGGCGAGCGGCGGCGTTTACGCGGGTTTGACCGGTGGGCGGTTGCCGGTGCGCAGTGGACGGGAATGTCGGGCGTGAAGCCCGACCCGCCATCGGGCCGCGGACGGCACGGATCGGAGCTCTCACGAGCTTCGCTACGGCGGGAAACCACGGTGGCGGGGCGCTACGGCGCGGGCGGCCGTTTGGCGGCCTTGGCCTGGAGCCGGCGCTTGAGCTCGCGCCAATGGGCGATGCGCTCGGCGGTCTTGGCCTCGAAGCCGACGGGCTTCGGCTCGTAGAAACGCTGCGGCCTCTCGAGGTAGTCTTGGCCGCTGATGTTCTCGGGAAAGTCGTGACTGTAGAGGTAACCTTCGCCGTGGCCCAAACGTTTGGAAGCCTGGCCGCCCTTGTCGCGCAGCGCAGTGGGCACCTGCTGCACGGGCGCCTGGGCGACGGCGGCCTTCGCGGCGTGGAGGGCGAGGGTGACGGAGTTGCTCTTCGGCGCGCTGGCGAGGTGGACGGTGGCGTGGGCGAGCGCGTATTCGGCCTCCGGCAACCCGACGAACTCGCAGGCCTGGTGCGCGGCGACGGCCAGCGGCAGGCCGAGCGGATCGGCGAGGCCGATGTCCTCGGAGGCGGAGATCACGAGGCGGCGGGCGATGAAGCGCGGGTCCTCGCCGCCGGCGAGCATCTTCGCCAGCCAGTAGAGCGCGGCGTCGGGATCGGAGCCGCGGATACTCTTGATGAAGGCGGAGACGGTGTCGTAGTGCTCGTCCTCGTCGGCGTCGTAGCGGATGCGGCGTTCCTTGGCGAAGACCTCGAGCTGGGCGGAGGTGAGTTCGCCCTTGAGCGGCAGGCCGAGGATGAGGGTCTCAAGGGCGTTGAGGGCGCGGCGTAGGTCGCCATCGCACAGCGCGGCGAGGTCGCGCAGGACGGTGTCGGCGGTGGTGCAGCCGGTCTGGCCGAGGCCGCGTTCGGGGTCGTCGAGGGCGCGGCGCAGGACGGCCGTGGTGTCGTCGATGGAGACGGGGTCGAGGCGGAAGAGGTGGCTGCGGGAGAGCAGCGGCGGGTTGACGTAGAAGCCCGGGTTGTGGGTGGTGGCGCCGATGAGACGGATGTTGCCCTGCTCGACGTCGGGCAGGAGCAGGTCCTGCTGCGACTTGTTGAAACGGTGGAGCTCGTCGATGAAGAGGATCGTCGTCTCCTGGCGGTGGCGGGCGATGGCGAGGACCTCGCGCAGCTCGGCCACGTTGGACATGACGGCGTTGAGCCGCACGAAGCGGCTGCCGGTCTCGCGGGCGATGGCTTCGGCAAGGCTGGTTTTGCCGCAGCCGGGCGGGCCGTAGAAGATGAGCGAGCCGAACTGGTTGCTCTTCACCAGCCGCGGGAGCAGGGAATCCGGCTCGAGGATATGGCGCTGCCCGGCGATCTCGGCGAGCGAGCGCGGGCGCATGCGGGCGGCCAGCGGCTGTTTGCGCGGCGCGGCCGGCCACTCGGCGCCGCGCGCGGCGGAGCCGGAGTCGGTGGCAAACAGGTCGGGCTGGTCCTCGGCGGGCATCGCCGCCATGAGGCCGCAGTCGGTGCGGAGTGGCAAGCGTGACGGTGCGGCGGTGGGGGGCGGGACCGGCGGGTGGACGGACGACGGAGGGCAGAGGGCGGAGGAGTCCGGGACGGGGGGCAGCACGGAAGATGCGGGCGGGCCGGTCGGTGCTGCTGCGTCTGGAAAAGATGGATCCAATTGGAGGCGGCGCGCGCTCGACAGGTGCGGCGCGGGGCGCTGTGGTCGCGGGCATGTTGCTGCTGAAGGACTCGGAGGAGCGGTGGCGTTTTCCGCTGGTGACGGTGCTGATCATCGTCGCCTGCGGGCTGGTGTTCTGGTGGGAACAGCGGCTGGGCGAGGCCGGGCTGCGGCAGGCGTTCCTGCGCTGGGGTTTCGTGCCGGCCAAGGCGCACGCGGCGCTCCAGCACGGCGACAAACTCGGGATCCGCGACGCGGTGGTGACGCTCTTCACCAGCCAGTTTCTCCACGGCGGCTGGCTGCACGTGATCGGGAACCTGTGGGCGTTGTGGATCTTCGGCGACAACGTGGAGGACCGGTTCGGCCGCCGGCTGTACCTCGGGTTCTACCTCGCGTGTGGGGTGGCGGCGGCGGTGGCGCACGGGCTCATGGCGAGCGCGAGCCCGTTGCCGGCGATCGGCGCATCCGGGGCGATCAGCGGCGTGATGGGCGCCTACCTGGTCTGGTGCTGGCGGTCGCGGGTGACGTTGCTGGTGCCGATCGTGATCATCCCGCTGCCGATCAAGGTGCCGGCGGTGGCCTACCTGTTGTTCTGGATCGCCACGCAGTGGCTGGCCGCGGCGGCGACACTGGGCCAGTCGGTGCACCTGGGCGGGGTCGCGTGGTGGGCGCACATCGGCGGTTTCACCTGCGGCGTGCTCGGCGCGTTGTGCATCCGCCCGCTCACGGAGCGCGAGGCGAAGCTGGGGTAGGGCGCGGCGGCGCCCCAGGTGCCGGTGCGCGAGAAAAGTGTTTTGCCGCGACGTGCGCTCGGCCAACCTGCGGTCCGCATGAACGATCTCCCCGTGGCGCTTTCCATCGCCGGCTCCGACAGCGGGGGCGGCGCGGGCGTGCAGGCCGACCTGCTCACCTTCGCGGCCAACGGCGTGTTCGGCGCGACGGCGATCACCTGCCTAACGGCGCAGAACCCCGACGGGGTGAGCGGCGTGGCGGCGATCGAGCCGGAGTTTGTCGCCGAACAGGCGCGACAGGTGTTCCGGTTTTTCGACGTGCGCGCGGTGAAGACGGGCATGCTCTTCAATGCGCCGATCATCGCCGCGGTGGCCGCGCTGTTGGGCGCACGGCGCGGCCTGCCGGTGGTGGTCGATCCGGTGATGGTCGCCACGAGCGGCGCGACGCTGCTGCAGCCCGACGCCGTGGCCGCGGTGTGCGAGCGGCTGTTGCCGCTGGCCGCGCTGGTGACGCCGAACCTCGACGAGGCGGCGGTGCTGCTGGGGCGGCGGCCGGGCGACGAGGCGGCGATGCGGGCGGGTGCGCTGGAGCTGGCGCGCCGGTTCGGGGTGCCGTTTCTGCTCAAGGGCGGCCACCTCGGCGGGACGCAACTCGTCGACGTGCTCGCGCGGCCGGACGGCGGCACGGAGCGGTGGAGCGGCGAACGGATCGAGGGAGTGGACACACACGGCAGCGGCTGCACGCTCAGCTCGGCGATCGCGGCGCAGCTGGCGCTCGGGCGCCCGCTGCTCGAGGCGGTGGCGGCCGGGCGCGACTACCTGCGGCGCGGCATGGAGCGCGGCGCGGTGGCAGGCGGGCGGAAGTTCATCGCGCATCTGGTGTAGCGCAGAGTCGCGAGGACGATTTCTTTCGGACGACAGAAGAGAACGAAGGTAACCAAGAAGAGGAGAACCCTGCGGGACGAATGGAGGGTTGATGGAGCGGAGTCTCGGGCATCGAGCGCCGGTGTTGTGGCTGCTGGGGCCGACGATGGTCGGCTTCGCGGCGGCGCGGGCGTTGCCGGCGGGCTGGGGCGGGGCGTGGTGGCTCGTGGTGGCGGCGGCGGGCCTGGGGGTGGCGGTGGCGGGCACCTTCTCCGGGGACCGTGGCGCTGTAGGGCCGGTCTCCGACCGGCCGCGGAAGGACGCTGCGGGCGGGGCAGGATCGGAAGACCGGTCGGAGCCCGGTCCTCCCCGCAAGCGTGGGGTGAGAGAGCCCGGGATCTGGATGCCGGAGCTAAGCTGGGGCGCGGGCGTGGTGCTGGCGGTGGCCGCGACCGCGTGCGGATATTTCCAACTACGCGAGAACCGCCTGCGGGCGTGGGAGCGATTGCCGGCACGGGAGGCGGAGCTGGTGCTCGAGCTCGAGCGGGTGTTCCCGCGGGTGCCGGGGCGGGTGACCACGACGGGGCTGGCGCGGATCGCGGCGGCCCCGGCGGTGCTCGCGGAGACGGTCGGGCAGCGGGTGTATTTTTCGGTGCGGGTGCCGGGGGAGGTCGAACTGCTGGCCTCCGCGCGGATCCGCGCGAACGGGGTGCTCACGCCGCTGCCACGGAGCGCCGCCGCGGGGTTCGACGGCTACCTCGCGGACGCCGGGGTCGCCTTCAAGTTCAACCGCGCCCGTTGGCTGGCGCTGGAGCGGGAGGCGCACGCCCCGCGGCGGTTCTTTGCGGCGGCGGCCCGGCGTTTCGAGCGCGCGCTCGGCGCCGGACTGGAGGATCGGCCCGCGCTGCGTTCGATCCTCGTGGCGATGCTGCTCGGGAGCCGGGCGGAGTTGAGCGAGGGGCAGCGCGAACTCTTCATGCACTCGGGCACGATGCACCTGTTCGCGATCTCCGGTCTCCACATCGCGGTGATCTGGGTGACGCTCTCGCAGCTGTTGCTCGTGCTGCGGGTGCCGCGGGCGGCGACGGTCGCGGTGGGGCTGCCGGCGCTGCTGTTGTATGTCGAGATCACCGGCGGGGCGCCGTCGGCCGAGCGGGCCTGGCTCATGATCGCGTTCGTCCTGGCCGGACAGACCCTGCGCTGGTCGCGCAACCCGCTCGCGGGCATCGCCGGTTCGGCGCTGGCGATGTTGTGGTGGCAGCCGTGGCAGCTTTTCCAGGTCGGTTTCCAGATGTCGTATGCGGTGGTGGCGTCGCTGCTGCTCTACGGCTTGCCGCTGGAGGAGCGGTGGCAACGGCGGTGGCGGCCGTGGCCGGACCTGCCGGCGGCGGAGTGGGGGTGGTGGCGGCGGGCGCTGCACTGGTTCGGGGCACAGGCGATCTCGGGGGCGGCGTTGGCGGTGGCCGCGACCCTGGTGAGCCTGCCGATGACGGTGGCGACCTTCGGGCTGCTGACGCCCGGTTCGCTCCTGGTCAACCTGGTGTGCATCCCGGCCGCGAGCCTGGCGATCATCGCGGGCATCGGCTCGATCCTGGCGGGGCTGGCGGGCCCGGGGGCGGTGTGTGTTTTTCTCAATCACGCCGCGGCGCTCACGATCGCCGCGATGGAGGGCGGGCTCGCGTGGGCGACGCGGGTGCCGGGGATGTATTGGCCGGCGCAGTTCCGGGCGGAGGCGCTGGGGGCGCTCGTGCTGGCGGGGCTCCTGGCGGGGTTGTTGGCGGGGTATGCCCTGCGGTGGCGGAAGCGGCTGGGCGGATTGTGGGGCCCGGTGGCGCTCGTGGTCGTTGCGCTCGGGGTGCTGGTCCGGCACGGCCCGCCGCCGCCGGCGACGGCCGCATCGGGACTCTTGCCAGCCGCGGAGCCCACGGCTATCGCCGCACCACCATGAAAAGCGCCTACGAACTCGCGATGGAGCGGCTGAAGGCCGCCGAACCGGATGCCGCCCCGCTGACGATCGAACAGAAGGAGCGGTTGGCCGACATCGAGGTGCGCTACAAGGCGAAGATCGCCGAGCGCGAGGTGTTCCTGCGCAAGGCGCTCGACGAAGCCGCCGAGCGTGGCGAGGCCGAGGAGGTCGAGCAGATCGGCCGGCAGATGGCCAACGAGCGCGCCCGGCTCGAGGACGAACGCGAGGCCGAGAAGGACAAGGTGCGCCGCGGCCAGTAGTCGTCGCGGGCCGGGGCCGGGCCTACCGGGCCAGCGCGGTGCCGGCGTGCCACCCGGTCGTCCAGGCGGCCTGGAAATTGAAGCCGCCGGTGAGTCCGTCGATGTCGAGCACCTCGCCGGCGAAGAACAACCCGGGGCGCACGCGGCTCTCCATCGTCCGGCAGTCGACCGCGCACAGGCTCACGCCGCCGCAGGTGACGAACTCGTCGCGGTTCACGGCCTTGCCCGAGACGGGGAACTCGCTGGCGGTGGCCAGGCGGGCGAGCGCCTGCACGACGGGGGCCGGCGTCTCCGCCCAGGTGAGGCCCGCGCGTGCTCCGGAAGCGGCGACGAGCTGCTCCCAGAGTCGCTGGGGCAGCTCCAGCGGGCTCCAGGTGTGGAGCTGCTTGCGGCCGTGGGTCGTGCGCAGGGCGTTGAGCTTCCCGGCGGCCGCGGCGGTGGTCAGCGGGGGGACGAAGTTGAGCGCGACGGTGAACCGGTAGTCGCGCGCCGCCAGCTCGCGCGCGCCCCAGGCGGAGAGGCGCAGGATCGCCGGGCCGCTCAGGCCCTCGTGGGTGAAGAGCAAGGGGCCGGCGCCCTGTAACCGGGTGCCGGGCACGCTGGCGACGGCCTCGGGGATGACGATGCCGGCCAGGGCGGTGCAGCGCGGGTCGGCGACGCGGAAGGTGAACAGCGACGGCACCGGCGGCTCGATGCGGTGGCCGAGCGCGGCGGCGAGCTCAAGGCCCTTGGCGCCGCCGGTGGCGAGCAGCACGCGGTCGGCGGCGGCGACTTCGCCGGAGGCAAGCGTGAGCGAGAAACGGGCGCCGTCGTGCCCGAGCCGTTTCACGGCGCAGCCGGTGCGCAGGGCGACGCCGGCCGCGCGCGCGGCGCCGAGCAGGCAGTCGATGATGGTGGCCGAGTCGTCGCTGGCGGGAAAGAGGCAGAGGTCGGGCTGGGTGACGAGCGGCACGCCGCGCGCCTCGAACCACGCGATGGTCTCGCGCGGGCCGAAGCGGTGGAAGGGCCCGAGCAACTCGCGACCGCCCCGCGGATAGTGGGCGACGAGTTCGCGCGGGTCGGTGCGGGCGTTGGTGACGTTGCAGCGGCCGCCGCCGGAGATGCGCACCTTGGCGAGCGGCCGGGGGGCGGCTTCGAAGATCGTCACCCGGCCGCGCGGGCCGAGGGCTTCGGCGCAGGTGATGGCGGCGAAGACGCCGGCGGCGCCGCCGCCGACGATGGCGATCTGGAGGGAGTCCGGCATGGGTCGAGGGTTCATGTTTCAGGTCGGGGCGGTTTTGGAAATGCCGGAAACGGTGGCCGTGGGACGGAACTTGTCCCGAGGGGCGGAGAATGGCATGCATTGGCCTGTCCGCCGTCGTGCCCCTGCGGCGATGGAGCCGAAACCCGCAGCCATCCCCCGTCATGAAACGCCACCCGCTGTGTTTGTTGCTCGCCACCCTGCTGGCCGCGCCGTTTGTCGGTCGCGCCCAAGAATCGGTTACACCGGCCGCGCCTTCGCCCGCGGCGCCCGGCGCGGCGCTGTTCGTGGATCTGCGCGGCGAAGCCACGGCCGCCTATCCGTACGAGTCGTGGGCGGAGGCGCTGCGGCGCACCCCGGACGGGGCTTTGGTCCTCGCCGGCAAGGGGGCGCAGGGCGACGGCGGCTTCTGCGGCAACCTCAGCCCCGCCGCGGACCTGAGCGGCGTGGCCTATGTCGAGGTGGCGCTGGCCGTGGGCCTGACCAACGAGGTGCCCGAGGTGACGCTCGCCGCGGCGGACGCCGACGAGACGCAGGCCTCCGCGCGTATCCGTATCGACCAGATTGTGCCGGGGCAGGCGGTCTGGTTCCGTGTGCCGCTCGGCGCCTTCCATCTCGGCAGCGGCAAGTATGCCGGCAAGGTGGGAGGGATGGATTGGACGAACGTGGTCCAGTGGCACCTGCAGGGCGACTGGACCACGAAGAAACCGTTGCAGGTGCTGTTCATCGCGATCCGCGCGCGGCGTTGAGGCCCGGGCGGTGGGGCCGGCGGAGCCGTGTGGCCCGTCGTTGCCGATCGGGTATTGTTGGCCGGCGACCGACGGGGCCGGCGCCGGATCATGGCGCCGGGGGGCCGCGGGAGACGTGGAGACGGCCGAACTCATCGATCGCGACCGTGTCGCGGCGCGGCAGGCGCGGGGCGAGAGCCAGCAGGAGCGCCGCGGCGAAGACCAGGCCACCGACGGCGAGGAACAACGCCCAGTTCTTGGCGAGCTTGCCACTGGCCCAGGACCAGAGCCCCATCTCGACCGGGCAGGTGAAGGCGCCCCAGGCTCCGAGTGCGGCCGGGCCGGCGACGATCACGACGGGGTCGTCGGGCCGCAGCAGATTGGCGGTGCGCCAGCGTTCGCCCGTGGTGGTGTCGAGTTCGAGTGCCACGAGTTCGCCGGTGCGGGTGGAGCGCAGGGCGAACGGGAAACGCGCGGTCCCGAGATCGCCCGCGGTGCGGAAGCGCAGCACCCGGGTCTGGGCGGCCGGCAACGGCAGGCTGATGAAGACGGTGCCGCCCTCCGCCTGCGCGGCGGGTCCGCCGGCCCAGGCCGATTCCTCCGGTGTGGGCAGGTCGAACCGGTCCCGTTGCAACGGGCCGAAGTCCGCGGTGGTGGCGGGTCCGCGCTCGAGGACGATCGGCGCCTGCAGCACGAAGGGCAGCACCGCGCGCAGGGCCGGCGAGCCGAGGTGCGGCAGGGCGTAGCCGATATCCGGTGGCAAGTCGGCGGCGTCGGCCGCGGCCGGCTCCACGGGCGCGAGGCCGAGGTGTTGCGCGAGGGCGGTGAGCTCGCGGTCGCGGCGCACGGCGGCGGCGGGGAGTTCATGGCCGAGGGCGGTGTCGAGGCGGTAGTGCAGTCCGAGGACCAACACGGCGCTCCAGCAGCCGGTGAGCGCGAGGCGGACCGGCAGGCTCCGCCAGCGGATGTGCCAGAGCTGGGTGAGCGCGGCGAACCCGAGCAGCAGCAACAACAACAAGCCGTCGAGGACCGCGGCCGGCGAGCCCCAGGCGCGTGGCGCCGGCTCGGCGAGCAACCAGCCGCAGGTGGCGCAACCGGCGAGGGCGACGGCGGCGAAGGGGGCGAGGGAATGCTTGCGGGCGCGCTCGCGGGCGCCGGCAACCAGCCGGATGCCCACCGGGACGAGCAGGGCCAGCGAGAGGCCGGGCCAGGGATCGACCAGCGCGGCGGTGGCCGCGCGCAGGGAGGGCCAGGAGAGGGCGGACCAGCCGCCGGGATTGAGCAGGCGGTGGGCGACGACGCCGCCGACGACGAGGCCGAGCACCGCCAGATCACGCGAACGGTGTGTTCGGCTGGTGAACACACGAACCGCGGCCACAATCCCGAGGGCCGCACAGGCCGCCACGGCCCAGTCGGCCGCGGCCTGGGCGAGCAGCAGCGCGAGGGCCGCAAGCCACCAGGGCGGGGCGGCCGGGTCGCGGTCGAGCAACACCCAGATGGCGGGGAAGGCGAGGAACAGGCCGAGACGGTCGGGCAGCGCGGAACCCGCGAGCGACTGCTCGCCCCCCACCGGCAAGGCCAGGAGGATGCCGGCGCACAGCGCGCAGGCCCAGAGCGCGGTCCAGCCGAAGCGGCGCGCCCACGCGGCGAGCAACAGGGCGCACGTGGCGAGGAGCAGCAGGGCGTTGACGACCGTGGTGACGCGGTCGTCCCACTGATGGTTGGCGTGGACGAGGACCCCGAGGACGGCACGGGCGAGGAGCGGCATCCCGTGGGGGGTGGCGGTGGGTCCGAGGGTGACGTTGCCCTCGGCCCAGGCCGGCGCGAGCGCGGGGATGCCGGCGCGCCACTGGGCGGCGTCGGGCACGGCCGTGCCGTAGTTGAAGATCAACCAGAGCTTTCCGCCCAGTCCCAGCAGCACGAGGCCGAGCAGGCAGCAGGGCAGGAAGAAACGGAAGAGGTCGAGGCGGCGCAGCACGTTGGAGGTCGCGAGCAATAGGGGGCGTGCGCGCCGGGGAAAAGGATGTTCCGTGCGGCGGCGTGCGCCGCACGTTCCGGTTACGCGGCGGCGCTGCGCCGGGCGACGGCGAGACCGGCGGCCATGCAGTCGGAGAGCGAGATGCCGGTGCGACAGTTGCCGGCGATGAACAGACCGGGGTGGTCGCGCTCGAAGGCGTCCATCGTCGCGGCGAGCGCGCCGAAGGCGACCGTGTAGCGAGGAATTGCTTGCGGTACGCGGGAGCAGTGGCGGAAGACCGGAGCGGCGCGCACGCCGAGCAACTCGCGCAGTTCCCCGAGGACGAGGGCGTCGAGCTCCGCATCGGGCAGCGCGGCGACCTCGGGCTGGCGGCCGCCGACGAAGACGGTGAGCAGCACGTGGCCGGCGGGCGCGCGGCCGGGGAAGAGCGTGGACGAGAAGAGCGCGCCCAGGATGCGGCGGTTCTCCTTCGCGGGCACGAGCATGCCGAAACCGTCGAGCGGATGCGCGACCTCCTCGCGGCGGAAGCCCAGCGCGAGGCTGGTGACGGACGACCACGGCAGCGTGGCGAGCGCGGCGAGGGGTTGACGACCGGCGACATCGAGCCGCGCGAGGGCGGCGGAGCCGCAGGTGAAGAGCACGGCGTCGAAGTCGGCGGTGGCGGCCGCTGCGGTGGTGGCGGCGTTGGCGGTGGCGGCGGGGCGGAGGGAGAGTCGCCAACCGGTGGCGACGCGTTCGACGCCGGCGACCTCGGTGCCGAGCCGGACGGCGCCGCCGAGGGAGGCGGCGAGGGCATGCGGGAGCGTTGCGAGACCGCCGGCGAAGGAGACGAGGCGGGGCTTGGTGCGCACGCCGGCTTTCCGTTTGGCGCGCATCAACGCGATGGAGCCGCGGACGAGCGAGCCGTGGTTCTGCTCGAGCCGCCAGAGGCGCGGCAGGGCGTGGCGGGTGCAGAGGTCCTCGGGCGCGCAGGCGTAGACGCCGCCGAGGAACGGGTTGACGGCGTAGTCGAGGAACTCCTGGCCCACGCGGCGGCGGGCGAAGGAGGCGAGGGTCTCGTCGGGGTTGTCGCGGTTCTGCGCGATGAACGGCTCGGCGAGCACGCGGAGCTTGCCGCGGAAGTTGAAAACCGGAGTCGTGATGGCCTGCCAGAGGTTCGCGGGCAGGGCGTTGGGCCGACCGTAGCGCACGATGAAACGTTTCGCGGCGGCGGGGTTGGCGAGCTGGAGCACGGGGCCGAGGCCGGCGCGCTCCAGGAGCGGATCGAGCGAGGCGTCGCGCAGCAGGGCGGTGTTGGGGCCGGCCTCGACGAGCCAGCCGTCGCGCTGGACGGTGCGGATCGCGCCGCCGGCGCGGTCGGAGGCTTCGAACACGGTCACGTCGTGCCCCGCCGCGGCGAGTTCGCTGGCCGCGGTGAGTCCGGTGATTCCGGCGCCGACGATGGCGAGGCGTTGGGTCATTGGGGACGCGCAGTATGAGTTGGGAGCGAGGCGCGGATCAAGGTCCGGGCGCGCGGCGCCGCTCACACCGTCTGCGAGAAGCGGGCGGGCTTCTTCGCGAGGTAGGCGTCGAAGGGCATCGCGAGGTTGCGGATGAGGAGGCGTCCGGCGTCCGTGACTTGGAGGCGGTCGGTATGGCGCTCGATCAGACCATCGGCTTCGGCCTCGGCGAGGGCGGCGAGGGCGTCGGCGAAGTAGCTCTTGAAGTCGATGCCGAGGCGGGCGGAGAGCGCGGGGTAGTCGAGCTTCAGGTCGCACATCAGGCGCATGATGACGTCGCGGCGGATACGGTCGTCGTCGCTGAGGAAGAAGGCCTTCGCCACCGGCGCCTCGCCGCGGTCGACGGCGGCGTAGTAGTGCGGGAGCACTTTCAGGTTTTGCCGGTAATGGGTGTCCGTTTGCGAGATCGCCGACATGCCGAAGGCGAGGATGTCGGCGCCGCCGCGGGTGCTGTATCCCTGGAAGTTGCGCTGGAGGGTGCCGGCGGCCTGGGCGACGGCGAGCTCGTCGGTCGTGCGGGCGAAGTGGTCCATGCCGATGTACGCCCAGTCGCGCGCGGTGAGCGTCTCGACGGTGGCCTTGAGGATCTGGAGCTTCTGCTCGGGCGAGGGGAGGGCGGACTCGGGGATGACCTTCTGGCCGGGGCGCATCCAGGGGACGTGCGCGTAGTTGAAGATTGCGAACCGATCGCCACCGAGGGCGATGGCGCGCTCGAGGGTGTCGGCGAACGACGCGGGCGTCTGGTACGGGAGGCCGTAGATCAGGTCGAGGTTGAGCGACTCGAAGCCGGTCTCGCGCAGCCAAGCGATCGCCTGGCGGACGACGGGCTCGGGCTGGATGCGGTGCACGGCCTCCTGGACCTGCGGATTGAAATCCTGGATGCCGAGGGAGGCGCGGTTGCCCCCGAGCTCGCGGAAGGCGGCCACGTGGTCGCGGGTGAGCCGGCGCGGGTCGAATTCGACGCCGATCTCGGCATCGGGGGCGAAGTTGAAGCGCGAGCGCAGGACGGCGCCGAGGCGGCGGATCTCGTCGGGCGAGAGGAAGTTGGGCGTGCCGCCGCCGAAGTGGAGCTGGATGACGCGGCGGGCGGGGTTGAGCGGGGCGGCGGCGAGCTCGATCTCGCGGATGAGGCGGTCGAGGTAGGGCGCGGATTTCCCGTGGTCGTGGGTGGTGATCTGGGTGCAGCCGCAGAACCAGCAAAGGGTCTCGCAGAACGGGATGTGGAGGTAGAGCGAGAGCGGGCGGGCGGAGGCGTTGTGCGCGGCGAGTTCGCGGGCGAGGCGTTCGCGATCGAACTGGTCCGTGAACTGGGGCGCGGTGGGGTAGGAGGTGTACCGCGGGCCGGGTTTGGCGTACTTGCGGACGAGGTCGAGATTGACGGTGAGGGCGGGCATCGCGGTGGTGCGTGAGTGAGTGAGGCGCGGCGCGCGGGTAGCGGGCGGCGCGGACCCTACGTCAGGCGCGCGAAAAGCGCCAAGCGGGTTTTGCGAAAGGGCGGCGGTGATCAGCGTGCGAGCGATGTCCGGCGCCGGTGGCGGCGTTCGTGCGAACGCCGAAGATGCCCGCGAGAGACGCAGAGTCGCTGCGCTCACGCGCATCGCTACGGGCAGGGCCGCGGCGGGCTACGCGGAGGTGCCGCAGCCGCAGAGCTTGTCGACGACGGCGATGATCTCCTCGCCGTGCGGTTTGCTCAGCTGGGCGTCGGCGCCGACGGAGACGCACTTGCGCGCCATCTCTTCGTTGATGAGCGAGGAGTAGACGACGACGGCGGGGATGTGGTCGCCGCCGGCGGTCTTGACGTTCTTGCAGAGGGTGAGCCCGTCCATCTTCGGCATCTCGATGTCGGTGATGATGAGGTCGACGAAGTCGCTGAGCTGGCGTTTCTGCTCGGTGGCCTGCTGGCGGAGGGCGGCGAGATGCTGGTCGGCATCGAGGCCGTTCTCGAAGACGGCGATGTTGGCGAAGCCGGCGCCGTGCAGGACATCGAGGGTGAACTTGCGGATCATCTTCGAGTCCTCGGCATAGACGATCTTCACGTTCTCGCGGCTGCGGCGGGTGCGTTCGTCGGCGGGTGGCGGCGGGGCGGGGCGCTCCTCGTCGGGGGAGAAGTCGAGCATGAGGCGCTCGAGGTCGAGTACGAGGATGATGCGCTCGCCGATGCGGATGGAGCCGGTGGTGTAGCCGGCGCCCTCGGCGGAGAGGGCGCTGCTCATGGGCTCGAAATCGGACCAGGAGGTGCGGTGGATCTTGGAGACGCCGTCGATGAGGAACGCGGTGGTGCGTTTGTTGAACCGGGTGACCATGATCAACTGCCGGTCCCGGTCGGCCGCGGCACCGGGAATGGCGAGGGCGGTGTGGAGATCGACGAGCAGGACGGGTTTGTCCTGCACGTGGATGACGCCCATGACGCCGTGCGGGGCCTGCGCGAGTTGCGTGATGTGGCAGTTGCTCAGCGCGATGACACGCTGCACTTTCGAGACGTTCACCCCGTAGCTTTCCCCGGCGAGGAAGAACTCGATGAACTCGACTTCGTTGGTGCCGGATTCGAGGAGGATGCCCTGTTTGGTGGAGGCGGTGATGGCGTGCATGAAAATGGGGTGGTCGTGGGTGGCGGTGCGGGCGGTCGGCCCAGCCGAGTGCGAGGCTTCAATCGGCTCCCCAGCCGGGCGCTTGACCGGAAAAGGCGAGGCGCCGGGGTGCGGCTGGACCGCGGGGCTGCGATTTCGGGGGGGGCTCTGGGCGAACGAGAACGGCCCGCCGGGAGGGGCGGGCCGCAGGGACAACCGGTGGCGGATGCGCCGGGCTATTTCTTCAGCGTGCGCACAAACGCGACGAGCGCCGCCTTCTCTTCCGGGGCGAGCTTCCCGCCGTAGGGGTTCATCGTGAAACGACCGGTCGAGTCCTTCACTCCGTCCTCGATCGCGGTGCGGGCGGCGGCGTCGGTGAACGCGGCTTGGACCTCGGCTTTGGTGAGGTCGCGGACCTTCAGCAACCTGCCGAGCCGGGTGGTGCCCGCGCCGTCGGCGCCGTGGCACTTGGCGCAGTGCTGCTCCCAGTTCTCCCGGGGCGTGGCGGCGCCGGCGTTGGTGGCGAGGCCAAGGGTGGCGGCGGCGAGCAGAAGCGCGGCGAGGAGTTTCATGAGACGGGTGGGCGTGGGTGCGGGTGCGCGCGAGCCGGTGGTTGGGGGCGCGGACCGCGGTCGGGCGGTTCAGCGGCCGGAGGCGGGTTTGGGTTTTGTGACCGGTCGGCGTTTCGCGGGCTGGATCGCGAGGTAGGTGCGGTTGCGCATGAGCGCCTCGAAGCTTTCCAGGAGGCGCACGCCTTCGCGAGGCTTGACGAGGTCGCGCTTGGTGGCGTGGTCGATCTGGCGTTTCATCTGCCGGCAGAGCAGCTCCTCGTCGTACTGCACGCCCTCGAGGACCGAGCCGATGCGGCTGCCGCTGATGGATTCCTCGATGTAGAAGCCGTTGGGTTCGTCGTTCTCGAGGAAGACGTGCACCTCGTCGACGCGGCCGAAGAGGTTGTGCAGGTCGCCCATGATGTCCTGATACGCGCCGGTGAGGAAGACGCCGAGGTAGTAGGGCTGCTTGGTGAGCGGGTGGAGCGTCACGTAGTCCTTCACGTCCTGCAGGTCGATGAAGCTAGAGATCTTGCCGTCGGAGTCGCAGGTGATGTCGACGAGGATGGCGTTGACGGTGGGGCGCTCCTTGAGGCGGTGGAGCGGGGCGATGGGGAAGAGCTGCTTGAGCGCCCAGTGGTCGAGCAGCGACTGGAAGACGGAGAAGTTGCAGACGTATTGGTCGGCCAGGAGCTTCTTGAGCTCGCGCAGCTCCTCGGGCTGGTAGCCGGTGTCGGGGCCCTCCTGGTCGATGTTCTCGCAGACCTGCCAGAAGAGCGACTCGGCGGCGGCGCGGTTCTCGAGGTCGAGGTAGCCGAGCTTGAAGAGCGAGTACGCCTCTTCCTTCTTCTGCACGGCGTCGTGGAACCGCTCGAGGCGGCCGAGCCGGGCCTTGTTCTTCAGGAGGAACTC
The DNA here is from genome assembly GCA_023457035.1 of Verrucomicrobiota bacterium. Classification (GTDB taxonomy): domain Bacteria; phylum Verrucomicrobiota; class Verrucomicrobiia; order Opitutales; family Opitutaceae; genus CAJCBL01. Next base: position 53,425 of record JAEWNN010000066.1, read on the forward strand.
GAGGTCGGCGACGATCTTGTGCTTCTGCGCGGGCGTCTTGGTGGCCTCGATGGACTCGCGCTTGGAAATGGCGTCGAAGACCTCGATGACGAGCATCGAGTGCGGGGCGGTGAGGGCGCGGCCGCTCTCGGAGACGATGTCGGGCAGGGCGACGCCGGCGGAGGTGCAGATCTCGCGGATGTTGAAGACGACGTCGCGGGCGTATTCGCCCATCGAGTAGTTCATCGACGAGTCGAAGTTGGTGCGGGAGCCGTCGTAGTCGATGCCGAGGCCGCCGCCGACATCGAGGTAGCCCATGGGGAAGCCCATCTTGGCCAGCTGGCAGTAGAAGCGGGCGGCCTCGATGACGGCGTTCTTGATCGTGATGATGTTGGGGACCTGCGAGCCGATGTGGAAATGGATCAGGCGCAGGCACTGGCCGAGCTTGGCGGCGCGCAGCTTGGCGGCGCCGACGAGCAGCTCGGCGGTGGTGAGGCCGAACTTGGCGTTGTCGCCGGTGGAGGTGGCCCATTTGCCTTCGCCGCGGGTCACGAGCTTGAGGCGGAAGCCGATCATGGGCTTCACGCCCATCTCCTGGGCGAGCGCGATGATGTCGTCGATCTCGGAGACCTGTTCGACGACGAGGATGACCTTCTTGCCGAGTTTGCGGCCGAGCAGGGCGAGGCGGATGTAGTCGTGGTCCTTGTAGCCGTTGCAGACGATGAGCGACTTGGGGTTCTCGTGCATCGCCAGGGCGATCATCAGCTCGGGCTTGGAGCCGGCCTCGAGGCCGAAGCTGTACTCCTTGCCGGCGTCGAGGATCTCTTCGACGACTTCGCGCAGCTGATTGACCTTGATGGGGAAGACGCCGCGGTATTCGCCCTTGTAGCCCTCCTCGGCGATGGCGCGGCGAAAGGCCTCGTTGAGGGCGACGACCCGGTGGCGCAGCAGGTCCTGGAAGCGGATGACCATCGGGGCCTTCAGGCCCATGTCGAGGGCCTCCTTGACGACGTCCATCACGCGCACGGCCCGGCCGTCCTTGAGCGGCTGGACGGAGACCTGGCCGTCGCCATCGACCTGGTAATGGCCGGCGCCCCAGCGTTTGAAGCCGTAGAGGTCCTCGGATTTTTCGACGGACCAGGCGGAAGAGGGCTTGGTTTTCAAAGGGTGGAGCGGAAAGGGCGGGAAGGGCGGAAGCGGGTGGCGGCGGGAGGTGCGCCCGGCGGCGGAGGCGGCAAGCTCTGGGCTTGCGTTTGCAGAGGGGGCCGGGATGAATCGCGCCCTTCATTTCCCAGAACTCCACACCTTCGCAATGCACAAAATGCTCCTTTCCCTCGATCTGCCCACCTTCCTCGCCCAAGCCAGCGCACCCGCTGGGGCCCCGGGACTTGGCGACATGCTGAAGGGAATGTGGCCCTTCCTGCTGCTCATGGCCGCGATGTGGTTCCTCATGATCGCCCCGCAGCGCAAGAAGCAAAAGGAGCACGCGAAGATGCTCGCGGCGTTGAAGAGCGGCGACGAGGTCCTCACCTCCGGCGGCATCTACGGCACGGTCGTGACCGTGCGCGAGGATCGCCTTGTGGTCCGCATCGGCGACAGCACGAAGGTCGAGCTCGCCAAGGGCTTCGTGCAGGGCGTCGAGAAGAAGAGCGACACCGACAAGAAGTCGGACTGAGCTGGCCCCGCGTCCTTTCCGGCAAACCCCTCGCCGCGCCGCCACCCTCGGCGTGTCGCACCCCTTTTAACACAGACCGACCATGTACCAACGCATCCTCTGGAAATTCGCCGTCACGGCGTTGATCCTGCTCTGGGCGACCTTCAATCTGGTCCCCTTCACCGAGACCGAGTTCAAGGATTACCTCAAACAGGAGTCCACCGCCCAGCGCGCCGAGCTGCTCAAGCTGCTCGACCGCGCCGGCGAGCGCGTCGCGACCAAGCAGGCCCCCAGCGTCTTCGTCGCCCTCAAGCAGCTCGGCCGCGAGGAGCGTATCGACATGGCGAAGTTCTTCCCCGAGGTCCGGCTCGAGTCCTCGCTCAAGAACATCGAGAAGCGCAACGACATCCTCTTCGACTACCTGCTCAAGCAGTCCAAGCCCCGCCTCCAGCTCGGTCTCGACCTCAAGGGCGGCGTCGCCTTCACCCTCGAGGCCTCCTCGCTCGCCGCGCCCGACCAGCACCAGGAGATGCGCCAGCTCCAGCTCGACAAGGCCGTCGAGATCATCGGCACCCGCGTTAACGGCCTCGGCGTCGCCGAGCCGATCATCCGCCCGGTCGGGGCCAACCGCATCGAGGTCCAGCTCCCCGGCGTCTCCACCAAGGACAACCCCGAGGTCGTCAATGTCCTCAAGAAGCCGGCCCGCCTCGATTTCCGCCTCGTGCATCCGCAGTTCGCGCACATGCCCGAGCCGCTCCCGCCCTCGGCCCTCCCGCCCGGCTACGTCAACATGAGCATGGACTCGGACGACGCCAGCGGCCGCCCCGTCACCGTCTATTGCGCCGTCAAGCGCATCCCCGAGATGACCGGCGAGACCGTGACCGACTCCCGTCCCACGATGGACATGTACGGCGGCTACGAGATCCTCCTGCGCTTCAACGACGCCGGCGCGAAGAAGTTCGCCGAGGTCACCGGCGCCAACGTCGGCCGCCAGCTCGGCATCGTGCTCGACGGCAAGCTCTACTCTGCTCCGCGCATCAACGACCGTATCGGCGGCGGCAACGCCCAGATCACCGGCAAGTTCACCCAGCGCGAGGCCATCGAGCTCTCCAACGTCCTCAACAACCCGCTCGATGTGGACCTGCAGATCGTCGAGCAGTACGAGGTCGGCCAGTCCCTCGGCAACGATGCGATCATGAGCGCCAAGACCGCGTTCATCATCAGCACCGCGCTCACGATCGGCTTCATCCTCTTCTTCTACACCTTCGGCGGCCTCATCGCCGCCGTCGGCATGGGCTGCAACGTCTTCGTCATCCTCGGTGTCATGGCGATGCCCGGACTCGAGGCCACGCTGACCATGCCCGGCATCGCCGGTATCGTGCTGACGTTGGCCATGTCGGTCGACGCCAACATCCTCATCTTCGAGCGCATGCGCGAGGAGCTCGCCGCGGGCAAGGCGCTCCCGGCCGCCCTCGAGGCCGGCTTCGAGAAGGCGTGGTCCGCGATTCTCGACTCCAACGTCACCACCTTGCTGGTCGGCGTCATCATGTGGTCGATGGGTTCGGGCCCGGTGAAGGGCTTCGGCGTCACCCTCACCATCGGTATCTTCACCACGATGTTCGCCGCGATGATCGTGAGCAAACTGCTGCTCCAGGTGCTCATCCTCCCCGGCTACATGAAGCGCCTGCCCATGTTCTCGGTGTTGCAGAACACCAAGTTCGACTTCCTCAAGTACGGTCGCGCGGCCTTCATCGGCTCGTGGTTGATCGTCGCCCTCGGCGTCGCGGTGGTAGCCTTCAAGGGCAAGGCCATCTTCGGCGTCGACTTCGTCGGTGGCGACCAGATGACGATCACCTACGCACAGGAAAAGGATGTCGGCGCGTTGCGCGAGGCCGCCCTGACGGGCTCCGGCGTGCGCGAGGCCACCTTCGCCTACCAGACCCAGCTCGGCGGCTCCGCCACCAAGGTGCTGAAATGCACCACCGAGTTCGGCAAGGCTCCCGCGGTCCTCGCCGCCCTCCAGACCGCGTTCCCCGAGGCGCAGTTCGTCGATGCCGGCGTGAGCAGCATCGGCCCCTCCGTCGGCTCCGAGATTCTCCGCAGCGCCGTCATCTCCGTGGGCCTCGCGCTCGTCGGCATCCTGCTCTACGTCGCCTTCCGCTTCGAGTTCGGCTACGGCATGGGCGCGGTGGTCTCCACCATGCACGACCTGCTCATGACCATCGGCCTGTTCGTGCTCTTCGACCGGCAGTTCAACGCCTCCATGGTCGCGGCGATCCTGCTCATCATCGGCTACTCGATCAACGACACCATCGTCGTGTTCGACCGTATCCGCGAGGAACTGGCGGGCAACCCCGAGGGCACGCTGCGCGAGATGCTCAACCGCGCGCTCAACCTCACGCTCTCGCGCACGATCATCACCGGCGGCACCACGCTGCTCACGGCCATCACGCTCATCGTCGTCACCACCGGTGACGTCAACGACATCGCCTTCACCCTCCTCATCGGTGTGCTCACCGGTACCTTCTCCTCGCTGTTCATCGCCTGCCCGGTCTTCTACTGGTGGCACAAGGGCGATCGCCGGCATGTCGAGGCGCACCGCGACATCGCGCCGAAGTACGAGTGGGAAGGCGCGAGCAAGGCCTCCGAGTGAGCTGCTGCGCGCGCTTGCCCTCCGGGGCCGGCGCGCGCCGTCGCCTGCCATGCCTGCCACGGTGAAACACCGTTGGAACTATCAGCCCGTGGACGCGGAAGCGGTCACGCGGCTCGTCACCGCGCTCCAGACCAGCCCCGTGCTGGCGGAGCTGCTCGTGCGCGCCGGCTGGGCCGACCCCGACGAGGCCCGCCGCTTCCTCTCGCCGCGTCTGGCCGAGCTCGACGATCCGTTCAAGATCGCCGGGATCGACCGCGCCGTCGCGCGTCTCCAGAAAGCGATCGCCGGCCGCGAGTCGCTCGTGATCCTCGGCGACTACGATGTCGATGGCGTGAGCAGCACCGCCTTCCTGGTGAGCATCCTGCGGCGCTTCGGCCTCGCGCCGCGCTTCATCGTCCCGCTCCGGCTGGAGGAGGGCTACGGCCTGAGCCGCAACGCCATCGACCGCGCGCTCGACGCCGGCGTGCCGCAGCTCTTCCTCGCGCTGGATTGCGGCACCAACTCCTGCGCCGAGGTCGCGTATCTGCGTTCCCGGGGCGTCGACGTCGTCATCGTCGACCACCACCGCTCGAAGGAGGCCGTACCGGAGGAGGCGATCCTCGTCAACCCGCACGTCCACGCCGAGTCGGCCTCGCCGGCCTGGCAGAACCTCTGCACCGTCGGCCTCGTCTTCAAACTCGTGCACGCGCTGCTCAAGGCGATGCGCGAGGCGAACCACCCCGAGGCGCATGCGATCCGGCTGCGCGACTACCTCGACCTCGTCGCGATGGGCACCGTCGCCGACCTCGTCCCGCTGCTCGGCGAGAACCGCATCCTGGCCAAGCACGGACTCTCCATCCTCGAGCAGACCACCCGCCCGGGCCTGCTCGCGCTCATGGATGTCAGCGGCATCGACCGCACCAACGGACTCCAGCCGGTCGACATCTCCTTCCGCCTCGGCCCGCGCATCAACGCCAGCGGCCGCCTCGCCGACGCTGCGCTCTCCGTCGAGCTCATCCTCAGCCAGGACCGCGCCTTCTGCCAGGACGCCGCCCGCCAGCTCGACGGCTTCAACCGCGAGCGCCAGGACATCGAGCGCCGCATCACCGAGGACGCCGAGCGCCAGGTCGAGGAGCTCTACGCGGCCGACCACGGCATCGTGCTCTACGACGACAACTGGCACCCCGGCGTGGTCGGCATCGTCGCCAGCCGCGTGTCGCGGAAGTTCAACCGCCCCTGCATCGTGCTCGGCCGCGAAGGCGAGCTGGCGAAGGGCTCCGGCCGCAGCGTCTTTGGCGTTAACCTCGTCGAGGCCCTCGGCGACAGCAACGGGCTGCTCAGCAACTGGGGCGGCCACCCGATGGCCGTCGGCATCGCGCTCGATCGCGCCAACGTCGCCGAATTTCGAGGACGTTTCAACGCCGCGGTCGCGCAGCGGCTCGCCGGCTGCGAACTCGACCGCACCGTCGACATCTCGGCCTGGGTCGATTTGGAGACGGTCGACGAGCACCTGATGGGCGAGCTGGCGCTGCTGCATCCGTTCGGCCAGGGCAACGCGAAGCCGGTGTTCGCGGTCGCCGGCGCGGTGTTCGCCAAGCGCCCCGAGGTCTTCAAGGACCAGCATTTCCGCTTCCAGCTCGACGACGCCAACGGCCGCCGGCTCTTCGGCGTGGCCTGGAAGATGGCCGACCGCCTCCCGCCGGCCGGCAAACCGGTCGACCTCGTCTTCGAGGCGGCGTGGAACCATTTCAACGGCCGCAAGCTCCTTCAGCTCGAGCTGCTGGACTGGCGCTTGGCGAAGTAGACTTGCGGGGAGTCCGCTGCGGTTGCAGTCGGCGTGCTGCGCTCCGGTCTGTTGCGCAAGCGTCTCTGCCTGCACGCCCTCGGCTCCTCGGCCGTTCCCCGCGCCCCAGCACGAAGCCCCGCGGCATGTTCGATCGTTGGGCCTGTCCTCCCGAGGACGCAGAATCCTGTCCGACCGCGACAGGGTTTTGCGTCTTTTTGTGTTCGCCCCCTGCGCTGCCTCGGGCAGCGGCGAACGCCTTCCGGCTGTGGCGGGCGGCGACCGCTCGCGCCATCCCTGCGCGCCGGAATCCGATTGCCGCGCGCGGCGCCTTCGCCCCTGTTCGCGGTGTGACCGCACCGTCGCCACAATCGTCGAACCGTCTCCGCTGGCTCTGGGCTTCCGCCCTGGCGGCGACGATCGTCTTCGCCTCGGGCAACAACCCGCAGGCGCCGGTGCCGACCTTCATCGGCTTCGACAAGGTCGCGCATCTCGGCGTGTTCGGCTTGTTGGCGACGCTGGTGCTGCGCACCCATGGCGTGTGGCGGTGCCCCGGGTGGCGCGCCGTGATCGCGATCGGAGCAGTCTCGCTCTTCGGCCTCACCGACGAGTGGCACCAGAGCTTCACTCCCGGCCGCTCGGTGGAGTTCGCCGACTGGATCGCCGACACCACCGGCGCCGCGCTGGCCGTGGCGCTCTATCTGCGCTGGCCGTGGTATCGCCGGTTGCTGGAGACGACGCTGCGGCTCCGGCGGCGGCAACGCACCGCGCAGGATTGTGCCGAAGCCACCGAAGGTCGCGCGGACCTGCTGGCGACCCGGTAGTTGCCTCGGCGGCAAGTAGGGCCGGTCTCCGACCGGCCCCGGAAGCCGTGAGCCGGGATGCCTGCGGGTGTCCGCCGGGTCCAGTCGGAGACATGGACCTACGGGGCGGTTCGCCGGCGAGTAGGGCCGGTCTGCGACCGGCCACAGAAGCCGTGAGCTGGCCTGCCGGCGCGAGCCCGTTGGGTCCAGTCGGAGACGTGGACCTACGAGGCGGACGGGCGGCGGGCGCACCGCCGCGCGCTGTCACCACTCGCCGGTGTCGCCCTTCTCCAGCGAGAGGGCGAATGCGACGAGCAGCTTCACGCAGTTCTCCACGTCCTCGAGGTCGACGACCTCGCTGGGCGTGTGCATGTAGCGCAGCGGGATCGAGACGAGCCCGGTGGCCACGCCGCCGCGGCCCATCTGGATGGCGCGGGCGTCGGTGCCGGTCGGCCGCGGGTCGGCCTCGAACTGGTGCGGGATCTTCGCGGCCTTGGCGGCGGCGAGCAGCTTCTTGTAGACGAGCGGATTGATGTTCGCACCGCGGCACAGGATCGGGCCGCCGCCGAGCTTGGTCTCGCCGAACTTGCGGTTGTCGCAGTCGGGGTGGTCGGTGGCGTGGCCGACGTCGACGGCCACGGCGAGCTGCGGATCGACGGAGTAGGCGGCCACGGTGGCGCCACGCGTGCCGATCTCCTCCTGGGCGGTGGCGACGGCGACGACGCGGGCGGCGAGCTTCTTCTTCTGCGGGGCGAGGCGGCGCAGCGTCTCGCCGATGATGTACGCGCCGACCTTGTCGTCGAACGCGCGGGCCGTGCCCACGGTGCCGTGGAGCAGCTCGAACTCGTGGTCGTAGGTGGCGGGGTCGCCGATGGCGACCCGGGCGAGCGCCTCCTCCTTCGAGCGGGCGCCGATGTCGATCCAGATCTCGTGCCGCTCGGGGACCTTCTTGCGGTCCTCCTCCGTCATGAGATGGATCGCGCGCTTGCCGGTCACGCCCTTCACGGGGCCGTCGGCGGTGTGGATGATCACACGGCGGCCGGAGATGACGGTGCGGTCGTGGCCGCCGATGGTGTCGAAGTAGATGAAGCCGTCCTTGTTGATGTAGGTGACGAGCAGGCCGAGCTCGTCGATGTGACCGGCGAGCATGAGCACGGGCGAGCCGGCGGGGTTGAGGGTCGCGATGCGGTTGCCCACGCGGTCCTTGGCGTAGGTGTCGGCGGCGGGCTGCACATGGCGGTCGAAGACGGCCTGGGCCTCGGCCTCGTAGCCGGAGGGCGAATGCGCGGCGAGCAGCTCGGTGAGGAAGGCGGGCGGGACAAATTCCTTTTTCGGCATGGTCCGAGCAAAGCGGGCGCCCCGCGCCGTTTCAACGGGCAAACCGATCGGCCGCTGCGGCGTCCCGCCCGCCGGGCCGCGCCAAGAATGCCCTTGTCGCGCGAGTCGCGGCGTCGCGATACTGCGCCTTCAACTTTTCCGCCATGCTCGACCCGAAGATCCTCCGCGAGTCCCCCGAAACCGTCCGCGATGCCATTCGCAAGAAAGGCAACGACTGCGACATCGACGCCGTGCTCGCACTCGACACCGAGTGGCGTGCCGCGCTGACCCAGGTCGAGAAGCTCCGCGCCGCGCAGAAGGCGGCCAACAACGACATGGCCAAGCTCCCGAAGGGCTCGCCGGAGTTCATCGCCAAGGTCGCCGAGATGAAGGCCGTCTCCGCGCAGGTGAAGGAGCAGGACGTGAAGGTGAAGGAACTCGAGGAGCGCTGGGCCAAGGCGATGCTCACTGTGCCGAACATCCCGCACAGCTCCGTGCCCGTCGGCCGCACGCCCGAGGAGAACGTCGTCGACGCCACCAACGGCGACGTGAACGCCGTCTCGCCCGTAGCCAAACCGCACTGGGAGATTCCCGGCTTCGACAAGATCATCGACTTCGGCCGCGGCTCGAAGGTCACCGGCGCGGGCTTCCCGTTCTACGTCGGCGACGGGGCCCGCCTCGTGCGCGCGCTGCTCCAGTTCTTCCTCAACGAAGGCGCCGCCAACGGCTACACCGAGGTCGCCCCGCCGATCTTCGTCAACACCGCCAGCGCCACCGCCGTCGGCCAGCTGCCCGACAAGGAAGGCATGATGTACAAGACCGTCGACGACGACTTCTACGCCGTGCCGACCGCGGAGACGCCGCTGACCAATTTCTTCCGCGACGAGATCGTCGACGAGGACGCGCTGCCGATCTACCGCTGCGCCTACACCCCGTGCTTCCGCCGCGAGGCTGGCAGCTACGGCAAGGACGTGCGCGGGCTCAACCGCCTGCACCAGTTCGACAAGGTCGAGCTGCTCAAGTGGGTGCATCCGACGCAGAGCTACATCGAGCTCGACAAGCTCCGCGACGACGCCGAGCGCATCCTCGTGAAGCTCGGCCTGCCGTACCGCCGCCTGCTCATGTGCACCGGCGACCTCGGTTTCTCGCAGGCGAAGAAGTACGATCTCGAGGTCTGGGCTGCCGGCCAGAAGCGTTGGCTGGAGGTTTCGAGCTGCTCCAACTTCGAGTCGTTCCAGGCGCGCCGCGCACAGATCCGTTTCCGCAACAAGGAGACGGGCAAGCCCGAGCTGGTGCACACGATCAACGGCTCCGGTCTCGCCGTGCCGCGCGTGCTCGCCGCGCTCCTCGAGAACAACCTCGAGGCCGACGGCCGCGTGCGCATCCCCGAGTGCCTGCAGCCCTGGTTCGGCAAGAGTCACCTCGTTTTCGCCTGAGGCGAAAACGAAAGGATGAAGGCGGAACGCTGAAGGCCGAAGTCCGGAGGCGGTTGTCTTGCTGTAGCCGGGGGCGATGACCCGGCTGTGGGTTCGGTCCATCTGGAACTCACGAACTCAGCGTAGACGCGCGCCGGGGCGCGGCCTTGCGGGGGAGCAAATACTTCGGTCCGAGCGGAGGATGGGCTGGTTGCGGCTTTGAACGGATTAGGAATGGAAGTTCACCACAGAGAGCACCGAGTGCACGGAGTTCGGAATAGCAGAGTGAGTTCGGCCTTCGGTATCTCGGTGTCCTCTGTGGTTCAGTTTCGGGCTATTTGCATGAGAGGAACGGGCCGCTGGAGGAACGTGCGGACGTGGCCGCCACCGGCGGGATACGAACGCGGAGGTGGAGGAATGTGGGAATCAGGAAAACGGGAACGGATCGGAGCGTAGCCCGGTGCTTCAGCCCGGGCCGGCCGGCGTAGCTGGATCGCGCAGCGATTCAGCTCACCCAAACTTCGGATTGGTGGAACCGTTCTGCCGTACGGCAGAAGACGCTGATGCACGCTGATCGCGGAGTGGAGATATCCGGACTGGACACAGAGAGCACTGAGGCGGAGGAGGGCACAGAGATCGAACCCGGATGAGATGGAACCACTCATGCACACTCATCGGCACTAATGGATCGGGACGTGGCCCGGTGCCTTGGTCGCCTGAGGCGCCGAGCCAATCGCGGACTGGGCGAACGGACGTTTCGGAAAGACGTCCCGTCGGCCTGAGGCAAATCGGTAGGGCGGTTTCTCCGAAACCGCCGTGCCCGTGATCCTGTTGCCGGCTCCGCGCTCGCTACAGATTGCCGACGGCGCTGCCTCTGCCGTGGGTTGCGGTCCGGCGCTGCGTCGGCCGCGGACTGAGCGAACGGACGTTTCGTTCTGCCGGCCGACAGAATCTTCGAGAGAAACGTCCCCACCTGACTCTCCGCTTGCGACTGGGGGTGCGGCGACACGCAACCGGTACGTGTTCAGCCAGCGGAAGACGTTGCCCCACGTGCCGCCGCCATGGGTACGGCCGGGCGAACTTTACTTCGTGACGATCTGTTGCCGGGCGCGCGGCGTGAACACTCTGGCGAGCGAAGCGAGGGCGCGGCTGTTGTTCGAGGCGGTGGCGGCCTATGAAGCGAGCGGGCGCTGGTATGTGCGGTTGATGGTGCTGATGCCCGACCACCTGCATGCGCTGCTGGCCGTCCCGGCTGCAGAGTCGTTGCCGCAGGTGGTCAGGAGCTGGAAACGGTATTTGGCGAGGACGGCAGCGATCGAGTGGCAGCGCGACTATTTCGACCACCGGCTGCGCGGCGGAGAGAATCTCGAGGAGAAGAGCGCCTACATCCGGATGAATCCGGTGCGAGCCGGCCTGGTCGCGCGCCCGGAGGACTGGCCGTACGTGTGGGATCCGTCGGGTCGGGACGACTCTCCGAGTTCGCGTGCGTGACCTTACCCATGGCTCTGCGCTCCAGTTGTCTTGGGGTAGGGCGGTTTCTCCGAAACCGCCGTGCCCGCGATTGAGCTGCTGGCTCCGCGATTGCCGCAGATTGCCGACGGGCTGGATCCGCCGTGGGTTGCGGTCTGGCGCTGCGCCAGCCGCGGTCTGTGTTAACGGACGTTTCGGAGAAACGTCCCTACCATCGATCCGCCGCGCCGCCCGACAACACCCTTGCACGCATCGGACATTCCGTTACGCTGCTCGGCCGTGAACCTCGCCGCCTCCAGCGTTTTCTCCGGACCGACCAAGACGTCGGCGAGTTGGTCTTTGGACGAGAAGAGTTCCGGTGGAAGACTCACCCGGCGGGTTCTTCACCGACTTCCCTCAACCCACAAACCCAGCACCGAGTGTTGGTGAAACCCACTGTTCACCAAAAGAAATGAAGAAGCTATACCTCGCCCTGCTCGTAGTTGGATCCTTGCTCACCGCACAAGCCCAGCCGGTGTCCGCTGAATCAGAGCTTGATCGCTTCCCATCAGGCGCTGCGACCCCCGAAGGAGCAGCCTGTGACCTCGTGCGTGCGTTCATGCAAAGCGACGTTGATCTGCTCAAGACCACATGCATCAAGCGGTATCCGCCAGCACAAGAAAAGTTCGATCAGTTCCTTACGATGATCGTTCGCGGGACGGAAGAGGACAAGCAGCGGGGCGTCCCACACCCAAAGAATCCGGCCAAGATCGTGAAAGTATTTGCCGCCCGGCACCTGACAAAGAACGGACTGGCATCCTACGGCTACGCGGTGTTGAACCTTCAGGACGTGATGTTCGTCGATGTCTTGGCCCGGCTGCACGACGGCAGCTCCTTCCTGAATCGGACCATGGTTGTGAAGACGCAAAAGGGGCTCTGGCGCGTCCATCCGTGCCCGACGGTAGATTCACTGTTGAGCGCGGGCTTGAACGAGGAATCCGACTCGACGGAGGAGTTTGTGCCAACGGGGAACACGGAGGGTGAACCAGCCACTACAGGGAACGCCGGGGAAGCGTCGCTTCCTGCGGCGAAGCGAGAGACCCGTCGTCCCTGACCTTCGAGCGTTCGGCAGTATGAGCTACACCGCTAAGCAATGGTCGATTGCGATTCGAGTCGCCGATGTCCTCGCAGCCGCTGTTGTGCTCTTCGTCAGCTACCTCACTTGGTCGCTTTACCAGCAAAACGGAAAGGTCCGAGCCCCCGTCGGCTACTCCACGTTGCTCTATATCTTCCTGTTTTTTGTGATTCGTGGATTGGCAAAGAAGGAGAAGAAGAAAGCTGAAGACGCCGCAGCGCAGCTAGACGCATCTGCGTCCAGAAAGTGAAGAAGATGCCTAACCTTGAGGGTTGTGTTCGCCCGGAGCGAAGCGGTTCGGCGACCCAGACTCTTGTCGAATAAGCCCCCGCTTCGCCAGTGGCTACGCTGGGCGGGCCCGGATTGATCGGCAGACCGGAGACAAAACCGCAGCCGTCGTAGGACCGATCGTAGCGCGCGGCGGTGAACGCGCCCCCCTGCGTGGCCTCACCGCCCCTTCTTCTCCGGCCAGCCGATGCGGCCGGCGACGGCGGCCAGGGCGATCTCGGTGCGCAGCGGCGCGTTGAACTCCAGCGCGTCGTGCTGCATGCCGTCGGAGAAGATCACGCCGCCCTCGGCGTTCTCGGACTCGATGACGAGCGGCTCGTCACCTTTCACCTTGCCGAAGACGAGGCCGGTCTGCGTCCACTTCGACGGGAACGCCTCGCATACCGAGAAGATTAGCTCGCGCGCGTCCCAAGGCATCTGGATCGTGCTCCCGCCGGGCGCCTCGCGATGGTCGATCAGGCCGGCCACGGCGCTCGCGGTGGTTGCAGTGCGCGCCAATGGAGTTGCCCCTCCGACCGTTGCCACTGTGGAATGCCGCGCGATGCACCTGCCGGCCGACTCCGACTTGCGCGCCGCCGCCGCGGCGGTGGGCGAAGCGTTGGCGCCGGTGCGCTGGCCGGAGCGGGTGCGGGCTTGGGCGGAGACGGAGGCGCGGGCCAGCGGACCGTGGTGCGTGGCGCTTTCGGGCGGCGCGGACTCGGTGGCGCTGCTGCTGACGCTCGTTGCGCGGCGCGACGAGCTGACGTGGAACGTGGAACGTGGAGCGCAGAACGCAGAGACCAGCATGCCGATCGAACGTGGCGCGGTGCTTCAGCCCGCGCCGGCCGACATGGCTGAGTCCCAGGAGCGCGGGCTGAAGC
>JAEWNN010000067.1 GCA_023457035.1 Verrucomicrobiota bacterium
GCGTGGTTCATGGTGGCGCTGATGCTCAGCGCGATCAGCGTCTCCTCGAGGTCGAGACTCATGACCTTGCCCTTGAGCACGTCCTTTTTGAAGTGCGTAAGCGAGGTGGTCACGATCGGTGGCAGCAGGTGGATGTTGTCCGGGATGTCGGCGAGCAGCTTCACCGCGTTGAGCACGACGCTCGCCGAGGCATGCATGTGTGGGGAGTTCTTGCCGGTGACGATGCGTCCGTCCTTCAACTCGATCGCCGCGGCGCAACAGATGCCGTCACGTCCCTTGCCCGCCTCGCGCCCCAAGCGCGCAGCTTCGTGGGCCGCGGCGACGACCTTGCGGTCCTTGGGCGAAAGCCCGTGGGTGCTGAGCAGCAACTCGACCCGCTGGACGGTCTCCTTGTCGACCAGGCCCATCGCATACTCGCAGGCGTAGCTGTAGTAGCGGCGGATGATCTCTTGGCGACCGGCCTCGCGACAGGCGGCGTCGTCGACGACCCCGAAGCCGGCCCGGTTCACCCCCATGTCGGTGGGCGACTTGTAGAACGACGCCTCACCGGTAATGCGCTCGATGATCCGGCGCAGCAACGGGAAGGCCTCGAGGTCGCGGTTGTAGTTCACCGCCGGCTGGCCGTAGGCCTCGAGATGGAAATGGTCGATGAGGTTGACGTCCTTGAGCTCGGCCGTGGCGGCCTCGTAGGCAACGTTCACCTCGTGCTTGAGCGGGAGGTTCCAGATCGGGAACGTCTCGAACTTCGCGTAGTGCGCCTTCACGCCACGCTTGTGCTCGTGGTAGAGCTGGCTCAGGCAGGTCGCCAGCTTGCCGCTGCCTGGGCCCGGGCCGGTGATGACAACGATCGGCCGCTCCGTCTCGATCATCGGATTCGCCCCGTAGCCGGCCTCGCTCACGATCGTATCGACATCGGCCGGATAACCGCGCGTCGCACGGTGCGTGTAGACCTTCACGCCGCGGCGCTCGAGACGGTTCTTGAACGCCACCGCGGCCGGCTGCTCGTCGAAACGGGTAATCACCACCGCGCGCACGACCACGTTCCACTCGCGCAGGTCGTCGATGGTCTTGAGCGTGTCGGTGTCGTAGGTGATCCCGAAATCGGCGCGCATCTTCTTCTTCTCGATGTCGCCGGCGTAGATGCAGATCACGACCTCGGCCTGGTCCCGCAGCTTCTGCAGCAGCTGCATCTTCACGTTGGGGTGGAAGCCCGGCAGCACGCGCGAGGCGTGGTAGTCGAAGAGCAGTTTCCCGCCGAACTCGAGGTAGAGCTTGCTGTTGAAGCCCTTCACGCGCTCGAGAATCGCCGCGCTCTGCTGTTCAAGATAACGTTCGTTGTCGAAGCCGATCCGGGTGCCCATGGAAGTGCCGCGATTGCGCACCGCCGCCGCTCGCCTCGCAACCATGAAACGGGCTCATGCGTCGCCGCACACCGCCACCGTCGCCATCCTGCGACCATCGCCCACCGATGAGTCCTCCGCGCGCGCGCCGGCCATCCACCCGAACCCACCGGCGCTCCTCAGTACAGCTTCCCCGCCAGCCACGCGAGATTGTCGGCGAAGCGGTCGAGCGTCGCCAAGGCCTCCGTGTCCTCGTTCACCGCACCCGGGTCCCGCGCCAACGCCACCGGCCAGTAGGTCGAGCCGGGCACGATCATGTCGTTGATCGTGTACCAGAACATCAACTGCGCGTAGGTGAAGTTGTGCCCGGCCCGCCGCGCCACCGCCACCGGTCCGCCGATCTTGCGCGAGAACAGATGGCCGTTGGAGCGCGAGACGTAGCCCGCGCGGTCGAGCAGCGCCATCAGCTCCGGCGTGGCCGAGCCGAAGTACACCGGCGAGCCCACGATGAGGATGTCCGCCCGCACCATCTTCTCGAAGATCGGTGCGAAATCGTCGCCCGCCTGCCCGGGGCAGCTCTCGTCCTTCGCCTCGCGGCAGCCGCCGCACGCGGTGCAGCCTCGGATGTGTTTGCCCGCGAGCAGCTCCAACTCGCCCGGTATGCCCTGGCTGGCGAGTCGATCGAGACAGCGCCGAAGCATGGCCTCGGTGTTTCCGTTGCGACGGGGACTTCCACAGATGGCAAGAGCGGTCGGCATGCGGTGGTTCTCGCGAAAACGCGCGCCCCGGTGAAGGGAAAACTTCCGTCCGGCCCCGCTCTGCCCCACGCTCCGCCCATGTCGCCGCGCTTCGATCTCTCGCTCTATCTGGTCACCGATCCAGACATGACCGCGCGCCGCGGCGTGGTCGAAACCGTCGCCGCCGCCGTCGCCGGCGGCGTCACCATCGTCCAACTCCGCGACAAGACCGGCTCCGCCCGCGCCCTCGCCGCCGCCGGCCGCGCCCTGCTCGCCCAGTTGCGCCCGCTCGGCATCCCCCTCCTCGTCAACGACCGCCTCGACGTCGCCCACGCCATCGGCGCCGACGGCGCGCACGTCGGCCAGGACGATCTCACCCCCGCCGCGGCCCGCGCCATCCTCGGGCCGCGCGCGATCATCGGCCTGTCGATCACCTCCCGCGCCGATCTCCCGACCCTCGACGCCACGGTCGACTACGTCGGGCTCGGCCCGCTCTTCCCCACCGGCACGAAGGCCGACGCCGCGCCCGCGCTCGGCGAGGCCGAGTTCACCGCCCTCCGCCACCGCATCCCGGTCCCGGTGGTCGCGATCGGAGGCATCACCGTCGCCAACACCGCCCGCACCATCGCCGCCGGCGCCGACGGCATCGCCGTGGTCTCCGCCATCTGCGCGGCCGAGGATCCTCGCGCCGCCGCGGCGACACTCCTCGCCGCGGTCGCCGCCGCCCGGCCCCGCGGCTGAGCCGGGAACAGGAATTGCCAGCGGCTCCTCGCTTCGCCTCCAATCGCCCCATGTGCGACGCCCAACCGCAGCCCGACTGGAAGCCCGAACTCGATGCCATCGTCGGCGCCCGCCATGGCGGGGCCACCGCCGCCCTCCTGCCCCGGCTGCGCGCGCTTGAGCAGCGTTTCCCGAACACGCCGGAGATCCTCCACCAGATCGCCTGGAGCTGCGAGGTCCTCGGCCGCTACCACGACGCCGCCGCGGCCTACGAGCGCGCCATCGCGCTCGGCCTCCCGCCCAACGAGCTCTCCGCCGCCTTCCTCGGTCTCGGCTCCGCGCTCCGCTGCCTCGGCGACTACACCCGGGCCGAGCAGGTCCTGCAGCAGGGGCGTCTCCAGTTTCCCGAGCAGCGCGAGTTCGAGGTCTACCTCGCGATGACGCTCCACAACCTCGGCCGCCATGCCGAGGCGCTGCAGCTCGTGCTCACCACCCTGATCGAGACCGCGGACGACGTCGGCATCGCCGCCCACCAGCGCGCGATCCGTTTCCACGCCGCCCAGCTCGATCGCCGTTGGGATTGACGTCGCGCCGTCAGGCCACGGCCACGAACCCCGGCTGGCTCCGCGGCTCGTTCGCCGCGGCATAGGTCGCCCGGGCCCACGCGCCCCATTGTGATCGCGAACTCGGCCCCTCCTCTCCCGGTGGCGACTCCGTGCGTTCCGGTTCGCTCTCCATCCGGCTCAACTCCGCGCGGGCGGCGAGCGCCTGTTGCGCGGCGGATGCCGCCACCGCCCGGTCCGTCGCCGAAGGGTCGGAGGGCGCCAACGCCGCCGCCCGCACAGTCGCCATCTTCTGGATTGTCGCCTCCGGGTCGCCGCGCACCGGCGACGTGTCGATCTGCACCTCGCCGGCCACCGCATATTGGCGGCCGTCGGGCCCGGTCTGGTAGGTGAACGACGCTCCGCCCCGCACCAAGCCGCCGCCGGCGGCCACATGCGCCGCCTCGTGCGCCCGCACCGCGACGTCGGCGGCCTTGAGCTGCGCGATCTCCTTTGCGGCCGCGGGATCGTTGGTCGCCTCCGCGCCGCCCGCCGCCGCAGCCGCCAGCTTCCGCGCCGCCTGCTGATAGGCGCTCACCCCGTCATCAGGCCCCGCGGTCGGACCACCACCGGTGCCGCCCGTCTGCCACATGGTAGCCCCGGTCTCCCGGCCAACGCCGGAGCCCGCGGCACGCATCGCCACGCCGCGCTCAACCCGGCTCGAGACCGCAGCCAGCCCCGCATCGCCGGCGGACAACAGGCCTTCTCCGACGGAAAACATCGGCGGACACTAAACAGCCCCGAGCCCCTGCGCAAACGACCAGCCAGCAACCGAAGGATTCACCCCAGGGAACCCGCCCTACCCTCATGGCGCGTCGGCAAACCGCAGGTCCACCATCAGGTCGGCGGCGATCTTCTCCAGATCGCCGCGCACCACCGCCATGTCGGCGTCGGCCGGGATGTGCAACTGCGCCCGCGCCTGGAAAAGCATCCCGCCGGCCATCGGCGCCTCCACACACTCGGTCGTCAACTCCTCGACGTTGACCCGATGCGCCGCCAGCACCCGCGTGATCTGGTGCACAATGCCCGGCCGATCCTGCCCGACGAGTTCGAGCGTAACTGCCCGGCCCGCAGCCGGGGTCGGCAGTGCCGCCGGGTCCCGGGCAACCTCCACCGCCAGCCCCTTCGCCCCGAGCGCGGCGAGTGCCGCGCGCAACCCGGCTTCGCGCTCGCCCGGCAGCTCGATCCGCACGATACCGGCAAACTGTCCGCCCAAGCGCGCCAGCCGGCTCTCGAGCCAGTTGCCCCCATGGGCCGCGACGAGTTCGGCAACCGTTTCAACCAGACCGGGGCGATCGGGACCGATCAGCGTCAGGACGAGCGAGGTATTCATGGTTTGCTGAGTGACGCCCCGGCGGGGTCAGGGGTAAAGCCGCGCAATCTGCGGCAGAAAAGGGGAAAGTGGCCAGGCACCCCACGGCACTGGGAGAACGTCGTTGCCGTTGCTACCTTCCGGTCCTGGCGGAGTTCACGCGTCTGCCCATGCATGGGACCTGGCCGGCGCGGACGGTGGTGTTCGCTCCGCGGCGCGGCAATCAGATTCTGGCGAAAAAAAACGCCGCGGAACGCGGCGCTCGGGGTCACTCCTCTTCCGCGGGCGGCGGCGCCGGAGGCGCCTCGCCCGGGCCTGCCGGATGCGGCCCACTCCCCGGCGGAGGCGGCGGAGGTGCGTCGCCACGGAAACCGTAGCGGCCCTCCCGATCCATCTGCCGCTTGCGCAGCCGCTCGTGCTGCTCCCGCTGATAGGCTTCGAACTGCACCCTCTGTTCGGGCGTCAGGATCGCCGCAATACCCTCATTGAGGCGCTGGATCGCCTTCACGCTGGCCTGCCACGACTCGCGCCGCAGCTTCCCGAGTTCCAAGCCCGCCTGCTGGGCCAGCACTTCGACCTGCTTCCGCTGCTCCCCAGTCAGTTGCAGCTTCTCCTCGAGCCGCGCCATGGTGCGCACGAGGAACGGACGCGGAACGTTGGGCGCGGGTGGACGGCGAAGATGGATCAACGGGGCGAGGAACACGCCGCTCACGGCGCCGGCCAGGAAGATGCCGACAAGGACGAGGATGGTACGGGGCTTGGTCAGCATGATCAGAGTTGGGCGACGAATTCGGCGACGGGATCGTCGATCTCGTCGCTCGGGTTGTTGTCGGCGGCGGAGGCGGTGGACAGCGGGAAGCCGACCACCGCGGAGGTGAGCACCACCGCCAGCGCAAGCCCGAGGGCCCGCAGGGCGAACACCCCGAAGAAGTCCGCCGGCTCGCGGCGTTGCGCCAGCCCCAGCGCCGCCACCCGCGTGGCAAAGCCGGGCGGCAGCTCCATCGGTTCATCCGCGGGCGCGCGGCGGGCAGCCGCGACAAGCGTCAGCCAAGGATCTGGGGGTCTCATGGGCGTTCCTTTCGCTCTAGTTGTTCGAAGAGTTTGCGCAACTTCCGCCGTGCGCGAAAAGCGCGTACCTTGATCATGCTCGTCCCCCATCCGGTGATCGTCCGGATCTCGGCCACCGATTTCTGTTCGAGATCGAGCAGGGTGATGACGGTGCGGTCGGCGGGCGAGAGCTGCTCGAGCAGCCGCCCCACCAGTTCCTTCGCGGCCAGCGCATCGGTGGCGTCCTCGCCGTCGCTGCCCGAGAGCACCGCGTCGAGGACCTCGGCCTCGGTCTCGGAGAGATCGGCCCAGCGCAACTCGGGGCGGCGCTGCTGGAAGCGCAGGTGGTCGATGCACGTCGTCACCGCGATGCGGGACACCCAGTGCGGCAGCGGCATCTCCCCCCGGTACTGTTCGAGGCGGCTGAACATCTTCAGGTAAACCTCCTGGGCGAGATCCTCCTCCGCGACCCGGCGCGGCAGGTGGGAACGCACGATCTTGCGGACGAGCGGATGCAACACCTCGACGAGCGCGCGGGCCGCGGCTTGATCGCCGCGGCGGACTCCGGCCAGCAATGCGTCGTAGTCGGGCGCTTGGTCGTCCATGGTGTTGTGGCTTCAATGGGCACGTCGGAGGTGACGAGCCGCGGCCGATTCAGGTTACTGCAAGGGCATACAGCAACGAGTTTTCCGCGATGGGCCCCCGGGCCGGGCCGCGATTCCGGCACCCGCGCGCGGCCCCGCCTGCCCCGACCCCATCGTTGACAGTCCTCCGGCCGGCGGACTTACTGCCGGGCGTGAACCTCCGCCCGACAGCGCTTCGACTTACCAGCGGCCTGCTTCGACTGCGCCGCTTGGCGCTGTCCTGATTCCCCCGGGCCCCCCTTTGGCTACGGCGCCGCGTGCGCCGCCTTTCCCGGAGCGAATCGTCCGCCGTTCCGCCCGCCCTTTCCTTTCTCCGCCCGAACCCGCCCTTTAGTCATGCAAAAGCCGCCGATCACGAAGTACCGCCCGTTTCCCCCGGTCCGCCTGCCCAACCGCCAGTGGCCCAACCGCACGCTCACGCACGCCCCGATCTGGTGCAGCGTCGACCTGCGCGACGGCAACCAGGCCCTCGCCCAGCCCATGAGCGTCGAGGAGAAACTCGAGTACTTCGACCTGCTCGTGGAGATCGGCTTCAAGGAGATCGAGGTCGGCTTCCCCTCCGCCTCCCAGATCGAGTTCGAGTTCTGCCGCCGCCTCATCGAGGAGAACCGCATCCCGGCCGACGTCTCCATCCAGATCCTCTGCCAGTGCCGCGAGGACCTCATCCTGCGCTCGCTCGAGGCCCTCCAGGGCGTGAAGCACGCCATCTTCCACCTCTACAACTCCACCTCGCCCAAGCAGCGCGAATACGTCTTCGGTGCCACCAGGGCCGAGATCGTCGCCATCGCCACCCACGGTGTCGCCTTCCTCAAGGAGAAGATGCAGCCGCTCGTCGCCGCCGGCTCCCGGATCCGCCTGGAGTACTCGCCCGAGAGCTTCACCAGCACCGAGCTCGAGTTCGCCCTCGAGATCTGCGAAGCCGTGACCGATGTCTGGCAGCCCACGCCGCAGGACAAGATCATCCTCAACCTCCCGGCCACCGTGGAGTACGCCACGCCCAACATCCATGCCGACCAGATCGAGTGGATGAGCACGCATCTCACCCGCCGCACGTCCACGCTCATCAGCCTCCACACCCACAACGACCGCGGCACCGGCGTGGCGGCCACCGAACTCGGCCTGCTCGCCGGCGCCGACCGCGTCGAGGGCACGCTCTTCGGCAACGGCGAACGCACCGGCAACCTCGACGTCGCCACCGTCGCCCTCAACCTCTACACGCACGGCATCCACCCCGGCCTCGACTTCTCGAACATCAACCACGTGCGCGAGGTCTACGAGCGTTGCACGAAGATGGAGGTGCATCCCCGCCACCCCTACGTGGGCGAGCTCGTCTTCACCGCCTTCTCCGGCTCCCACCAGGACGCCATCAAGAAGTCCTGGGCCAAGCAGGCCCCCGACCGCCCGTGGGACGTGCTCTACATCCCGATCGACCCGGCCGACCTCGGCCGCACCTACCGCGCGATCATCCGCATCAACAGCCAGTCCGGCAAGGGCGGCGTCGCCTACATCCTCGAAAAGGAGTACGGGCTCCAACTGCCCAAGGCCATGCACAAGGAGTTCGGCAAGATCATCAACGACTACGCCGACGCCAAGGGCACCGAGATCACCACCGAGGAGGTCTATGCGCTCTTCCAGGACGAGTACATCAACCGCACCGCGCCCTTCGCCCTCGCCGACTTCTCCGCGCATCCACGCGGCGGGCACCACCAGGAGACCGAGTGCACCGCCGACCTGTTGATCGAAGGCCGGCCGCAGCGCTTGCGCGGCAACGGCAACGGCCCCATCGCCGCCTTCTGCCACGCCCTCGAGGTCGCCGGCCTGAAGAACTTCCAGCTCGTCAACTACAACGAGCACTCGCTCGGCGAGGGCGCCGACTCCAAGGCCGCCTCGTACATCCAGATCAAGACCGACCGCGGCCTGCCGTTCTTCGGCGCCGGGATCGACACCAACATCGAAACCGCCTCGATCCGCGCCCTCATCAGCGCCCTCAACCGCGCCGCCGTCCGCACCGCGTGATCCGCCCGCCCGCCGCGCCGGAAACGACCGAGGCGGAGCCGATCGCTCGGCTCCGCCTCGTTGTTCCCAGCTGGTGGCGACGTCCCGCCGAAACCTCCGCTCTACCTCAGTCCGCATCCTCCGCGAGCAGCTTGAACGCCGTCGCCGCGGCCGCGCCGCCGGCGAGATTCGCCACGAGGAAGATCCAGATGCTGCTCCAGCCCGAGAGGCCCATCATCGTGATGCCCAGCGCCACCGCCGGGTTGAACGCCCCGCCGGAGATCGGGCCCACCGAATACGCGCCGACCAGCACGGTGAAGCCGATCGCCAGGCCGTAGAAGGAGTTGCCGGCCGTCGCCTTCGCGGTCGCCGCGTTCAGCACCACCCACACCAGGGCGAAGGTGAAGAGGAACTCGACGAGCAGCGCCGGCCCCACGTCGGGTTTGGTCTCCTGCAGTTTGAGCAGCAGATCGGCGAACACGTTGTCCGGCTTGAGGTACTTCACCGTCAGCGCCGCCACCGCCGCCGCCGCAAGCTGCGCCACCCAATACGGGACCACGTCCTTTGCCGGGCACTTGCCCCGCAGAAACACCCCGAGCGTCACCGCCGGGTTGAAGTGGCCGCCGGAGATGTGGCCGCCGGCGAAGATCATCACCGCCAGCACCGAGCCGATGGCCAGCGGCGCCATGGCGCCCGCCCCGGGGGCGATCACGGTCATGCCGATTGTGAACACGAGGAAGAACGTTCCGATGAACTCGACGAGTGGTTTCTTCATGATGGAAGCAACGGACGATGCGGCGGCCCGCAGATGACAGGGAGGTTGCGTTTTGGGCTTCGGACCACCGGCCACCGCAATCCCGGCCCGAACCCGCGCGCAGTGTCGCCACTACGTCCGCCGAGTCGAGTCGCGAAACCATCGGCCGCGCCACCGCGTGGCCCGGCTCGGCGGCGCCGGCACGGCTCACACGGAGCCGGAAAGCAACGCCTTGCGCCGGGCGGCGTCGCGGCGGCGGTCGGTCCGGATTTCCAGGACACGCACCCCCTGCGCCGGCAGCGTCGCGACGAGCGCCGCGTACTGCGCCCAGTCGCGCACCCCGACATGCTCCACACCGTAGGCGCCGCAGAGCCGCCCGAAGTCGACCTCCTGCGGTGTGGCGAAGAACTCCTCGAACGGCGGCTCGAACCCCGCCACCGGCAGATGCTCGAAGATCCCGCCACCGCGGTTGTTGATGAGCACGACCGTGAGGCTGCCGCGCAGCTTCGGCGCCAGCAGAAAGCCGTTGGTGTCGTGCAGCAGCGACAGGTCGCCGGTGAGCAACACCGTCGGCACTCCGCCGTGGGCCACGCCGAGCGCCGTCGAAAGCGTGCCGTCGATGCCGTTGGCTCCCCGATTGAAATGGAACCGCGGCTGCTTCCGGTTCAGCGGCCAGAAATACTCCACGTCGCGCACCGGCATGCTGTTCGCCACGAACACCGGCGTCTCCGCCGGCAGGTGCCGCGCCAGCAGCCAGGCCGCCTTCGGCTCGAACAGCTCCGTCTCCGCCTCCAGCGCCGCCTCGAGGCGCGCCGCGGTCGCCGCCTCGGCCCGCGCCCAGAGCGACGTGTAGTCGCTCTCCGGGCGCACCTCAGTGATCTCGAGCCCGTCGACGGTGGCGGCGATCTGCCGGGTGCGCAGGTGCAGCCCGTCGCGGTTCGCGCAGGTCTCCGCCACTAGCTGCGTTTCCGCCCCGCTGCGCGCCAGCCAGCCGCGCAGGACTTTGCTCGTCGGCCAGCCGCCCAAGCAAAGCACCTCCTCCGGGGCCAGCGCCGCGGCGAGCGCCTCGTCGCGCAGCAGCGCGTCGTAGTGAGCCACCACGCACGCGCCCTCGGGCGCATGGTGCCGCACCGGCGAGAGCGCGTCGGCCAGCACCGGCCAGCCGAGCGTGCGCGCCACCCGGCCCACCTGCCGCGCGTACTCCACCGGATCCGCCGGATAGGCGGGCCCGGCGACGATCACCCCGCGCGCGGTGACCGGCGGCGTCCAGGCCGTGGTGACGCCGCACGGCGCCCCCGCCGCCAGATGGGAGAAGAACTCCGGCCCCAGTGCGTCGCGCAACGGTTCCACCGTGGCGTCGGCCACCGGTGCGAGCGGGTCGCGGAAGGGGGCGTTGAGATGGACCGGCCCGGGATGCGGGGCGAGGGACCGCGCGCAGGCGTGGGCGACCGTCTGCCGCAGGTAGCGCAGCAACTCCAGCCGCGCCTGCGGCACGGCGAGCTCGTGGTAGAAGCCCACGTGACCGCCGAAGATCTTCTGCTGGTCGATCGTCTGGCCGGAGGCGCAGTCGCGCAGCTCCGGCGGCCGATCAGCCGTGATGACCACCAGCGCCGCGCCGCTCTCGCGCGCCTCGATGACCGCGGGCAGATGGTTCGCCGCCGCGGTGCCCGAGGTGCAGACCAGCACCACGGGGCGCCCGGTGCGCTTGGCCTGCCCCAGCGCGAAGAAGGCCGCCGAGCGCTCGTCGAGCACCGGAATCGCCTCGATCGCCGGATGCCGCGCCAAGGCTGTCGTCAACGCGCTGGACCGTGAGCCCGGCGAGGTCACCGCCGTGCCCACACCACAGCGCACCAGCGTCTCCACGAGCACACTGCACCACAGCGAGTTCGTGTTGCGGAAGTCGAGGGTCGGACGCCCGGAGGTTACAGCG
Organism: Verrucomicrobiota bacterium; assembly: GCA_023457035.1. Classification (GTDB taxonomy): domain Bacteria; phylum Verrucomicrobiota; class Verrucomicrobiia; order Opitutales; family Opitutaceae; genus CAJCBL01. Next base: position 11,082 of record JAEWNN010000067.1, read on the forward strand.
GCACACATCGATCTACTTCAGGGTTGGAGCGGCCACCCTGACGACATTGCGACTGAGCACAAGATCGGCGGTGCGGCTCGGCGGCGGCGGGGTGCAATAGTCGCGGGCGAGTACCTGCACATAGTCGCGCACCTGGCTGGCGGCGGCGCCGGTCCAGAAGCAGGGCTTGGGCAGCGCCAGGCGCTTGTTCCCGCCCTCGAGCACGAGCTGGAAACGGCCGAACCGAACCTGCTTCACGTCGGCCCACGCCATGCCCACGGCCTCGAGCGAACCATCCATCCAGATGCCATCCGCATCGGCCTGGATCGGCCCGTAGACGAGGAGCAACAACAGGCTCACCCCCACGAGCGGCAGGGCCAGCAACCCGAGAAACGGGTGCCCTGTGGCGAAAAACATCCCGACCAGCATGCAGGACAACACGGCACCGGCGCCGGCCACGACCTGCGCCTTCCACACGGAAACCACCGACGGTCGATTGCTCATGCGCACCGAGTTAGCACAACCGCCTCCCCGCTGGCAATACGCAGCTCGCCCCGGGCCTACCGCGGCGCTCCCAGCACCCGCCGGATCGCCTCCGCCAGCACGCCGACGGCATACGGTTTGGGCACCACGGCACGAAAACCATGCTCACGGAAGTTGGCCATCACCGGGTCGTTCGAATAGCCGCTCGAGACGATCGCCCGCACCTCCGGGTCGAGCTTGAGCAACTCCGCCATGCACTCCCGGCCGCCCATGCCGCCCGGAACGGTGAGATCGAGGATCACGATCTGGTAGCGCCGGCCGGTGGCGAGGGCCTGGCGGTACGCCTCCACGCAGCTCGCGCCATCCGGCACCGTGCGGTGCTCGCACTCGAGGCGCGTGAGCAACCGTTCGGCCAGCCGCCGGATCGTCTCCTCGTCGTCCATCAGCAGCACCCGGGTGCCGGCGATCTCCCCGGCCAGCGGCACCGCCGCTTCGGCCTCGACGGCCACCACGGCCTTCTGCTCCGCCGCGGGAACCCACAGCCGGAACACCGTGCCGACACCGAGGGAGGATTGCACCTCGAGGTGGCCGCCATGGCGCTTGATGATCGAATAGGCGATCGCCAGGGCGAAACGGTCGTCGCCGAACTTGGTTGCAGAATACGGATCGAAGAAACCCGGCAGCCGCTCGGCGGGCACCCCGGCCCCCTGGTCCACGATGCTCACCCGGACATAGCGGCCCGCCGCGACCGCGCCGGTCGCCGCCTCGATCGTCTCGTTGCCGGCCTGGATGGTGACGATGCCCCCGTCGGGCATGGCCCCGCGCGCATGCACAAACAGATTCTGCAGGGCCCGCCCGAGCTGGTTGCGGTCGGCATGGATCGGCCACAGGTCGGCCGGAAGCTGGAACTCCGCCCGCGCCTTGGCGCCGCTGAGGGCGAAGCCGGCGGCGGCGTGCACCAGCTCCGCCACCGAGAGACTGTCCCGCATCGGGTCGCCGCCCTTCGCAAACGTCACCAGTTGCTGGGTGAGGTCCCGGGCGCGTTTCGCGCTCGCCTCGATGTCCCGCAGGCACTCCCCCGCACTCGCCATCGTCTTCTCGTCGAGCATGGCGAGGGTGACGTTGCCGAGGATGCCGGTCAGCAGGTTGTTGAAATCGTGCGCGAGCCCGCCGGCGAGCAGGCCGAGCGAACGGAAACGCTGCGCGCGTTCCAGTTCCGCCTCGAGGTTCGCCTGCCGCTCCACCTGGTCGCGGATCTGCTCGGTCTGGACCCGCACCCGGTGCCGCAGCGCCGCCACCCAGCCCACGATCAACAACAGCCCGCCGGCCAGGCCGCCCGCCATCAGCTGGGCGCGCGGCACCGTCCAGAACCGCGTCCGCTCGACCACTGCGAGATCGTCGACGGTGCGCAACTGGAGCTGGAAACCGCGGGGCCGGTCGAAATCGTCGTAGGTGATCCGGTAGACGCCGGTCAGGTCGAGCACCATGCCCGGAGTGAAGGAGTCCGCGCGAGCCGCCCCGGCCGGCGCGCCGAGGGTGGCATCGAAGATCGTCCCGCCGGCCTGCAGCGTGAACTGCAGCCCGTCGGCATGCCGGGAACAGTCCAGCAACCTGCCCCGCACCCGCATGAGCCGCAGATCGTTCGCGTAGTCCTGCACCGCGGGGTCGGCCAGCACGGCCGGTGCTGGTGCCACGGCAACATTGATCCTCCGATACACCGCTTCCCGCAGGACGAGGCGCGCACCATCCCGTCCGAGGATGCCGACCGCCTCGACCACGTCGCCGGGCACCAGTTGCTCCGGCTCGCGGCTGTAGATCATCAGGCCGGCGTCGGCATCCTGCACCACCAGCGACTGGCCCGGCACCTGATGCACCACCTGCCCCACCACGCGGGCCCGGGCCAGCTCCTCCCCGGCGCCCAGCCGCCGCAGCTCGGCCACCGGGCGCACCGGCAGGTCGAAAAGCTCGGCCGGCGCATCCTCCTCGATGAGGAGGTCGTGGAGGAACGGCACCCGCAGCCGGACACCGCTGATGCCGTTCTTCGCGTCGGTTGTGACCTCGCACACGCCGCGCACCCGGATCAGCGACCCCGGGGTGGCGACAAAACTCACCGGCGACTGCATGTGCCCGGCGAACTCGCCGTCCGGAGTCGTCACGTAGATCCAATGCCAGTCGCCCTCCGAGACGATCCGCCGCAGGAAGCCGCGCATCTCGACCCACTGGCCGTCCTCGTTGCCGGAGATGGCCTGGGGGTGGGAGATGCGCCGCGCGCTGGGGTGGGCCCGGGACCCGATGTCGGTGATGCGGCACGGGACCACGCTTGGCGCGAACGCCCCGCGCGTGGTGTGGCCCTCGACCCGCACCTCCTTCTGCAGCGCCGGCGGGCGCATCCCCTGTGGCACCGTCACCCGCACCCCACCGCCCTGGTCCTGGAGAAAAAAGAAGTCCGCCTCCGGCAACGACCAGGTGACGACGCCGACCAAGTCGACCGGTCGGCGAGTCGCCGCCTCCGCCGGCGTCAGTTGCCGGATGCGCTCGACCCGGTCGAGGGTCTCGTTGGGCGGAGCGGGCGCCGGGTCGGGCGACACGGCAACGCGAAACATGGCGTGCTGCAGGACCCACCGCGCCCCGAGGAGTCCCGTCCGTCCCACTACTTCAACCTCGGCGTCCGCCGGGATCCGTTCGCGCTGCAGCCCGTGGACCAGGACGGCGCCGGTGTTGTCGCTGAGAACGAAGCTCGTGCCGATGTCCCGCTGCCGCATCCGCCCACGGACCCGCACCGTCGTGCCCACCGGGCGATCGACCAACGCCCGCACCGCGGTGAGCGGCAGCTCGAACCGCGGATCGGTCTCGATGCAACCGATCTCCTCCACGTCGCTCTGCCTCGCCACCCACAACTCCACCGTGTTCTCCGTCCCCGTCGGATCGATGCGGCCCGAGTACACCGCGGTCACCCGCACCTGCCGCCCCAGCCAATCCGGCAGGACCTGGTCCGGGTCCGGAGGCACCCAGCAGATCACCCGCCGATCCTCGAGTAAGAGCATCAGTCGCAGATGCTGGCTGTCGACCAGCAGCTGCTCGTCCACATAGCCCTCGGTCACCACCACACGCCGATCGAAGACGCGCACCGCGTTGATCCGCCCAGCCGTCGGCACCGGAGTGGAGGGCACGAAGTCCCGCAGCACCGTGACGCGGACCCGGTCCGCGGAAAGGCCCTCGGCCGGGATGATGGTACCCTCAATCCGGACCAGCTGCCCGTTGCGCAAGGGAGGCGCATTGTGCGGCAGCAGGGGAAGATAGCGTCCCTCCCCGTTTTGCTCGAGCCAGAGATTGTTCCAGAGCGGGTCGTGGAAGTTCACCCGTCCCTCGAGGCACAGCGGATGGGCCCGTTCCCGCTCGGGCTGGGGCATCTCCCACACCGCCCGCACATCCGTGATCGTGCGCCCGCGCGAGCCCTGCGGGTCCGGCTCCTCCCCCTGGGCCCAGCCCGGTGCCACCAGCCCGGCCAGCACCACCGTAGTCGAGATCATCCGACCAACCAGCTCGCGTTGCCAACTGCCGCACAACGCCGAAGCAAGGGGAATCGCTGCCAGTTTCATGGGGAGTGGGGAGCGGAAGGAGATCCCGTCACACCGACTCAGGACCCCATCGGTTTAGTGTTGCCGTTGAAACCAGCACGGACGCGGGCCCGCAATGGAATTATCCGCGGGAAAAGGCTGCCGCAGCCGCCGGGCCGGCACCGCCTCGGACCGCCCACTTTCGCGAAAACAGCGTGCGCCTCCCCCTCGTTTTCCGTTGGCCAACCGCCCCCGTGCCTGTCGTCAGTAGAGGCGACTTTTTCGACCATGATCATCCTCCGCGGCGCGCCCGCCCTCTCCGACTTCCGCACTCAGAAGCTCGTCCAGGATCTCCTGGCCGCCGGCCTCCCCGTCAAGGACGTCGCCACCGCGTTCATCCACGTCGCCGAGACCTCCGCCGACCTCACACCCGCCGAGCACGAGGTGCTGGTCAAACTGCTCACCTACGGCCCCACCCGCGAGGCCCACGAACCCGCCGGCCTGCTCCAGGTCGTCGCCCCGCGCCCGGGCACCCTCTCGCCCTGGTCCTCCAAGGCCACCGACATCGCCCAGATCTGCGGCCTCGCCAAGGTGAAGCGCGTCGAGCGCGCCGTCGCCTACTGGATCGACCTCGGCGGCTCCACGCCCTCCGACGCCCAGACCAAGCTCATCGCCGCCCGCCTGCACGACCGCATGACGCAGTCCGTCTTCGGCCAACTCGAGGAACTTAAGGTCCTGTTCCGCCATGAGACGCCCAAGCCGTTCACCTCCGTGCCCGTGCTCGCGCAGGGCCGCGCCGCGCTCGTCGCCGCCAACACCGCGCTCGGCCTCGCCCTCGCCGACGACGAGATCGACTACCTCGTCAAAAACTTCACCGCGCTCGGCCGCGATCCGCACGACGTCGAGCTGATGATGTTCGCGCAGGCCAACTCCGAACACTGCCGCCACAAGATCTTCAACGCCTCCTGGGAAATCGACGGTTCCGCCAAGGACCGCTCGCTCTTCCAGATGATCAAGAACACCTACCAGCTGCACAGCGACGGCATCCTCTCCGCCTACAAGGACAACGCCGCCGTCATGGTGGGCCACCGCGCCGCCCGTTTCTACGCCGACGCGAAGACCAACGAATACGCCGCACACGAGGAGGACATCCACATCCTCTGCAAGGTCGAGACGCACAACCATCCCACCGCCATCTCGCCCTTCCCCGGCGCCGCCACCGGCTCCGGCGGCGAGATCCGCGACGAGGGCGCCACCGGCCGCGGCTCCAAGCCGAAGGCGGGTCTCGCGGGCTTCACTGTCTCCAACTTGAAACTCCCCGGCGCCGTTCAGCCCTGGGAAAAGGAGTTCGGCAAACCGGGCCGCATCGTCTCCGCGCTCGACATCATGATCGACGGCCCGCTCGGCGCCGCCGCGTTCAACAACGAGTTCGGCCGGCCGAACATCCTCGGCTACTTCCGCACCTTCGAACAGGAAGTCCCCGCCGCCGGCGCCAAGGCCCAGCTTCCGGATACTTCCAAATCTCAAATCTCAAATCCCAAATCCAAGATCCCCGTCGCCTCCGCGACCGAGCTGCGCGGCTACCACAAGCCGATCATGCTCGCCGGCGGTCTCGGCGCCATCAAGGCCGAGCACGTCCAGAAGGGCACGATCGAGCCGGGCGACAAACTCATCGTCCTCGGCGGACCGGCGATGCTCATCGGTCTCGGCGGCGGCGCCGCGAGCTCGATGGCGAGCGGCTCCGGTCAGGAGGATCTGGATTTTGCCTCCGTCCAGCGCGACAACGCTGAGATGGAGCGCCGCTGCCAGGAGGTCATCGACCGTTGCTGGGCGCTGGGCGCCGAGAACCCGATCTCGTTCATTCACGACGTCGGCGCCGGCGGTCTCTCCAACGCGCTGCCCGAGCTCGTCAACGACGGCGGCCGCGGCGGCCGTTTCAACCTCCGCGCCGTTCCCAACGCCGAGCCGGGCATGTCCCCGCTCGAGATCTGGTGCAACGAGGCACAGGAGCGCTACGTGCTCGCCGTGCCGGCCGCGCGCCTCGAGACCTTCGCCGAGCTCTGCCGCCGCGAGCGCTGCCCGTTCGCCGTCGTGGGCGACGCCACCGAGGAGAAGCGCCTCGTCGTCGAGGATCCGCATTTCAACAACAAGCCGATCGACCTCCCGCTCGAGGTGCTGCTGGGCAAGCCGCCGCGCATGCACCGCAAGGAGAAGTCGCTCCCGCGCCCGCAGCTCCCGCTCGACCTCTTCGGTCTCACGCTGGCCGAGGCCGTGAAGCGCGTGCTCTCCCACCCGACCGTCGCCGACAAGACCTTCCTCATCTCCATCGGCGACCGCTCCGTCACCGGCCTCGTGTGCCGCGACCAGATGGTCGGCCCCTGGCAGGTGCCCGTCGCCGACTGCGCCGTGACCGCGTCCTCGTTCACCGCCTACACCGGCGAAGCGATGTCGATGGGCGAGCGCACGCCGGTCGCGGTCAACAACGCCGCCGCGTCCGCCCGCCTCGCCGTGGGTGAGGCGCTCACCAACCTCGCCGCCGCCCAGATCGGCGACCTCGGCAAGGTCAACCTCTCCGCCAATTGGATGGCCGCCCCGGCCGTCCCGGGCGACGCCGTCGATCTCTACGCCGCCGTCCACGCCGTGGGCATGGAGCTCTGCCCGGCCCTCGGCATCACGATCCCCGTCGGCAAGGACTCGATGAGCATGTCCACCGTCTGGAAGGATCGGGGACAGCAAAAGCGCGAGACCGCGCCGATCTCGCTCATCGTCTCCGCCTTCGCCCCCTGCGCCGATGTCCGCCTCACGGTCACGCCGCAGCTCCAGCGCGAGGCCGACACCGTCCTCCTCCTGATCGACCTCGGCCGCGGCCAGAACCGCCTCGGCGGCTCCATCCTCGCGCAGACCGTCTCGCAGATGGGCGAGGCCACGCCGGACGTCGACAACCCGACCGACCTCAAGAACTTCTTCGCCGCCATCCAGCAGCTCGGCCGCGAGCGGAAGCTCCTCGCCTACCACGACCGCTCCGACGGCGGCCTGCTCGCGACCATCGTCGAGATGGCGTTCGCCGGCCACACCGGCGTCGACCTCGAGGTGCCCGCCGGCCACAACGCCTTCGCCTCGCTCTTCAGCGAGGAACTCGGCGCCGTGTTGCAGGTCCGCGCCGCGGACCTCGACGACGTTTCCGATGTCCTCCGTCGCCACGGCTTCAAGAACTGCACCACGCGCATCGGCACGGTGAACACCTGCTTCGCCCTCCGCGTCCGCCGCGGCGGCGAGGAAATCTACAACGAGAACCTCCCGAAGCTCCGCGCCCTGTGGAGCGACGTCACCCGCCGCATCGCCACGCTGCGCGACAACCCCGCCTGCGCCGAGAGCGAGTTCCAGCTCAAGCTCGACAAGACCAACCCCGGCATCTCTCCGAAACTCACGTACGATCTCGCCGCCGCCGCCCAGGCCATTCGCGTTCCGGCTCTCGCCGCGAAGCGCCCCGCCATGGCGATCCTCCGCGAGCAGGGCGTGAACAGCGAGGTCGAGATGGCCGCCGCGTTCGACCGTGCCGGCTTCCGCACCGTCGATGTCCACATGACGGATATCCTCTCCGGCCGCGTTTCGCTGAAGGATTTCCGCGGCCTCGTCGCCTGCGGCGGCTTCAGCTACGGCGACGTCCTCGGCGCCGGCGAAGGCTGGGCCAAGAGCATCCTCTTCAACGAGCGCGCCCGCGCCGAGTTCGCCGCGTTCTTCGCGCGGCCCGACACGTTCTCCCTCGGCGTCTGCAACGGCTGCCAGATGATGAGCAACCTGCACTCGATCATCCCCGGCGCCGACCATTGGCCGCGCTTCGTGCAGAACCGCTCCGAACGCTTCGAGGCCCGCTTCGTCTGCGTCCGCCTCGAGGAGAGCCCGAGCATCCTCTTCAAGGGCATGGCCGGCAGCGTGCTCCCGATCGCCTCCTCGCACGGCGAAGGCTACGCCGAGTTCAAGGACTCCGCCGCGCTCGACGCGTGCGACGCCTCCGGTCTCGTCGCCGCCCGCTTCGTCGACAACAAGCACCAGGCCACCGAGCAGTATCCGCTGAATCCGAACGGCTCGCCCCGCGGCATCACCTCGCTCACCACCCGCGACGGCCGTGTGACGATCATTATGCCGCACCCCGAGCGCGTCATGCGCACCGTCCTGAACAGCTGGCACCCCGCCGACTGGGCCGAGGACGGCCCCTGGATGAAGCTCTTCTACAACGCCCGCGAGTGGGTCGGGTAAGCAAAACCGGGCTCCGCACCTCCTCCGATAGGTAGGAGCCTGCTTGCAGGCGATTCTGCGGCCTGCGCCTCTCCGTTGTAGGAGCCTGCTTGCAGGCGACACACCGCCGACACGGCTCTGCACCTCGGGCGCTCCTTCGGCATGCAGCACCGCTCTTCGTTAGCGAAGGCTCGGCGACTGCGAAGCGCGATGCAATCGGCCGCAGTGCATACCCGAGGTACATTTTCGACAATGTGCTGCCATCCCTTGGCAACACCGTCGTCTACGGATTCAACTCTTCACCAGCTGACGAGCACTTCCTCGCGGCCATCGGCACACATCATCCCGCCAGAATCGCAGTCTCGGTCCACACGAGAGAGCCAAGACCCGCACAAGAACAGTTTTGCGAACACGTAACGAGGCTCAACCACCGTCCACCCGCAACCGCCCACCGGCGCCCTTGACCCACGCCACGCTCTGCGCCGTGCTGAAGGCCGATCCGCCGCCAACCGTGCCCGTCCTCTCCCGTTTCCTCCCCGCCGACTTCGATCCCGACCGCCCGATCGCCCTGATCGCCGGCCAGGGTCAGTATCCGATCCGCGTGGCCGCCGCGATCCGCCGCGCCGGCGTGCCCCTGCGCCTGATCGCCTTCGAGGAGGAGACGCCCGCCGAGCTCTTCGCCAGCTTCCCCGAGGACGAGCGCCGCATGCTGCTCGTCGGCCAACTCGGCAAGGCCCTCGACACCCTCGAGAAGTTCGGCGCCGGCTACGCCATCATGGCCGGCCAGATCACCCCGCGCCGCCTCTTCAAGGGTCTCCACCCCGACTTCAAGGCCGCCCGTATCCTTTTCTCCCTCAAGCGCCGCAACGCCGAGACCATCTTCGGCGCCCTCGCCCGCGAGATCGCCGCCCTCGGCGTCACCCTGCTCGACGCCCGCTCCTTCCTCGACGACGAGCTCGCCTCCGAGGGCCCGATGACCGGCAAGTTCTCCGTGCCCGACGAATTTCTCCAGCACGGCATCCACATCGCCAAGGAGGTCGCCCGCCTCGACATCGGCCAGGGCGTCGTGGTCCGCAAGGGCACCGTCGTCGCCGTCGAGGCCTTCGAGGGCACCGACGCCATGCTGCGCCGCGCCGGCGAGTTCAAGACCGACCACCTGCTCTTCGTGAAGACGGTCAAACCGCGGCAGGACTACCGTTTCGACGTGCCCGTCTTCGGGCTGCGCACGCTCGAGAGCATGCGCGACGCCGGCATCGGGCACGCCGCCCTCGAGACCGACAACACCATCATGCTCGAGAAGCCGCGCGTCATCGAGCAGGCCCGCGCCTGGAAGATTCAGCTCTTCGGCTACCGCTGAGCCCCCGCGCGCAGCGGCGCGCCTCGGCACCCGCTGCCTTGCGCCGGCGGGGCGGTCCCTCTTCCTCTTCCGGCCCGCGGCAGGCGTGAGTGATCGGGCCGCAACGACGCGCGTGAGCGCGTCGAGCCTCGTCCACCGCCCTCCGTCCGCCATCGACGCGCTCACGCGCGTCGCTACGTCCCGGCACACCGGCGACCGCCGACCGTCCTCAGGCCGGCGGGAGCGCGGTGGAGGCGATGTGCAGGTCCTTGAGCTGCTTGGCCGTCGGCACCGAGGGGCTCTGTGTCATGAGGCACTGGCCCTTCTGCGTCTTCGGGAAGGCGATCACGTCGCGGATGCTGGAGGTGCCGCAGAGGATCGTCACCAGGCGGTCGAGACCGAGCGCGATGCCGCCGTGCGGGGGCGCGCCGTACTTGAACGCGTTGAGCATGTAGCCGAAGCGGCTCTCGACCATGTCGGCCGGGATCTTCAGCACGTCCTCGAACACCTTCTTCTGCAGCGCGGGCTGGTGGATACGGATCGAGCCGCCGCCCAGTTCCACGCCGTTGAGCACGATGTCGTAGTGCTGGCCGCGCACCGCGTGCGGGTTGCTGTCGAGCAGCGCGATGTCCTCCTCGACCGGCGAGGTGAAGGGATGGTGCGTCGACACGAAGCGCTTCTCCTCCTCGTCGAACGACATGAGCGGGAAGTCGACGACCCAGAGGAAGTTGAACTGGTCGGCCGGGATCGAGAGCACGCCGCGCTTCTGCAGCAGTTGCGCGCAGTCGAGCCGGCAGCGGCCGAGGATCGCGCAGGCCTTCTCCCAGCCGGCGGCGGCGAAGAAGACGATGTCGCCCTCCTCGATGGCGAGCTGCTGCTTGAGCGCGGCCTTCTCGGCGTCGGTGAAGAACTTCACGATCGGCGACTTCCATTCGCCCTTCTCCGCCTTGATGAAGGCGAGCCCCTTCGCGCCGAGCGTCTTCGCGGTCTCCTCGAGCGCGGAGAGCTCGCCCTGGGTGATGTCGGCAAGCTTCTTGGCGTTGAAGGCCTTGATCACGCCGCCGTTGGCGACGGTGGAGGCGAAGACCTTGAAGGCGGAGTTGCGGAACGTCTCGGTGAGGTCGACCAACTCCAGCGCGAAGCGCGTGTCCGGCTTGTCGACGCCGAAGCGGTTCATCGCCTCGGTGAACTTCATGCGCGGGAACGGCGTCGGGATGTCCATCCCCTTCACGTCCTTCCAGATCTTCTTCAGCAGGCCCTCGATGAGCGCGTAGATGTCCTCGCGGTCGATGAAGGACGCCTCGATGTCGAGCTGCGTGAACTCGGGCTGGCGGTCGGCGCGCAGGTCCTCGTCGCGGAAGCACTTCGCGAGCTGGAAGTACTTCTCGAAGCCGGCCACCATCAGGATCTGCTTGAACTGCTGGGGCGACTGCGGGAGCGCGTAGCACTGGCCCGGATTCACCCGCGACGGCACGAGGTACTCGCGCGCGCCCTCGGGGGTGCTCTTGAAGAGCATCGGCGTCTCGATCTCCAGGAAGCCCTGGCCGTCCATGAAACTGCGGATCGTGCGCGTGGTGGCGTAGCGCGTCATGATCGCGTTCTTCATGCGCGGGCGGCGCAGGTCGAGGTAGCGGTACGTGAGGCGCAGGTCCTCGTTGACCTTGTCGCCGGCCGCGTCGTCGAGCGGGAACGGCGGCGTGTCGGAAAGGTTGTGCACCGTGAGCGCGGTGACCTGCAGCTCCACCTCGCCGGTGGGCAGGGTCTTGTTGACCATCTCCGCCGGGCGCAGCTCCACCTCGCCCGTCAGCGTCACCACCGACTCCGGACGCAGGGTCACGGCCAGCGCACCCAGTTCGGCGCTGGCCTTCGGGTTGAGCTTCACCTGCGTGATGCCCGCGCGGTCGCGCAGGTCGATGAACAGGATGCCGCCGTGGTCGCGGAGGGAATCGACCCAGCCGGACAGGGTGACGGACGTGCCGACGTCGGCGCGGGTGATCTGGGCGCAGGTGTGCGTACGCTTCATGGTAAGGGTCGGTCACGAAACGGGCGGCCCCGGCGCTGGGCAATCCCAATCTGGGAGGGAGGGGCGCGGAGACCGATCACTCGCGGCTAGGCTGGGCGGCGTTTGCCCCGCAACCGGTCGAAAAACCACGTCAGCACCTCCGGCACCGGGTCGCGGAGGCAATAGGCGAACTGGGACGCCCGCGGTGGGCCGTCTCCGGCAGTCCGCCGCATCCACGCCCGCATCCCCTGGAGCCGCCACCCGTGTTTGTCGAAATCCACCGCCCGCCGCCTCACCTCCGGCAACGCCAGCCCCAGCGCCGCCCGGCAGGCCAGGTCGGGGAAGTTCACCCCGGCCTCGACCGAGCCCAGAATGCTGCCCCACGGGCGGGCGTTGACCTCTAGCACTAGGACCTCGCCGGTCCGGCGACTGCGCCGCATGTCGATGTGCGCCAGGCCCGACCACTCGAGCGCAGCCACGAGCCGCTCGATCATCGCCAACGTCGGCCCCTCCTCCAGGAACCGTATCGCCGCCGCCGGGGCAAAGGCCCGCCCATCCGGCATCGTCTCCTCCTGCATCGTCCAGGCGAGCAACCTTCCATCCCGGGCGAGGATCGAGCAGTCGAAATCGGTTCCCTCCACGAACTCCTGGACCACGAAGCCGGCCTCCGACCCCAACCCCCGCAGCGCGCGATCCAGTTCCGCCCGTGTCTCGGCCTTCGTGATTCCCCGCCCGTATTCGCCCCGCGCCGGCTTCACGATCGCCGGAAACGCGAAGTCCGGCGGGATCGGGGGCAACGCCGCCCCGCTCCGGTGGACGACGGTGCGGGGCTGGGGCAACCCGCGGGCGCTGAGAAATTCGCTGAAGGAGCCTTTGTCGATGGCGCACCGAAACCGGTCCGGCGCCGCGAGCGGGACCAGCCGGGCCACAGGTTCGATCCGCTCGCGCGCCTCCAGGCACCGCAACGCCGTCCCTTCGCTCAGCGGGAAGATGACCTCCGCCCCCACCCGCTCGGCCGCCCGCACCACCTCCTCGATGTATCCAGGAGTAGCGACACCGCTCCGCGCGATCCGGTGGGAAGCGACGTGCCGGCTCCAATCGATGCGCGCCCGCCAGGCCGCTCCCGGGCGCAGGACATGGACCCGCCAAGCCCGGGTCAGCCCCAGGGCGCGCGCCACGTTGAGCGCATTCGGGGAATCGCCATCGAGGACCAGGACTGCCCTGCGGGGTTTCTGCGTCATCGCCCCGAAGACTGGCCGAAGCCGCCTCCCGCACAAGCTTCCGTCGCGGATCTCCGCGCACCCCTGCCGCGCGCGCCAGAAATTGCGCTTTCCCTGCCGCCCGCGGCGCGCTCTGCTTGACTCCTTCCAAACCCTCTCCGCGCGCCCCGCCCCCCGCCGGCCCGCGCCCCTTCGTCCCCGCAACCCTCATGGACAACGTCAAATACCTGCTTCCCGAAACCGAGATTCCGACCGCCTGGTACAACATCGCGGCCGACCTGCCCGTGCCGCTCCCGCCGGTCATCCACCCCGGCACGATGAAGCCCATCGGCCCGCAGGATCTCGCCCCCATCTTCCCGATGGCCGTCATCGAGCAGGAGGTCTCCACCGACCGCTGGATCCAGATTCCGGAGCCGGTGCGCGACATCTACCGCCAGTGGCGCTGCACCCCGCTGCACCGCGCCCGCCGCCTCGAGCAGTTCCTCGGCACCCCGGCTAAGATCTACTTCAAGAACGAGGGCGTCTCCCCCGCCGGTTCCCACAAACCCAACTCCGCCATCCCGCAGGCCTACTACAACAAGCGCGAGGGCGTGAAGCGCATCATCACCGAGACCGGCGCCGGCCAGTGGGGCTCCTCCCTCGCCCTCGCCGGCACCTTCTTCGACATCGAGGTCCTCATCTACATGGTGAAGGTCAGCTACCACCAGAAGCCCTACCGTCGCGCGTTGATGGAGACCTGGGGCGGCAAGGTGATCGCCAGCCCCTCCAACACCACCGCGGCCGGCCGCGCCGTCCTCGCCAAGCACCCCGACAGCACCGGCTCGCTCGGCATGGCCATCGCCGAGGCCGTCGAGGTCGCCGCCCAGGATCCGCACGCCAAGTACGCCCTCGGCTCCGTCCTCAACCACGTCGCCCTCCACCAGACCGTCATCGGCCTGGAGGCGCTCAAGCAGCTCGAGGCCGCCGGCGACTACCCCGATGTCGTCATCGCCTGCGCGGGCGGCGGCAGCAACTTTGCCGGCCTCGCCTTCCCCTTCCTCGGCAAGAAGCTGCGCGGCGAACGCAACACCCGCGTGCTCGCCGTCGAGCCCGCCTCCTGCCCCTCGCTCACCAAGGGCAAGTTCACCTACGACTTCGGCGACACCGCCCACCTCACCCCGCTCATGAAGATGTACACCCTCGGCAACACCTTCGTGCCCGAGGGCATCCACGCCGGCGGCCTGCGCTACCACGGCATGTCCCCGATCGTCTCGCACCTCATGTCCCTCGGCCAGCTCGAGGCCCGCGCCTACCCGCAGCTCGCATGCTTCGAGGCCGCGATGACCTTCGCCCAGACCGAAGGCCTCCTGCCCGCTCCGGAAAGCTCCCACGCCATCAAGGGCGCCATCGACGAGGCCCTCCGCTGCAAGCGCGAGAACAAGGCCGAGACGATCCTCTTCAACCTCTCCGGCCACGGCTATTTCGACATGCCCGCCTACCAGGACTACCGCGCCGGCAAGCTCGTCGACCACGAGTACAGCCACGAGGACGTCGACGAGGCGCTCGCCGCACTGCCCAAGGTCCCCGGCAACTGAGCCCGCGGCACCCCTTCCCCCGCAAACCCGACGACGGCCGGTGCGCGCCCCAGGCGCCACCGGCCGTTTTGCTTCCGATTCTCCGATACCGGCCGGCCGCCGCACCCCCGCCGATCAGCCGATGCCTCGAAACTCGACGAGCATCGGCGCCATCAGGTACTGGCCCTTCTGCTTCTGCGGGGAGGCGATCAGCTCGCAGATGCACCACACACGCCCACGCGGCATACTTAGCCGCTCCGGAGTTCGAGATCTCCACGCCATTTCCGCATGCTTCGTCTGATGCGGCCACGTGCAAACATGACCGAAAACACGACCACCAAAAAAACAGCCGGCAATGTGGCCCGCGGCGCACCAACCCAGGTCAGCCAAATGCGGGTATTCGTGATCGGTCCGATCGTGTTGATCGCGGGACGCCCGGGAAGATAGGTCGCGAACTGTAGGGACGGATCACGTGCAATCTCCTTTGCTGTGGAATCGAAGAGGATCGCTTCGCCGTGGTACCAGCCACGCGGCACCCCGATGGGCAGAGAGGATGAATGGATATCGATCCATCGTAGCTTCTCTTCCAACGGCACATCGCTCAGCTCATTGAGGGTCAGCGGATCGATCTGGGATCGGCTCGGGGCGATTCGAAAGTGTATTGTGCTGAGCCAATGCTCGGCCCTGCTAGGTCGCGGCGCCAGGACGATTCCCCGCACGACTTCGGCCCGCAGACCATGGTCTCGCAACTGCCAGAGCTTCCACGATTCGCTCCAAAGGAGCGGCCCGACAGTGACCAATGGCCAACTGACCAGAAGCATAAACACCAAGAGGAAGGCGTAGGCAGGAAGCAGCGCCCGAACCTTGCCCATTGTTATCGTTCTGAATGCGTGGGAAGGATGACTGCGGAGGTTCGCGAGCTCCGCCCGATACCGATCAATCGCCTCGATCTCCTGCGGCCCCAACCGTGCGCGCTCCGCTTCAAGTTGGCCCAGCGTCGCCGCCGCCTCGTCCCAACGGCGGCGCCGCACGAAGAAGGCCGCGCAGTTGAAGACGAGAGCCGGAAACCCCGCCGGATTCCGATCAAATACCACGCGAGCCATCTCCGGACCGCGGGCGTCATCGATGGCGAGCAAATACGAGGCGATCATCTCGCGAGCTTCGATCTCCTCCGGATGCCGGCTCAACAGATCGGACAAGGTGTCGATCGCGTCCTCGGTATTCCAGTCGATCAACTCCGCCTCGATCTTGAGGCGCGCCGCCCGACATTCGAACTCCGATCTCCGGTCGATGAGCGTACGACAATCCTTGATCGCCGCTTTCCGCTCCAGTGCCGCCATTCGGATCTCCGCCTGGAGTAACAGCTTCTCGTCGGGAATCAGACCGGCGACCGGCGCCCACGATGCGAGCGCTTCGCCGCCACGAACAAGAGCGATCACCGGTGGTTCCTTCCACGCCTCGATTTCCGGTCGCGCGGTCCTCGCCCAGCGAAGCACCTGGTTGACCTTGGCAAGATTCTTCAGCCCCGCGCCGCACTCGATCTTGGCCTGACGTGCCGAGGCAGGCACGAAGAACAACTTGAGCCGGAACATTCCTCTACCGTTGTACGTGTACGGTACGTACTCGATACGTTCCAGGTCCGTCCATCGATGCCGGTACCCCCGAAACGGCCAACAGCGGATGCCGTCTTCGTCGACGGAATACCCCTGCCAGAAGGTAACTTTGGTCGGCTGGGGTGTTGCAGGCATCCGCAAAGATGATTCGTCATCAAAGACCGGTGTCAAAAAGGAAGCCGTTCCAGGTTCGCCGTGCCGTGTCCGCGCCCAGCCCCGTGCCGCAACTCGTCACCGCCCACGGTACGTCGTCCACCGGCCGCATTGCCCCTGTCGCCTGCCACCCACTCGGAGGCGCGCCGCGCCGTAGATTCCCGCATGTTCTGCGAGGGCACGAATGCCGAACGGCAGAACGCCACCGTCCACCGGCCACTGGCAACCGGGGTCCGCGCCGCCGCATCAGTGTGTATCAGTGTGTTCTGCCGTACGGCAGAATGGTTCCACTTCCGTTCGGCCCGCCAGCAACGCGCGCACGCGCGTCGCTACCCCCGGCCACTGGCAACCGTCCACCGGCTACCGCCCACCGGCAACCGTCCACCGCCCACCGGTCACCACCTCCCGTTTTCCTCTTTGACCGCCCCCGCCGCCGGTTTCACAAACACCCCCCAGCGGCCCGCGTCCCAGCACCACTCGCCACGCCGCCCATCTCCATGCCCTGGACCCGCAAACACCTCATCGGTATCGAAGAGCTCAACCGCGACGAGATCGAGACGATCCTCGGCACGGCCGCCACGATCCGCCACTTCCTCGACCGCGGCGCCAAGAAACTCGGCGCCCTGCGCGGCAAGACCGTCGTCAACCTCTTCCTCGAGCCGAGCACCCGCACCCGCCTCGCCTTCGAGACCGCCGCCAAACGCCTCGGCGCCGACGTCGTCTCCTTCGACGCCGCCGCCAGCTCCACCACCAAGGGCGAGACCCTGCGCGACACCGCCCAGAACATCCAGGCCCTCGGCGTCGACATGATGGTCGTGCGCCACGCCGCCGCCGGCGCCCCGCTCTACCTCAGCCAGCGTCTCAACATTCCGGTGGTCAACGCCGGCGACGGCGCCCACGAGCACCCCAGCCAGGCCCTGCTCGACGCCTACACCATCCGCGAGCGCCTCACCACCCTGGCCGGCCGCAAGGTCTGCATCCTCGGCGACATCCTCTTCAGCCGCGTCGCCCGCTCCAACATCTGGCTGCTCACCAAGCTCGGCGCCAAGGTCACCGTCGTCGGCCCCTCCACCCTCGTGCCCCATTGGTTCGTCGGCCTCGGCGTCGAGGTCTCCCACAACCTCAAGGCCGCCCTCGCCGACGCCGACGTCGTCATGCTTCTCCGGATCCAGCACGAGCGGCAGGACTCCTCCCACTTCCCCTCGCTCGGCGAATACACCAGCATGTTCGGCCTCAACAAGACCCGCGCCAGCTGGCTCAGCCCCGACGCCATCATCATGCACCCCGGCCCGATCAACCGCGGCGTCGAGATCGACAGCGACCTCGCCGACTCCGACCGCTCCGTGATCCTCGAGCAGGTGACCAACGGCATCGCCGTGCGCATGGCCATCCTCTACCTCTGCGCCGGCGGCGACCCCGAGAAGGTCGCCCAGCACGTCGAGTAACCCGCCCGCCCCCCCCCGCCACCCTTTCGCCGCACCGGCCCTCCGCCATGTCCAAGATTCTCTGGATCACCAACGCCCGCGTCATCGACCCCGCCAACAAGCGCGACGCCCAAGGCGATGTCTTCGCCGTCGACGGCAAGATCGTCGCCAAGCTCACCGCCGAACAGAAGAAGAAGGCGCAGAAGATCGACGCCACGGGCCTCGTCGCCGCCCCCGGCTTCGTCGACATCCACGTCCACTTCCGCGAACCCGGCCAGACCCACAAGGAGACCATCGAGACCGGCTGCCGCGCCGCCGCCGCCGGCGGTTTCACCTCGGTCGTCTGCATGCCCAACACCACGCCGCCCGTCGACCACGCCGGCACCGTGCAGTTCATCCAGGACGCCATCGAGCGCTCCGCCATCGTCCACGTGTATCCGACCGGCTGCATCACCGTGGGCATGAAGGGCCAGGCCCTCGCGCCCATCGGCTCGCTCGCCCGCGCCGGCTGCGTCGCCATCACCGACGACGGCATGTGCGTGCAGAACAACGAGCTCATGCGCCGCGCCGTCGAGTACGCGAAGATGTTCGGCATCCCCGTCATGGACCACTGTCAGGACTCTGCCATGACCCAGGGCGCGGTCATGAACGAGGGGTTCATGTCCACCAAGCTCGGCCTGAAGGGCTGGCCCAACGCCGCCGAGGATGTGATCGTCTCGCGCAACGTCATCCTCTCCACCTACACCGAGCACCAGATCCACCTCCAGCACCTCAGCTCGCGGTACTCCGTCGAGCTCGTCGGCCGCGCCAAGGCCCGCGGCGTCGCCATCACCGCCGAGGCCACCCCGCACCACATCGCCCTCACCGATGCGGCCATCGCCGGCTACGACACCCACTTCAAGATGAACCCCCCGCTGCGCACCGAGGAGGACCGCCGGTCCATCATCGAGGGCCTGCGCGACGGCACCATCGACTGCCTCGCCACCGACCACGCGCCGCACACCAACTACGAGAAGGACAAGGAGTTCGACCACGCCCCCTTCGGCATCCTCGGTCTGGAGACGGCGTTCGCCGTCTGCCACCAGACCCTCGTGCGCGAGAACCGGTTCTCCCTGCGCCGCCTCGTCGAGCTGATGACCGTCAAGCCCGCCCAGGTCCTCAAGCTCCCCGCCGGCACCCTCTCGCCCGCCGCCGCCGCCGACATCGTGCTCTTCGACCCGACCGCGGAGTGGACCTACAACGCCATCGAGGGCTTCAGCAAGTCGTCGAACTCCCCGTGGCACGGCCGCAAGCTGCGCGGCAAGGTCAAGACCACCATCGTCGCTGGCAAGGTCGTCTACCAGGACGGCAGGATCGTCGCCTGATTCCGGATCCCGCCACTGTTGCGGCTCCGCCACAGTGCTCGCCGACTCCGCTGCGTAGGGCGCGACCTTGGTCGCGCCGCCCGCTTCACCCCAGGCGAGCGCCGCTCCCACCTCGAGCCGCCCCCGCTGCGCCGGAGCAACGCAACCCGCCGCGTCCGCTCCGATCATCACGCCCCCCTGGGTGTGGTGCACGAGAGCTGGACTTTCCTAGGGGTAGGGACGGCGCTCCGCGCCGTCCGCGGAGGTCGGCGGACCGGCGTCCCTACCGCGGCAAGACCGAGTCCTCCGTGTGGATTGAGGGCGTCCGCCCTTTCCCGACTTTCGGCTCGCGGGAGCATTTCGCCGTTCGCATTCTCCGGACCGTGAATTTGCAGCTCCCGCCCGGCGGCATCCTCCTCGGCCTCGGCACCGACGTCATCGAGATCTCCCGTGTGGCCGGCGTCTACAAACGCCAGGGCGAGCGTTTCCTCCACCGCGTCTTCACCGCCGAGGAGCAGGCCTACTGCCTCGGGATGAAGCATCCCGTCAAGCACCTCGCCGCCCGCTTCGCCGCCAAGGAGGCGATCTCCAAGGCGTTCTCCACCGGCATCGGTGCCGAACTCGGCTGGACCTCCATGTCCATCTACCACGGCCCCCGCCACGAGCCCCATGTCCGCCTCGACGAGAAGGGCCTCGCTCTCCTCGCCCATGTCGGCGGCACCCGCGTCCTGCTCAGCATCGCCCACTCCGACACCGTCGCCATCGCCTTCGCCGCCATCGTCCGCTGCGACGACGCCGATCCGTGAACCGGCCCGCGCACGCGTCCTGCCGGCCGCATCGGAATGTCCGCCCCCGCAACTCGCCACCGCCCACTACCCACCGTCCACTGTCCACCGACAACCGCCTACCGTTCACCGAACGTGCACCGCTACGCCCATCCCGTTTTCTCCTGCAAGGAAGCCCTCGACTGGGAGCGCCGCCAGCTCATCGGCGGTGAGGCGTCCGAGTGGGCCGCGATGCAGCGGGCCGGCCGCGGGGTCGCCCGCGCCATCCTGCGCGACGCCGCCGAGGCCGGCGGGCTCCGCCCCGCCGCCCGCCTCCTCGTGCTCGCCGGCAAGGGCCACAACGGCGGCGACGCCC
>JAEWNN010000068.1 GCA_023457035.1 Verrucomicrobiota bacterium
ACCGAGCAGAAGCGCGCGCGCGACCGTCTGCGGATGCAGGAAACGGTCCTGCGGGAGACGGGGGTGATCGCGAAAGTCGGCGGCTGGAGCCTGGACCCCGCCACCGGCGAGGGCTTCTGGACCGACGAGGTCGCGCGCATCCACGGGCTGGATCCGGTGGACAAGACCTCGCTGGCCCGCGGGCTGAGCTTCTACGAGGGCGAGGGGCGCCACCGGATCGAGGCGGCGCTGCGCGCGGCGATCGAGCGGGCGGAACCCTACGATCTGCAGCTCGAACTCGTCACCGCCGACGGGCGGTGCAAGTGGGTGCGCACGATCGGACATCCGGTGGTCGAGAACGGCAAGGTGGTGCGGGTGCATGGGTCGTTCCAGGACCTTACGGAGCTGCACGAGGCGACGGCGGCGCTGCGCGAGAGCGAGGCGCGGTTCCGCGAACTGGCGGAGACGATCACCGAGGTGTTCTGGATCAACGATCCGGGGACCGGCCGGCAACTCTACGTGAGCCCGGCCTACGAACGGATCTTCGGGGGGAGTTGCGCGACGCTCTACGCGAGCCCCGGGGCGTGGATGAACTCGATCCAGGACGAGGACCGGGAGCGGGTCGCGGCGGCGTTCGCGCGCCTGCCAGCAACGGGCGAATACAACGAGAGCTACCGGATCGTGCGGCCCGACGGCGAGATCCGCTGGATCCACGACCGCGGCTACCCGGTACGCGATGCCGCGGGCAAGGTGGTGCGCCTCGTCGGCGTGGCCGAGGATGTGACCGAGACGAAACGGATCGAGGCGCAGTTCCTGCGGGCCCAGCGGCTCGAGGCGGTGGGCGCGCTGGCCGGCGGCGTGGCGCACGACCTCAACAACATCCTCACCCCGGTGCTCATGGCGGCCGGTGTGCTCAAGGGCGAGGCCGACCAGACGCACAACCTGGAGCTGCTCTCGATGATCGAGCAGAGCGCCCGCCGGGGGGCCGAAATCATCCAGCAGTTGCTCACGTTCAGCCGCGGGGTGGAAGGCGAGCGGATCCTGCTGCAGCCGCGGCACCTGATCCGGGAGATGGCCGCGATCGTGCGCGAGACTTTCCCGCGCGAGATCAGCCTGGAGATGAACGTCGCGGCCGACTTGTGGTTGGTGGAGGGCAACTCCACCCAACTCCACCAGGTGCTGATGAACCTGTGTGTGAATGCGCGCGACGCCATGCCCAGGGGAGGGAAACTCAAACTCGAGGCGCGCAACCTCCAGGTGACGGAGGACGACTGCCATCTTGTGCCTGAGTTGAAGGCCGGCCCGTACGTGGCGATCGACGTGGCCGACACCGGCGAGGGGATCCCGGCGGACACGCTGGCGAAGATCTTCGAGCCGTTCTTCACCACCAAGGGGCTGGGGAAGGGCACCGGGCTGGGCCTCTCGACCGTGCTGGGCATCGTGCGCAGCCATGGCGGCCACGTGAGCGTCTACAGCGAGCCGGCGCGCGGAGCGGACTTCAAGGTCTACCTGCCGGCGCGACCGGAGGGGGGCGCGGCGGTGGCCGCGGCGGCGCCCGCGGCGCCCGCGGCCGGGCGCGGCGAGCTGGTGCTCGTGGTCGACGACGAGCCGACGATTCGCGGCGCCCTGTGCCGTGTGTTGGATAGGAACGGATACCGTTCGCTCGTGGCGGGCAACGGGCAGGAGGCGCTCTCGGTCGTGCTGCAGCATGTGGGGATGCTCCGGCTGGTGGTCACCGATGTGATGATGCCGGTGATGGACGGGATCGCGCTCGCCCGTGCGCTGCGCACGCTCGATCCGGCGATCCGGATCATTGCGACCAGCGGCATGGGGCAGGAGGAGAAACGGGAGGAGTTGCGCGCATCGGGCGTGCAGGAGATCCTGGCGAAGCCGTGCGAGACGGCGGTGATGCTGACCACGATCCGTCGGGTGCTCGACACCGGCGGGTGCGGCGAGGACCGGGCGCACCCGCCTTTCGAGGCGGCGCAGGGGTGACGGTGCCGACTACGACGAGGCCGACGGCGCGAGCCGGGCGGCGATGCGACGGAATATAGTCTCGGGATCGAGGCCGTGCGCGGCGCGGAGGATCTCCACGCTGCTGCCATGCTCGACGAACTGGTCGGGCCAGGCGATGCGTTCGACGGGCGTGGCGAGCTGGGCGTCGCTGAGCGTCTCGAGCACCGCGCTGCCGAAGCCGCCCATGGCGACGTTGTCCTCGAGGGTGACGATGAGGCGGGTGCGGCGGGCGTGCCCGAGGAGCAGGTCGTGGTCGAGCGGCTTGACCCAACGGGCGTTGACGACGGTGGCGGCCAGACCGAGCTCGCGCTGGAGCCGTTCGGCGAGGGCGAGGGCCTCCTGCACCCAAGGGCCGAGTGCCCAGAGAGCGAGATCGGTCCCTTCGCGGAGCACCTCGGCCTTGCCGAGGGGCAGGGTCTCCGGGCGCTCCTTCGGGGCCGCGCCGGTGCCGGAACCGCGCGGGTAGCGCAGGAAGACGGGCTGTTGCTGCTGTTGGAGCGCGGTGTGGAGGAGGTCGGCGAGCTCGTCCTCGTCCTTGGGTTGCGCGATGGCGGCGTGGGGGACGTTGCGCAGGTAGGAGAGGTCGAAGAGCCCGTGGTGGGTGGGACCGTCGTTGGGCGAGAGCCCCGAACGGTCGAGGCAGAAGACCACGGGGAGTTTCTGGAGACAGACGTCGTGGACGATCTGGTCGTAGGAGCGCTGGAGGAAGGTGGAGTAGATGGCGACGACGGGGCGGAGCCCCTGGGCGGCGAGGCCGGCCGCGAAGAGCACGGCGTGCTCCTCGGCGATGCCGACATCGAAGAACTGGCGCGGGAGGGCCTTGGCGAGGGCGGAGAGGCCGGTGCCGCTGGCCATCGCGCCGGTGATGCCGACGACGCGGTCGTCGAGCTGCGCCTCGCGCACGAGGGCGCGGCCGAAGACGTCCTGGTAGGCCGGAGGCGAGCCGGCGGCGGCGCGGCCGTTGCCGGTGGCGATGTCGAAGGGGCTGGTGCCGTGGAAGCGCTCGGGGGAGGCGGAGGCGACCTCGTAGCCCTTGCCTTTCTTGGTGAGGACATGGACGACGACGGGCACGTCGGACTGCTTGGCGAACTCGAGGTTCTTGACGAGCAGGGGGAGGTCGTGGCCGTCGATCGGGCCGAGGTAACGCAGGCCGTATTTCTCGAACAGCGAGGACTCGACGAAGAAGTCCTTGGTCTCGCGCTTCCATTTCATCCAGATCTGGTGGAGACGCTCGCCGCGCGGGGTGCTGCGGAAGAACTCCTCGATGTCCTTGTAGAGGCGGTTGTAGGCCGGGCTGGTGGAGAGCTCGTTGAGGTACTTGGCCATCGCGCCGACGTTGCGGGCGATGGACCACTCGTTGTCGTTGAGGACGACGACGAGGCGTTTGGTGGCGTGGACGACGTTGTTGAGCGCCTCCATCGAGATGCCGCAGGTGAACGCGGCGTCGCCGCAGAGGGCGACGACGTGCTCGCCGGTGCCGCGCAGGTCGCGCGCGGTGGCCAGACCGAGGGCGGCGGAAAGGGCGGTGCCGGCGTGGCCGGCGCCGAAGGCGTCGTGGGCGCTCTCGGCGCGGTTGAGGAAGCCGGAGAGGCCGCCGGTGCGGCGGATCTGGCGGAAGGCGTCGCCGGCGCGGCCGGTGAGGAGCTTGTGGACGTATCCTTGGTGGCTGACGTCGAAGACGAACTTGTCGCGCGGGGTGTCGAAGACCCGGTGGAGCGCGATCGTGAGCTCGACGACGCCGAGGTTGGGCCCGAGGTGGCCGCCGTTGCGGGCGGTGACCTGGATGAGCTCTTCGCGGATCTCCTGGGCGAGGTGCGGCAACCAGTCGGCGGGCATCGCCTTCACGTCGGCAGGGCCGCGGATTGTGGCGAGGAGCTGCGCGGGGCGGGGCGGCGGAGCCGGCGCGGGCGCGCCGGTGGCGGGGGCGGCACTCATGGCGTGGCGCTCAACGCTCGGCGCGCTCCGGGCTGAAGGGCTCGAGCGCGACGGAATCGCGGGTCTTCTTGAGCTGGTCGATCTTGAGCTCGGCATCCTTGAGCCGGGCCTCGCACACCTTCAGGAGTTTTGTGCCCTCCTCGTATCGCGCGATCAACTCGGCGAGCGGCACCTGCCCCTGTTCCATCGAATCGACGAGGGATTCCAGACGCGTGAGCGCGTCCTCGAAACTGGGCTGGTCCGGCGGTTTGGCGGCGGGCATTGCGGGCGAACGATCAGATGGTGGCGGGCGGTTTTCAACCTACTTTCCAGGGGCGCGGTGGCGGGCGCGGATCGCGGCAACAAAAAGCCCGCGGCGCGGGCCGCGGGCTGGGAGGAAAAAACGGAGGGCCGGTTCAGCTGCCCGCGGCGGGGCTGGCCGGAGCGGTCTCCGGAGCGGGCATGTTGGCCTTCACGGTGTCGAGCCGCTGTTGCAGCTTCTTCATGTCCTCGGCGATCTTGGCCTCGACCTTCTCGCGCTCGTTGGAGTTCACGATCGAGCCTTTGCCCACATCCTGGACCACGTGGGCCGGGAGCATGAGGATGCGGCCGAGCAGGGACTCGTTCTTCATCTGCGAGAGATAGAGCGCGGTGATCTGCTGGGAGATGCGCATCGACTCCTGGGCGATGGAGGTCGACTCGAGGAGGTTGTTGTTGAGCTTCTGCTTCTGGGCGAGCTCGGAGGTGAGCACGACGGCGATCTGGTCGGAGATGCGCTGGCTGTAGTTGGCGACCGACTCCTTGGTGAGGCTGGTCTCGTGCGACATCTGCTCGAGGATGGGCTGGATCCTGGAGGCCATGCGGCCGGCGACCTCGTCGACCTGCTTGTTGCGCTGCACCTCGGCCTCCTGCGGGTTCTGCGGGACGGGCATGCCGTAGGGCTGGATCTGGGAGGCGAGGGCCTTGGCGAGGACGGCGACCTTCTCGTCGTTGAGCGTGGCGAGTTCGTCGTCGCTCATGAAGAGGCCGCCCTTGCGGTTCTCGACCGAGTCCTTGAGGAGGGTGTAGGTGGCCTCCATCTGGGACTTGAGCGCGTCGTTGGACTCCTTGATGCGCTGTTCGGTGTTGGCGCGCAGCTCGGCGAGCTGCTGCTCGTTCTGGCGGGTCATGTTGGCGACGACCTTGTTGCCGAGCCAGACGAGGACGCCGACGGTGATGACGGCGGTGAAGAAGATCACCGGGATCTGGGCCTTGAAGTTGGACCACATGGTTGGGTGCGGGTTGGGTTGGGCGCCGAGGCTGGAGGCTTCGCGCCGCGGGGCAACACCGCTCTGCGCGGGCGTGCCGGATTTCTGGGGATTCTGGGGATGGTTGGAGGGAGGGGTATTGGTGTTCACGGTAAGTTTGTTTGCGTTCGACCGCGGCGGCCGAGAAAGGTTTCCCGATGAGTCTCAACCGGTTCGAGCAGGCGGTCTTCGACTACCTTCAAACACATCCCGAGGAGTTGCGCCACTGGGAAAACAAGGTCTCGGGGCGGGCGGCGCGGGGTGTCCTGAGCGCGCCGACACTGGCGGACGAGCTCTGGGACTACGCCCGGGAGCGGGCGGAGCATGCCCAGCCCTTCCGCGACTGGGCGGCCGGCGGCGGGGGGCCGCGGAGCAGCCTGGTCAACCTCGCCGAGTACCTGCTGCGCATCTGGGGCCCGCCGGTGCCGAAGCGCAAACCGCCGGCCTGACCCACGGGGCGGCGGGACGGGCGGGCCTTCCGCCGCCGGCGCAATCAGCCCGCCTTGCGAACCAGGATACGCGAGTTGCGTGCGCTTTCCTCGTAGGCCTTCAAGCGCGCCTCGGGCAGGATCTCCTTGGGCGTCTCCGCGAAACCGCAGACGCCGGAGAAGAAGGCGAAGCTCTGGGTGGAGAGGGCCACCACTTCGGTGGCGCCGCGCTGCTGGGCTTCGCGGCAGGCGAAATTCACCATCTTTTTGCCGAGCCCGCGGCCGTGATAATAGGGCACGACGTAGAGGGAACCGAGTTCGGCGAGCTGTGGTTTGTCGGGGTAGAAGGCGAGCGAGACGGTGGCGACGAGGTTCTCGTCGATCTCGTAGACGAAGAACTGGTCGATGTTCTTCTCGATCGCCTGCTGGGTGCGGTGGACGAGCTCCTCGCGCTTCACAGCGTTGCGCAGGAGGTTGTAGATGGCACGCACGTCGCGCCGGGTGGCCCGGCGGATCTGCTGATAGTCGTTGCCGTAGATCAGGGTGCCGACGCCGATGTTGGAGAAGATCTCGTTGATGAGCCCGTCGGGCAGTTCGCCATCGACGAGGTGCACGCGGGGCACGCCGGCGAGGATGGCGGCGACGGCCTGGCGGGCCTTGCTGGCGAGGCGGCCGGCGACGGCGGCGGGATTCTTCTCGAGGAGCGCGGCGAGCACGTCGACGGGGACTTCGCGCCGGATCTCGCCGTCGATCGCGAGGCCGGGCGCCTGCGCGAGGAACACGATCTTGGTGGCGCCGAGCGCCTCGGCGACCTCCCGGGCCAGGAGATCGGAGTTGAGCCGGAGGGTGCGGCCGTCGCGGTCGAAACCGATCGGCTGCAGGATCGGCACCGCTCCGTGCTGGATGAGCTGGACAAGGAAATCCTTGTCGACGCGGTCGACGCGACCGGTGAAGAGCAGGTCGGTGCCCTTGAGAATGCCCATGGGCACGGCGCGAACGGCATTGGTGATCGCGCATTTCAGCCCGGCCTGGGTGAGCCCCTCGAGGATCTGGTGCGAGACGCGCGAGGAGGCGCGGATGGCGAGATCGAGCGTGGCGGCATCGGTCGCGCCCTCTCCGGTGTCGTCGCTGATCGGGATGTTGCGCAGCGTCGACAGGTCGCGGATCTGGCGGCCGACGCCATGGACGATGACGACCTTGATGCCGAGGCTTTTGAGGACGGCGATATCGAGCAGGATGTTGGCGAAGTTCTCGTCGGCCACGACGGCGCCGTCGACGGCCACGACAAAGACCTGGCCCTGGAACCGCGGCACGTATTTCAGGATACCGCGGAGGTCGGTGGGCTTGATGGAGACGGGGTTCGGCGGCGGCAGGCCTGAGGTCATGGCGGAGGCTTTCTCGGGGATTCGGGGACGAGCGTCAACCGCGGGGTCCCGGGGGGGCAGGCGAGGGGCTGCGGCGGCGGGACCGTCCGCGGGATCTCCGGGATGTGGATGCCGGTGCGGGACGGGGGGCCTACTCGACGTTGGCGATCTGCTCGCGGATGCGCTCGAGCTCGTTCTTGCACTCGATGACGAGCTTGGCGATGGCGAGGTCGTTGGCCTTGCTGCCGGTGGTGTTCACCTCGCGGCCGAGTTCCTGGAGGAGAAACTCGGTCTTGCGGCCGATCTCGCCCTCGGAGCGCAGCAGGGCGTCGAGTTGGTCGAGGTGGCTGCGGGCGCGGGTGATCTCCTCGGCGATGTCGCAACGGTCGGCGAAGAGCGCGATCTCCTTGAGGACGCGTTCGTCGCTGAGGTCGATGGCGAGGCCGGCGTCGCGCAGGCGGCGCAGGAGGTTCTCGCGATAGCCAGCGGCGATCAGGGGCGCGCGGGCGGCGATCGCCTCGAAGTGGGTGCGGATCAACGCGACGCGGGAGAGCATGTCGGTCTGCAGGGCGGCCCCCTCCTTTGCGCGCATGGCGCCGAAGCCGGCCAACGCCTGATCGACGAGGGCGAGCAGGGCGGGCTGGGCGTCCGAGGCGGCGGGCAGGTCGTGGTTGTTGCGCAGGCTGGCGGCGATGCTCCAGAGCAGGGCCGCGTCCGGGGCGAAGGGGATGCCGCGTTTGGCGGCGAGGGCGGCGAGGTGGTCGAGCGCGCGGCCGAGGGTGACCTCGTCGGGCAAACCTTCGGCGCGGCTCTCGGGGGCGCGCACGGAGACGGAGACCGAGATACGGCCGCGGGTCGCCACAGTGCGGATGCGGTCGGCGACGGCGGTCTCGAGCTCGCGCCACTCGTCGGGCAGGCCGATGGCGATCTCGATCCCGCGGCGGTTGACCGCGGAGATCTGGACGGAAAGTTCGTGGCCGGCGAACGGGGCGGCGGCTCGGCCGAAGCCGGTCATGCTTTTCATAGGGGGAGTAACAGGGACAAGCCGCCCGGATGACAAGGGCAGAGGTGGCGGTGCGACGCGTCGCGTCAGCAGAGGAGGGCGGGCAGTTCCTGCACCTTCCGGAGGATACGAGCTGCGCCGGAGAAGTCGGCCGGACGGCTGAGCTCGGTCGGGATCACCCAGCAATCGATGCCGGCGGCGCGGGCGGCGGCGAGGCCCCGGGGCGCATCCTCGATCGCGAGGCATTCGGCCGGCGCGCAGCCGGTACGGGCGATGCCGGCGAGGTAGGGGTCCGGCGCGGGTTTGCTTTCGGCGTAGTCCTCGGAGGTGAGCACGAAGTCGAAGAACTCGAGCAGGCCGGTGCGCCGGTGGATGGAGTGGAAGTGGTCGCGGCGGGAACTGGTGACGATGCCCATTGCGAAGCGGGGCCGAAGCGCGGCGAGCGTCTCGCGGACGCCGGGAATGGTGAGCGGCTGTTGCTTGAGATGGGACTGGTAGAGGGCGTTGCGACGACGACGGAGTTCTTCGATCTGATCGGAGCTTAGGCCGCGGGCGGTCGCGAGCGGGGCGATGCCTCCGGAGCTGGCGAGAAAGTGCTCGAAGTACAGCGCCTCGGTGAGATCGATTCCGACGGTCGCGAGCACTTCGCGGGTGGACTGGAGGTACCAGCGCTCGGTGTCGACGAGCACGCCGTCGTTGTCCCAGAGGATCGCGCGATAGGGCATGACGCGAGTGGGGTAGCGGGTTCCTGCCGCGGTGCAAGAACTCCGCCGCGACAGAAGCAGGAGCCGGAAGCAGCACAGCGACCGGCGGAGTGCCGATCGCTGGCTGGAGACTCTCCCGGGCAGGGCGTGCTGGCCGGGTCAGGCGTTCTTTGCCGCCTTGGCGAAGAGTCCGTCGACGGAGGCTTTGCCGCCGCCGGCGATGAGGACGACGAGGGCGAGACCGATGGCGAGGAGGTGGTACTCGAAGCCCTCGCCCTTCTGGTTGCCGTACCAGTTCATGAAGAAGCCGTTCGCGGCGTGCCCCATGAAGATGGCGACGGTCATCGTGATCCCGATGCCCAGGGCGGAGACGCGGG
Source organism: Verrucomicrobiota bacterium (assembly GCA_023457035.1). Lineage (GTDB taxonomy): Bacteria > Verrucomicrobiota > Verrucomicrobiia > Opitutales > Opitutaceae > CAJCBL01. The sequence goes on from JAEWNN010000068.1 coordinate 9,072, forward strand.
AGAGGAAGCCGGTGATCAGACCAAGCGAGCCGGCGAACTCCGCGGCGATCGCGAGGAAGGCGAACACGGCGGGGATGTGCATGGCGTTGGTGAAATGGCCCATGGTGCCGTCGAATCCGTAGCCGCCGAACCAGCCGAGCGCTTTCTGGGCGCCGTGCGGGAACATCACGAGGCCGAGCGTGAGGCGGGCGAGGAGCGGTGCGGCGCTGTTGTCGGTCTTCAGGAGGAGCTGGAGTGATTTCATAGTAGTGGTAGAGTGGTGGTGGTGCGGTGGCGGACGGCGAGGGCGGGTCAGGCGAGGTCGAAGAGGAGGACCTGCGCGGGGCAGACGGCGGCGAGGTGCAGCGTTGCGGGACCGGAGAGCGCGGCGGCGTCGCCGGTGTGGAGGGGCTGACCGTCGAGCGTGATCTCGCCGGCGGCGACGTGGAGCCAGGCATGGCGGCCGACCGCGAGGGTGTGGGCAACGTGTTCGCCGGGCGCGAGGCGGGCGAGCCAGAGGTCGGCGTCCTGATTGATCGCGATCGAGCCGTCGCGACCGGTCTTGCTGGTCACGAGATGCAGGCGGCCGGTCTCGGCGTGGGCCAACGCCTTCTCGGCGTAGCGAGGGGTGACGCCCGTGCGGTCGGGCTGGATCCAAATCTGCAGCAGGTGGACGGCCTCCTCGGCGGACGGGTTGAACTCGCTGTGGCGGACGCCGGTGCCGGCGGCCATGTACTGGACGTCGCCGGCGCGGATCACGCGGCCGTTGCCCATCGAGTCCTTGTGCTCCAGCGCGCCGCTGCGGACGTACGTGATGATCTCCATGTCGCGGTGCGGGTGCATCCCGAAACCCATGCGGGGCATGACGAGGTCGTCGTTGATCACGCGCAGGCTGCGGAAGCCCATCCAGTTCTCGTCGTAGTAGTCGGCGAAGCTGAAGGTGTGGTAGGTGTCGAGCCAGCCGTGGTTGGCGTGGCCGCGTTCGTGGGAGCGGCGGATCGTGGTCATGTCGCCATTGTGCCACAGCCGGGCCGGTTTCGGGAAAGACCATGTTTCTTGTCTCAGCATGCGCAGAAGGCATGCTGGTGGCATGGAACTGCGGCATCTCCGGTATTTCGTGGCGGTGGCGGAGGAGGAGAACGTGACGCGGGCGGCGCTGCGTCTCCACGTCTCACAGCCGGCGCTGAGCCGGCAGGTGCGCGATCTCGAGGACGAGCTCGGCTTCCCGCTCCTGTTGCGCACCGCGAAGTCGGTGAGCCTGACCGAGGCCGGGCGCGCGTTTCTCGGCGAAGCGCGCGCCGTGCTGCAGCGGGCGGACGAGGCCGTGAAGGCGGCGCGCGCGGTGGCGGTGGGCGGAGGCGGGGAACTCCATGTCGGCTACGCGCCGTCGCCGACGGTGCGGCTGCTGCCGCCGACGCTGCGCGCGTTCCAGACCGAGCTGCCGCAGGTGCGGGTGAAACTCCACGATCTGAGCACGGAGGAGATGATCGCCGGGCTGCGGGAGGGCCGTTTGCAGTTGGCGATCCTGGTGCGGCCGCTGAAGGCGATGCTGCGCGGACTGCATTTCGAGGCGCTGGAGCGCGATGCGCTGCGGCTGGCGGTGCCGCCGGGACATGCCTTCGCTCGGTTGCGGTCCGTGCCGCGGGCGCAGGCCGCGAAGGAGCGGTTCGTTGGCCTGACGCGGGTCCAGTATCCGGAGTATTATGCGACCTTCGACGAGTTGTTTGCGAAGGTGCGGCCGAAACCGCGGGTCGTCGAGGAGCACGAGGGGGCGACGGGGCTGATCGCCGCGGTCGAGGCTGGCGGCGGCGTAGCGCTCGTCTCGCAGTCGTTGGCTTGCACGGCGGGCGGCCGACTGAGGCTCTTGCCGCTCACGCCGGCTCCGGTGCCGTTGATCGTGGGTGCGGCGTGGGCGGGCGAGGGGTTGGCGCCCGCGGCCGATCTCTTCCTGAAATGTGCCCGGGCGGCGGCGGCCGGCGGGCGCGCGTGAAAGTGCTGGCTATTTCGCCGTCTCGCCGAGGATGGCGGCGACCTGTTGCACGTCCTTGTCGCCGCGGCCACTGAGGTTGACGACGACGATCTTGTCCTTGGACAACTCGGCGGCGCGCTTGAGGGCGAAGGCGACGGCGTGGGTGGACTCGAGCGCAGGGATGATGCCCTCGAGGCGGGAGAGAAGCTGGAAGGCGGCGAGCACCTCGTCGTCGGTCGCGTAGGCGAAGTCGATGCGGCCGCGTTGCTGGTAGAAGAGGTGCTCGGGACCGACGGCAGCGTAATCAAGGCCGGCGGAGACGGAGTGGGTGAGGTCGATCTGGCCGTCGGCGTCCTGAAGAATCAGGGTCTTGCAACCTTGGAGAACGCCGAGCCGGCCGCCGGCGAAGCGGGCGGCGTGTTCGCCGCGTTTGATGCCGCGGCCGCCGGCTTCGACGCCGGTCATGCGGATGCCGGGCTCCTCGAGGAACTCGAAGAAGAGGCCGATGGCGTTGCTGCCGCCGCCCACGCAGGCGATGAGCTCGTCGGGCAGGCGGCCCTCGCGCTCCATGATCTGGGCACGGGCTTCCTGGCCGATCACGCGGTGGAAATCGCGGACCATCTTCGGGTACGGGTGCGAACCGTAGGCGGTGCCGAGCACGTAATGGGTCGTGCGGACGTTGGTGACCCAGTCGCGCATGGCTTCGTTGATTGCCTCCTTGAGGGTCTTCTGGCCGGCGTCGACACCCACCACGGTCGCGCCCATCAGGCGCATGCGGAAGACGTTGAGGGCCTGGCGGGCCATGTCGACCGAGCCCATGTACACGACGCATTCGAGGCCGAACCTCGCGCAGGCGGCGGCGGTGGCCACGCCGTGCTGGCCCGCGCCGGTTTCGGCGATGATGCGCTTCTTGCCCATGCGGCGAGCGAGGAGGACCTGGGCGAGGGCGTTGTTGATCTTGTGCGCGCCGGTGTGGAGGAGGTCCTCGCGCTTGAGGTAGATCTTGGCGCCGCCGACGTGTTCGGTGAGTCGTTCCGCGAAGTAGAGCTGAGTGGGGCGGCCGGCGAACTCCTTGAGGTGGTGCTTGAGCTCGGCCTGGAAGGCCGGATCGACGCGAGCTTGATCGTAGGCGCGCTCGAGCTCCTGCAGGGCGGTCATGAGCGTCTCGGGCACATAGACGCCGCCGTACGGGCCGAAATGGCCGGCGGCATCGGGCAGGGAGTTGCGGTCGAGTGAAGCGGGCGCAGTGGACATTGCCTGGGAAGCGAAGGGGAGCGGGCCGCGCTTGGCAATAGCGACGACCGGTTCGAAGTGGGCCCAGCGAAGTGCAGGGGGGGGCGGTGCGGCGGTCGGTGGACCACGGCACGCGCGTGGTGAGGCGAGCGGCTCGACCGGGCAGGTAGGCAGAGTTGATCTGGGGGAGCGCCCCTGGGGCCGGCACAGGTTGGTGGGGGCGACGGTCGGGAGCCTCGGCATTTTTCGGCAACGGCTGCCGTGAGAGCTCCGGCAGGTTCTGCCGGACGCTTGGATCGAGGTTTCACAGGGATATGGTAAACAACGGCATGCGACAGTGGCACTGGCCTTGCATCAGGGAGCCAAAATGCAAGCCCAGGGTCGTAGAACACCGCCCGAGGCCACCGCCTCAACTCCCGTCGCCGCCGGTTCCTCTTATCGTTTTCTCGTCCGTTCGGCCGAGGAGGCGGTCGGGGCTATTCGCGGTCAGCTGGGCGAGGACGCTCGTGTGGTTTCGGTGCGGGCGGTGAAGGCGGGCGGAGTTGCCGGCCTGCTGGGTGGCACCCGGTTGGAGGTGATCGCGCAAGTGCCGCCGCCCGCGGCGCCTGCTCCGGTTGAGACTCCCCGGGAACCCGATACGTTCGGACCTGTGAGCACGGTGCCGCAGGCAATCCCGACCCGGCGAGCGGTGACCGTCGGGGCCACCTATGCCGAAGCTTCCACCGAGGCCGTGACGCCGCTACCGGAGGTCCCCGACACCGCAGCGGGCGCCGGGGCCGCGGCCCGCCGGCAGCCGCCGCCGCAACGGCTCGAGACTTTGCTGCGCCGCTCCGGCCTCTCGGAATCGCTCATCGCGCGGCTGCACGCCACTCGCGGCTGGCCCGCGGGCGGTCCGGAGCAACCGCTGCATCAGGGGCTCACCGCCGTGGCCGGCCTGATCCGGCAACTGGCCGCGGATATCGCGCAGCGCCCGTTGCCGGCGCGCACGGCCTTCGTGGGGCTGCCGGGCGGGGGCACGACGACTGCGCTCTGCAAGTGGCTCGCCGCGGAGGTGTTTTCGCGCGGGCGCCGCGGGGTGGTGGCCAGCGTGGAGTTCGACCGGCCGAAGGCCGCGGAGGATCTGGCGGTGTTTGCCGAACTGCTCGGCGTCGATTTCTCACGACAGGTGCCGGCGGCGGGACGCGCGGCGGACCCGCACTTCTGCTACGTCGACATGCCGCCGCTGTCGCTGACCCGGCCGGAGGAGAACGCCCGCCTGCGCGCGTTCCTCGAGGAGCAGCAGCTGCCCGGCCGCGTGCTGGTGCTTTCGGGACTGCTCGACAGCGCGGTGCTGCGGCAGGCCTGCGCGGCCGGCCAGGAGCTGGGCTGCACGCACGTGGTCTTCACCCAGCTCGACGAGCTGCCCCAGTGGGGCAAGCTCTGGGACTACCTCATCGAGGCGCCGCTGGCGCCGTTGATGGTGACCCTCGGCCCGAGCCTCACCGACGAATGCGAAACCGATGTGGTTGGCGCGGTCCTGCGCCGGACCTTCCCGTGGAACTGACCCCATGCGCTACGCTTTCCTCATCGGTGGTTTCGTCGGGTTCACCCTCGCGGCGTTGGCCGGTTTTCTGGCCGACCGTCCGGGCGAGATCGTCTTCCGCGATGCGGCGATCAGCTGCCTGGTCGCGGCCTTCCTTTTCCGGTGGTTCTGGTCGGTGGTGATCAAGGCCTTCATCGAGGCCGCGCACCAGCGCCGTCAGCAGGCGGCCGCCCAAGCAGCGAAGGCCGACGAGGAAGCCGCCGCGCCGTCCGGTACCCCTGCCCAACCCTGAACCGCGTCTGAATCATGAAAACCGCCCCAGGTCCCGCGAAGAAATCGCCGCCGCCCGCCGCCCCGGCTTCCGCCTTGCCGCCGAAATCTGCCGCCGCCGCCGTTTGGCGCACCTACCAGGGAGTCGAGAGCAGCTCGCTCGATGAGAAGGCGCTCACGGAACGTTACCTGCCGCTGGTCCGGTCGGTCGTCGACCGTATCCGGATCAATCTGCCGCCGCACATCGAGGCCGAGGATCTCTACAGTGTCGGCATCCTCGGGCTCATCGCCGCGGTGAAGAACTACGACCCGAAGCAGAACAACACCTTCGCCGCCTACGCCAGCCGGCGCATCCGCGGTTCGGTGTTGGACGAGCTCCGCCGGCTCGACTGGCGCCCGCGCCGTGCCCGGGCGAAGGCCCGCCGGATCAAGGAGGTCATCGCCGAGATCGAACAGAAGAACGGGCGCCCCGCCACCGACGAGGAGGTGCGCAAGGTGCTCGGCATCTCGACCAAGGAGTACGCGAAGTGGCTCGAGGAGGCCAAACCCGCCTGTTTCCTCGCGCTGGACCAGTCGCCCGACGAGGAGGGCGGCGAGCGTTCCAGCCTGCACGAGATCATCGCCGACGACACCGACGTGCTCGCCCGCGACGACATGGAGCGGCGCGAACTGCAGGAACTTGTCGCTCAAAGAATCCGGCAACTGCCCGATATACCGCGCAAGATCCTCGCGATGTATTACCACGAAAACATGCGGTTGGCGGAAATCGCCTCCGTGTTCAACCTCACCGAGTCCCGCATCTGCCAGATCCACGCCCAGACGATCATCGGGCTGCGCGGCTACATCCAACGCGTGCGGGAACAATAAACGAGGCCGACCACTATGATGTTGCTGGTCGGAATCCTGATCGTGTTCGGAGCCACCTTGGGTGGCTTCATGGTGGCGGGCGGCAACCCGCTGCTGCTGCTGCACATCTCCGAGTTCATCGTGATCGGCGGCATCGCGCTCGGCCTGATGGTCATCGCCAGCCCCACGCACGTGCTCAAGGAGATCATCGTGAAGATCAAGGGGGCGGTCGCGGGCGGGCACACCGGCAAGGACGAGTACATGGATCTGCTCAAGCTGCTCTATGAGATCTTCCTGCTCGGCCGGCGCAGCGGTCTGATCGCGCTCGAGGGCCACATCCTCGAGCCGGACAAGAGCACCATCTTTACCAAGTACGGCAGCTTCATCGGCCACCCCGAGCGGGTGGAGTTTCTGTGCAACGGCCTGCGGCCGGTGGTCGACGGCAAGATCAAGCCCGACCAGCTCGAGGCGCTGCTCGAGGTCGAACTCGATGCGAAGGCCAACGAGGCCGACGAACCCGTCCACATCCTGCAGTTGGTCGGCGACTCGTTGCCGGGCGTCGGCATTGTCGCGGCGGTGCTGGGCATCATCAATACGATGGCGGCCATCTCCGAAGGGCCCGAGGCGGTGGGCGAGAAGGTCGCCGCCGCGCTCACCGGCACGTTCCTCGGGGTGTTCAGCGCGTATGGGATCATCAATCCGCTGGCGATGCGCATCAAAGCCAACAACGCCAACGACGACAAATATTTCCGCTGTATCCTGCAGGCCGTGTCGGGCTTCGCGAAGGGTCTGGCGCCGCTCATGGCCGTCGAGGTGGCGCGCCGTTCGCTCGACAGCACGGTGCAGCCCGGGGCCGACGAACTCGAGGCCATCCTCAAGGGCATGCCGCCGGCCAAGTAGGCCCGGCCGCGGAGGAACCAGCCATGGCGAGAAAGAAGGATGCCCACCACGGCGGCGCTTGGAAGGTCGCCTTTGCCGACTTCATGACCGCCATGATGGCGCTGTTCCTGGTGCTGTGGATCTCCGCCCAGGACCAGGAAATCCTCATCGCGACCTCGCAATATTTCCAGAGCCCGTTCAACTCGCCGCTCGACAACACCAGCGGTGTGCTCCCGTTCCAGTCCAATACCACGCCCCAAGGCGACGACAGCGGTTCCTCCGGCAAGAGCCCGGCGGCCATCGACCTGAACGCCATGCAGGCCCTCGCGCGCGAGTTCTACCGGCTGCTCAATGTCTCCGAGACCGACCCCAACACCCCGATTAAGGTCGAGGTGACCAGCGACGGCCTGCGGGTGACCCTGTTCAGCGGGGGCAGCCAGCCGCTGTTCGTGCGCGACTCCGCCGCCTTCACCGAGTGGGGCGATGTCGTCATGCAGAACCTCGCCTGGCTCATCGACCGTCAGAAGTTCCGGATCGTCGTCGAAGGCCACTCCCGGGCGGGCGTCGCGAGCCCGAAGGAGGGCTACACCGAGTGGGACCTGTCGACGGACCAGGTGCAGGCGGTGCGCCGGTCGCTCAACTACTACGCCGTCGACATGTCGCGTTTCGACCGGCTCAGCGGTTTCGGCTCCACCCGGCCGTTGCCCGGCGAACAACCCGATTCGGCTCGGAACCAGCGCATCGTCATGAGTCTCTCGATGGCCAGCCGCCCCTCGGACGCCCGCGATCAGTTGCGGGAGCCGGCGCGGGCGTCGAACGGACCATCGGCCCCAGCCCCCTGATCTCCCGTGAAGGACTTCCTCCAGAACCGCCCCCGCGTCTCCTCGCCCTCCGGTGCCAAACCGGCCAAGGGGACGGACCTGCCTCCGCCGGTGTTCGATGCCGCCCTGTTCGGCGCCATGTCGACCGGGCCGGGCGACGGCGGTGGGCACGACGCCACCGTCGAGGCGATCAAGGAAGGCGACCGCGTGGTCAAACTCATCGTCACCTGCCGGTGCGGGGAGAAGATCGAGATCCTCTGCGCCTATGCGCCGGGGCAGCGCTGAGCTGGATACGGCCCGCTCCGGGCCCGCTGCACGAGCGTCGCGAGGCCGACCGAACGGGGCGGGACCCGGGTGTCTGAACGGCCCGATACGCACGCGCGGCCGGTCGGTGCGCGTCCCACGCTTGGTCCGCTTCGGCAACACCGCCCCCGGGTCGGCACAACCTGCCTGAAGTCCACGGAAGACTTTTCCGGGGTGGGCGAGGGGTAATTCCAAGATGCTGGACAGCAGCGAGTAGGGACTCTGGCACACGGTCTGCAATTGCGTGGCCGATGAACATCGGTCTCTACCTCGGAGCGTCGGCCTTGGGCGCGCTGGAACGTTGGCAGGCGGCGACCTCGCACAACATCGCCGCCAGTGGCACGCCCGGTTTCCGGAAGCAGGAAGTGGGCTTTTCGACGCAGACCGCCGGCGCGATGCCCACGGGGGCGACCGGCGCCAGCGCGGCTCGCCCCGTGCAGTTTCCTTCCAGCAACGTCTCGGTGAGTTTCCAGCCCGGCCAATTCATCGGCACCGGCCGCGAACTCGATGTGGCGATCCGCGGCGACGGCTTCTTCGAGGTGCAGACGCCCGACGGCGAGCGCGCCTACACCCGCTCCGGTAGTTTCTATACCAACACTGACCGCACCGTGGTCGACGCGCAGGGCAATCTCCTGCTCGGGGAGGGCGGGGCCCCCATCCAGTTGCTGCCCGAGGGCGGACCGCTCGCGGTCGCCGCCGACGGCACCCTCTCGCAGGGCGGCCAGCAGATCGGGCGGCTCACCATCCAGCGATTCGCGGACCCGCAGGGACTCACGCCGCTCGCCGGCGGGCTTTTCGCCGCCAATGGCCAGATGCCCGAAACCGTCGAAAACCCGGAGCTCATGCAGGGTTCGCTCGAGACCAGCAACGTGCAGCCGGTCGGCGAGATGGTGAACCTCATCCAGGTCTCCCGCGCCTACGAGGCCGCGCAGAAGGTCATCACCACCCGCGACGATCTCCTCGACAAGACCATCCGCGCCGTCGGCTGACCCTCCTCCCGCCGCCTGAGCCCCCGCCGTCTTCCCGCCCACCGAATCGTCACCGGCCCGCCACCCCGAACGCCATCCCAGCATGAATGTCGCCCTCTACTCGTCCGCCACGGGCATGCAGGCCCAGCAGCTCAACCTCGACACGATCGCGAACAATCTCGCGAACGTGAATACGACGGGCTTCAAGAAGTCCAAGATCGAGTTCCAGGACCTGCTCTACCAGCAGTCGCGGCCCGCCGGGGCCGACGGCGGTGCGGGCAACCTCGTGCCCTCCGGCACCCAGGTCGGCGCCGGTTCGCGGGTCGTCTCCACGGCCAAGGTGTTCACCCAGGGCACACTCTCCCAGACGGGCGAGAAGCTCGACATCGCCGTCCAGGGCGAAGGTTTCTTCGAGATCCAGCGGCCCGACGGCACCAGCGCCTACACGCGCGACGGCTCGTTCAAGCTCACGTCCACCGGCCAGGTCGTCACCAACGACGGCCTGCCCGTGCTGAGCGGGTTCCAGCCCATCCCGGTCGGCGCCACCTCGATCTCGGTCGCCACCACCGGCGAGGTCACGGTGAGCACGCCCACCGGCACCACCAACTTCCAAATCCAGCTGGTCCGGTTCGCCAACCCCACCGGTCTCGAGAACGCCGGCGGCAACCTCTATCTGGAGACGACGGCCAGCGGCACGCCCGAGCTGGGCAACCCCGGGGTGCAGGGCTTCGGCACCACCATCCAGGGGTATCTCGAGGGCTCCAACGTGAATGTCGTCAACGAGATGGTCAGCATGATCGTTGCCCAGCGCGCCTATGAGATCAACAGCAAGGCCATCCAGACCTCCGATGCGATGCTGCAGGAGATCAACAACCTGAAACGCTGATGCACTTCGCCTCCCGACTGCTCCGTCCGCTCCTTGCCGGCGCCGCCCTCGCCGCGACGGTCCTGGCCTGTGGTGCCGCCCCTGCGACGGTCGCTCCGCAGGATTTCCTCCCGCAGGTGGGGGCGCAGCTTGCGGCGCATTTCGCCCCGACCGGCGAGTTGCAGCTCGAGCTGCTACGCGCCTGGAAGGCCCCGGTCGCCCCGACCGGCGAGTGGGAGATGGTGGTTGTGTCCCCACCACCGGTGCTCGCCAACCAGATGATCGTGCGGGTGCGGCTCACCGCGGGCGGGACCACGCTCGGCGAGTGGAATCTGCCCCTCGAGGGGCACCTCTGGGGCGACGCCCTGGTCACCCGCCAACCGGTCGCCCGCGGGGCCGCGATCGAGGCGTCGTGCTTCGAGCTCCGCCGGGTCGATTTCCTCCGCGAGAAGGACGCGATTCCCGCCGGCACCGATCTCTCCGGACATGCGCTGGCCCGCGGCCTCCCCGTGGGCACGGTGCTCTCGTGGCGCGAAGTGGCGCCGCGCTTGCTCGTGCAGCGTGGCAGCCGGGTCGAGGTCGTCGCGGTCAGCGGCGCGCTCACCATCACGATGAAGGGGCTGGCGATGCAGAGCGGGGCCCGCGGCGAGACCATCGTGGTCCGCAACCCCGAATCGCGGCGCGACTTCTCCGCCGTCGTCGTCGGCGAGAACCAGGCCCGCATCACCTTCTGACATGAAACGCCTCCTCTCCAGTTGTGCCGTGCTCCTGGTGCTCGCCACGGCGGCCCCCGCCGACTCGATCTGGCCGGCCACCACCTCCCGCGGCGTGCTGGCCGACCGGCGGGCCTCCCGCACCGGCGACATCGTCACCATCATCGTGCAGGAGAGCGTGAGCTCGCAGAACTCCCAGTCGTCCAAGGCCGACAAATCGAGCTCCGCCGACAGCGCGATCACGCAGTTCCTCTTCCCGTTGGCCGCCAGCGCCGCCGGCACCCACAAGGGCGCCTACCCGGGCACGAGCTACGAGGGGGGCAACACCTTCTCCGCGTCGGGCCAGATCAACAACAAGGCCTCCCTGACTTCGCGGGCCGCGGTGCTCGTCACCGACGTCCTGCCCAACGGCAACCTGGTGCTCGAGGGCGTGCGCCATGTCTCCATGGGCGGCGAACGCCAATACATGGTGCTGCGCGGCATCGTCCGGCCCCAGGATATCAGCTCCTCGAACACGGTGCCCTCGACCAGCATCGCCAACGCCACCGTGGAGGTCGTCACCGAGGGCAGCCTCACCGATTCGCAGCGCAAGGGCTGGCTCACCAAGCTCTACGAGATGCTCCGGCTCTATTGACCGTGTCCCCATCATGTCCCTGAAACACCTGCTCGGCGTTCTCCTCCTCGTTGTCGCGGCCCTGCCGCTTGCGCGGGCCGACGGCTCGCGCCTCAAGGACCTCGTGGTCGTCGAGGGCGGGCGCGACAACCAGCTCATCGGCTACGGCATCGTCGCCGGCCTGGCGGGCGACGGCGACAAGAACTCCGAGGCCACGCTGCGCTCGATCGCCAACACCCTCGAGCACTTCGGCATCTCGATCCCGGCCAGCACCCTCAAGTCCTCCAACGCCGCGGCGGTGCTCGTCACCGCCGACATCGGCCCCTTCCTCAAACCCGGCGCCCGCATCGATGTGACGGTCGCCGCGCTCGGCGAGGCCAAGAGCCTGCAGGGCGGCGTGCTCTTCCAGACTCCGCTGCTCGGCGCCGACGGCGCCGTCTATGCCGTCGCCCAAGGCCCGGTGGCCGTGGGCGGCTTCCTCGGCGGCGGCGGCGGCCCCGGCGGCGCCACCGTGCAGAAGAACCATCCCACGGTCGCCTCCATCACCAACGGCGCGATCGTCGAGCGCGAGATCCCCGCCACCGTCGTGCGCGACGGCGTCGTGCGCCTGCTCCTCCACCAGCCCGATTTCGCCACCGCCGCCCGCATCGCCGACGCCGTCAACGCGCAGTTCCCCGGCACCGCCCGTGCCCAGGATGCGGCGACTGTCGCGGTGGGGCTCCCCGCCGCCTTCGCCGGCAACGAGGTCTCCTTCATCGCCTCCCTGGGGGCGATCGAGGCCCGGCCCGACACCGCCGCCCGGGTCGTCCTCAACGAGCGCACGGGCACGATTGTCGCCACCTCGGCGGTACGCCTTTCGCAGGTGGCCATCAGCCACGGCTCGCTCACCATCAAGATCGCCTCCACGCTCGGCGTCTCGCAGCCCGGGCCGTTCAGCCAGGGCGGCACCACCGCGGTCGTGCCCTCCACCCGCACGGATGTGACCGAGGTGAAGGGCGGCTTCCAGATCGTCGAGGAGATGCCTTCGGTCGAGGAGTTGGCGAAGGCGCTCAACGCCCTCGGCGTCTCGTCGCGCGAGATGATGGCGATCTTCCAGAGCCTCAAACGCGCCGGCGCCCTCCAAGCCGAGGTTGTGATCAACTGACCGTCGCGTTCCCTCCCGCCATGTCGACCGTCCCCATCAGTCCATTGCTCGGTGTCGCCGATCCGGCGGTGGTGCGGCGTTCGTTCCAAGGGGGGGCGAACCGCCCGCCGGCGCAGGCCGCCGCGGAGCAGTTCGAGGCGATCCTCGTCCGCCAGTTGCTCGGAGACGCGCTCAAGCCGATGTTGGGCGCCGGCGAGGGCGCGGTGGCCGGCAACAACGTCTACCAGTACCTCGTCACCGACGTCGTGGCCCAGAGCGTCGCGCAGGGTGGGGGGCTGGGCATCGCTAAAATGCTCGTGCCGCAACTTACCCCGAAGGGGCAAACGACCGATAAACCGGAGACCACTTCATGATTCTGACCGACACACCACTTGCCGCGGGACCGTGCCCTGCCTGGTCGACGGTCGTCGACACGCTCCGGAGCGAACTCGCCGAATATGGCGGGCTGCTCCGCCTGTTCGAGGAGCAGCAGCAACGGATCCTCTCGCTGGATGCCGAGGCGGTGGCCGGCTTCGTGCCGCAGCTCGAGGAGCAGGCCGAGTCGGCCCGGGCGTGCCGCGCGGAGCGCGAGAACGCGGTGCGCCAGTACGCGGCCGGGCACGGATGCCCGGCGGATCGCCCGTTGCGCCAGCTTCTCCCCGCGTTCCCCGCCGAGGTCCGCCCGCTGCTTGAGGCGCTCATCGACGAGATCAACCATCTGCTGCACCGCACCAAGCAGCGCAACCGGCAGAATCAGATGATGCTCTCCCGCCTCGTCGAGCTGCACCGCGATCTCGTGCCCGCCCTGCGCCCGCAGGCGTTCACCAAGACCTATTCCCGGCAGGGGCAGGTCGCGGTGGCCGCCGTCGGCGCCGCCCCGACCTACCGAGCCCAAGGCTGAACTCCCCGCCATGTCCGGTCTCTATTCCACCCTCTACTCGAACACCAACGCCCTGCGCGCCCACAGCGCCGCGCTCGACATCGTCGGGCGCAACATGGCGAACGTGAACAACACCGCGTACGCCCGCCAGCGTGTGGTGTATGGTGACAAGGGGTCGGTGAACACCCCGCTCGGCGCCCAGAGCCTCGGCGTCGAGCCCGTCGCCATCCAGCAGATGCGCGACCGCCTGCTCGATGGCCAGATCAACGAGGAGACCTCCAATACGCAGTTTCTCGAGTCCCAGCTCGCCTACCTCGAACAAGCGCAGACCGCCCTCAGCCAAGGGACCTTTGCCAAGACCACCACGGTGGACACGATCAGCAGCAACACTGCGCTGCCCTCGGGCATCGCGGCCTCGATCGACGCCTTCTTCAGCGCCTGGCAGGGCTTCGCCACGCAACCGACCGACCCGGTCAACAAGCAGCAGCTCATCGCCACCACCGACGACCTGATCAACAAGATCCGCCTCGCCGACCGCCGCCTGGCCGACATCTCGCTCGATACTCCCGTCGTCGCCAACACCCTCACCGGTCAGATGGACGAGGATGCCAAGCAGGTGAACTCGATCCTCGCCAACTTGGCGGACCTCAACCGCCAGATCGGCCGGGTCGAGATCATCAATCCCGGCAGTGCCGTCGATCTGCGCGACCAGCGCCAGGGCAAGCTCGAGGAACTCGCCAAGTACATGGACTTCACGACGGTCCAGCAGGATGCGGGGCAGATCGGCATCCAGGTCAACACCACCGGTACCCCGGTCCTGTTGCTCGACCGGGCCGTGGTCACCGGTTCGCTCGCCCGCAACGCCGGCCAGTACGAGTGGACGACCACCGCCCCGGCCAGCACCAGCCAGCTCGCGCTCACCGGCGGCAGTCTCGCCGGGTACCAGCAGGTCGGCACCACGGTGGATTCGTATCGAGACAGACTCGACGGTTTCGTCCAAGCCCTCGTCACCCAGGTCAACGACGCCTACGACAACAACGGCGCCAACACCAACGGCGACTTCTTCACCGGCACCGGCACGACGGCGGCCACCATCGCCCGCACCGCCACGGCCACCAATGTGCAGGCCGGCGATGCCGGCGGCCCCTCCGGCGCCAACCAGCGCGCGCTGGCCGTCGCCGCTGTCGCCAACAACAACGCCTTCCTCGACGGCACCCCGGCGCAGACCTTCACCCGCATCGTCACCACCGTCGGTCAGGACGTCTCCACCACCGAGTCCCGCAGAGCGGACCAGCAGGCCCTCAGCGATCTGCTCGGCGCGCAGCGCGAATCGTACGGCGGTGTCTCGCTCGACGAGGAGACCGCCGACATGTTGCGCTATCAGCGCGCCTATCAGGCCTCGGCCCGGATCATGGCGGTGATCGACGAACTGCTCACCGACATCATCAACACGATCTGACGCCGCGTCTTTTCGATCTCGTTTGCTCTCCTGAACCGCCGCAACGCCTCCCGCCATGATCCGCATCACCTCCAGCACGCTCGCCTCCCGGCTCACCTCGGATCTCACCCGCCTCTCCAGCACCCAGAGCCGGCTCACGCAGCAGATGGCCTCCGGCAAGCGCCTCAGCGAGGCCAGCGACGATGTGCCGGCGACCGGCCGTGTGATGGGCTACGAGAGCGAGAAGCGCATGCTCCAGCAATATGAGCGCAACGCCCAGCGCGGCCTCACCAACATCGCGGTCAGCACCACCACGCTCACCTCGATCCGGCAGCTTGCGAGCAAGGCCTTCAACCTCGCCCCCACGGCCTCTTCCTCGGGCGATCCGGCGCAGCATGCCGCCCTCGCCACCCAGCTCGACGGCTACCTCGAGCAGGTGGTCTCGTTGGCCAACACCCAGGTGAACGGCAACTACCTCTTCGGGGCCGAGGAGATCGGCACCGCCCCGTTCACGGCCACCCGTGATCCCGCCACCGGCCGGATCAACGGCGTCACCTACACCGGCACCACCGGTGCCGCGCCGCAGATCGACGTGAGCGAGGGGGCCCGCGTCTCCACCACCACCAGCGGGGCGCAGAACCAGGATCTGGAGACATTTCTCAACCACCTTGTCCAGCTGCGCGATGCGGTGGCGGCGGACGACAAGACCGCGACCAACTCCATCCAGAACGCGCTCGGCGACGACGAGGACAACATGGTCGACACGCTCAGCTCGCTGGCCACCTCGCAGTATCGCATCGAGGTCACCCGCACGCAGAACGCCACCCGCTTCAATCAGCTGGCGAACCTCTCCGACGGCGAGAGCAACATCGACCTGGCCGAGACGATCATCCAGTTCCAGTCCGCCGAGCGCTCCTATTCGGCCGCGCTCCAGGCCGGCTCGAAGCTGTTCCAGCAATCGCTGCTCGACTACATCTGAGCAGCGGACGGCTTGGGGCCACGCCGACGGTCGGGCACACAACGTCATGACTTCCCAGGAGTACTCCGATCTGCTCCGGCGCGCCGAGGCCGGGGAGGCCGAGGCGGAGCTCCGACTCGGCCTTTGTCATTCCCGGGGCGAAGGCGTGCCCCGCGACGAGGCGGCGGCGGTGCGTTGGTTTGCGGCCGCGGCGGCGCAGGGGTCGAGGCGGGCCCAGTGCGCGCTCGGCGTGTGCCATGCGAAGGGCACGGGGGTCGCGCAGGACCATGCGCTCGCCGCCCGCTGGTTTCGCGCGGCCGCGCTGCAGGGCGATCGGCGCGCGGCCTTCAATCTCGCCGTGTTGATCCAGACCGGACACGTGTCCGAGGCCGCGCCGGGGGAGGCCGCCGCCTGGCTCCGCCACGCGGCGGTCGCGGGGTTGCCCGACGCGCAGCTCCGCTTCGGCGTGGACCTGCTCGCCACGGCGGGGAGTGCGCCGGAGAGACAGGAGGCCGCCCAGTGGATCTTCACCGCAGCCCAGACCGGGCTCGCCGCGGCCCAATACCAGCTCGCGCTGCTTTTCGACACGGGCGAAGGCGTGGCGCGCGATCCGTTGCTGGCGATCGAATGGTTCGAACTCGCCGCGGCCCAAGGGCACGCGGGCGCGCAATACAACCTCGGCGGACACTACGAACACGGGCACGAAGGATTGGAGCCCGATCACGCGCGGGCCGAGCAGTTGTACCGGGAAGCGGCGGCCGCGGGCCATGCGGCCGCCGCGGAAGCGCTGCGGGCGCTGCTGGGTTGAGCGTGGCGACCGGCGCCGGCGGGGCGGGTTCCGGTTGCGCGGCCGGCCGGTTGGCGGCCATATCGTCGAGCGTGCCACCGCTCACCTCCATCGTGCATCTCGACGCCGACGCGTTTTTCGTCGCGTGCGAGCAGGCGCGCGATCCGTCGCTGCGCGGGAGGAAGTGTGCGGTGGGCGGCACGACCCGCGGCATCATCTCCTCGGCAAGCTACGAGGCGCGCGCCGTGGGCGTCTATACGCCGATGCCGACCACAAGGGCCCTGCAGGTCTGCCCCGATCTGGTCCTGATCCCGCATACGCCGGGCCTGTACGGCCGGGTGTCGCAGCGGATGTTCGACCTGTGCGAGACGGTGACGCCGCAGGTCGAGCGGCGCTCGATCGACGAGGGCTACCTCGACGTGGGGCCGTGCGGGTTCGGGTCCCAGGCGGAGCTTGAGGCGCGCATTCGCGCGCTGGATGCGGCGATCGTCGCCGAGCTCGGGCTCTCGCTCTCCTGGGGGCTGGCGACGAACAAGCTCGTGGCCGGCATCGCCAGCAAGCTGCGCAAACCGAAGGCGTTCGTCGTCGTGCCGCCGGGCGGGGAGGCGGCGTTTCTGGCGCCGTTGGGGGTGGGCCGATTGCCGGGCATCGGCGCCAAGACCGAGCCGCGGCTGGTCGCCGCGGGGTTGCGCGCGGTGGCGGACCTGTTGACCGCGCCCGAGGCGAAACTGCGCGGCTTCTTCGGCGACGGCGTCGCGGAGATCTTGGCGATGGCGCGGGGCGAGGACCTCTCGCCGGTCGAGACGGTGGAGTGGGAGGCGAAGAGCTACTCGCAGCAGGAGACGTTTGCCCGCGACATCGCGGACTTCGCGGCGATCGAACGCGTCGCCAAGCGCATGGTCGACGAACTCGTCCCGAAGCTGCGCGAGGATCGGAAGTGCGCCCGCACGCTCACCGTGAAGATCCGCTATCCGGGCATGGAGGATGTCTCAGCCGGCCACAGTCTGCCGGCCGCGAGCGACCTGGAGACCGACTTCTACCCGCTGCTGGCGCCGCTGTTGCGCATCGCCTGGCGGCAGCGGCGGCCGCTGCGCCTGGTGAGCGTCCGGCTCTCGCAGGTCGAGGCGCCGGCGCGCCAACTCGACCTGTTCGACGAGGGCCAGAAGGAGAAACGGCGACGGCTGGCTGCGGCGGTCGACGCGCTGAAGCTGGCCAAGGGCGGGGCGGCGGTCACCCGCGGCCATCAGCTGGGGGAGTCCGGCCGCACCGGTGCCCGGGTCGACACTACGCGCGGCTCGGCGTGACGTCGACGTTCGAGAAGTAGAGCGTCTGCTTGGGCGTCGTGATGACGGGGATGCGCTCGCCGGAGAGCGTGTGCTGACGGATCCGCTCCTGCATGGCGTCGAGCGCGGCCTGCTGGGTGGCGCCGCGGGTGAAGAAGTTGAGGTTGGGGCAGAAGACGACGAACTCGTCGGCCGTGCCCCAGGTGAGCAGGTGGGCGTCCTCGCTGGGAAAATCCGGTCGTTGCACCCACGGGGTCTCGATCATCTTGGCCACGAGCGCGCGAAAGTCGGGCACGTGCGGTGGCTTCGCGATGGTGGCGTTCACGCCGGCCACGAAGAGTTTGCTGATCAGGAAACGGTCGGCGACGCTGGTCAGCACGACGATTGGCAACTGTTGCGGGGAGAAACGGTGTCGGACCTGGAAGATCAGCTCGAAGGCGTCGCTCTGCGGAAACAGAAAGTCGGTGATGACCAGGTCGTACTTGCGCGACTGGATCGACTCCCAGCCTGCGGCGAGGCTGTCGAGAATCGTCAGCTCGTAGTCCTCCGGCAGGTATTTGGTCATCAGACGCTGGAACGTCCGCGAGTCTTCGATGAAGAGGACGGCTGGCATAAAGGGGAGGAGCGGTGGCAGGGGGGCGATGGGCTGGGGGGGCGGCACCGGTGGCGCGTGGTTTCTATCGGCTGGAGACCGGGGAAACTTGAGGTGGGAATCGGCGGTGGTGCCGGGGGGCGCCACCCGCCAGCGCCCTTGAAATTAAGAGTGGCTTAGTCGTTCTCGAATCTGCGAGTTTCGCACCCGGCATGAACCCTGTTCTCAAGCTTCTGATGGAAAACAACCGCCTGACGCCTGCACAGATGGCGCAGGTGCTGGGACAACCCGAAGCCGAAGTCACCCGCCAGCTCGATGAGCTCAAGGCGCAGGGCATCTTCCTCGGGTGGCGACCGGTGCTCAATCTCTCCAAGGAGGACACCGGGGTCGTGCGCGCCGTGATCGAGGTGAAGATCCGTCCCGAACGCGGCGGCGGTTTCAACCGCTTGGCGGACCGCATCGCCCGTTTCGACGAGGTCGACTCCTGCTACCTCAACTCCGGGGCCTACGATCTGCTCGTCTTCGTGAGCGGCCCGAGCCTGCAGAAGGTCGCCTCGTTCGTCTCCGAGCGCCTCTCGACGATCGACGGTGTGCTCTCCACCGCGACCCATTTCATGCTCCGCACCTACAAGGAGCACAACGTCCTCATGGATCAGGTCGAGGACGAGACCGGCCCGCTGAAGATCACCCCGTAACGCCGCCGCCCTCGTCGCGCCCCCGCCTCCCGTTCCGCCGCCTGCCGCCATGAGCGATCCCTCCCGTTTCATCGCCCGCCACGTCATCGGTCTGCCGCGCTCCGGCATCCGCGATTTCTTCGACGTCGTCGCGAAGATGAAGAGCGACGACGTCATCTCGCTCGGTATCGGCGAGCCCGATTTCCGCACGCCGTGGCACATCCGCGAGGCGGCGATCTACTCGCTCGAACGCGGGCGCACGCACTACACGGCCAACCTCGGGTTGATCGAGCTGCGCCGCGCGATCTCCGCCTACGTCGGCCGCCACTTCGGCATCGAGTATCGGCCGGAGAGCGACGTGCTGGTGACGGTGGGCGTGTCCGAGGCGCTGGATCTGGCGTTCCGGGCGTTCATGAACCCGGGCGAGAAGGTGCTCTTCCACCAGCCCTGCTACGTGAGCTACCACCCCAGCGTCACGCTGGTGCACGGCATGGGCATCCCGGTGCCGACCTTCGCCAAGGACAACTTCGCGCTCACGGCCGAGGCGCTCGCCGCGGCCTGGGAGCCGGGGTGTCGTATCCTGATGCTGAACCTGCCGTGCAACCCGACGGGCGGCACCTGTTCACGCGCGCAGCTCGAGGCGATCGCCAAGTTCGCCGTCGAGAAGGACCTGCTGGTCTTCAGCGACGAGATCTACTCCGAGCTCACCTTCGACGGGGAGCACACCAGCATCGCCAGCCTGCCGGGCATGCGCGACCGCACCATCTTCCTGCACGGCTTCTCCAAGGCGTTTGCGATGACCGGCTGGCGTATCGGCTACGCCTGTGGCCCGGCGGCGCTCATCGAGGCGATGATGAAGGTCCACCAGTACTCGATGATGTGCGCCTCGATCGTCAGCCAGGATGCCGCCACCGAGGCGCTGCTGCGAGGCTGGGATGGGGTGTTGAGGATGCGCGCCGAGTACCACCGTCGCCGCGATTTCATCGTCCGCCGCTTCAACGAGATCGGCCTGAAGTGCCACAGCCCGCGCGGGTCGTTCTACACGTTCCCGTACGTCGCTGGCACGGGATTGAACGAGAAGGACTTCGCCGTCGGCCTGCTCCAGAGCAAACACGTTGCCGTCGTCCCCGGTACCGCCTTCGGCACCGGCGGCGCCGGCCATGTCCGCGCCTGCTTCGCCACCAGCTATGAGCAGATCGGTGAGGCGTGCGACCGGATCGAGCAGTTTGTGCAGGAGACCGCCGCGAAGAAGTAGGACAGGGCGCGCCGGCCTTCTTCCGTGCCGGCGTTGCCGGAATCTAGGAACGGCAGTTCGGGCGGGTCACAGAGGCAGAGGAGAGACGGAACGAGAGCACGCTGCCGTTCGGCAGAACCTTCGGCAGCGAGGAACTTGGTGTTGCAGAACCCGGTTTCGGGGTGCTCAACCAGCGGGTGAGTGTCGCTGAATACCGGTCTGCCTCCGAACACTCCGAAATACTTCCGCCGCAAACCCTCGTCTTTCGGGGATGTTCCCTCGATCACGCGCGCCGGCTGTGAGCGAACTCCAAGTGGTGGCACGCGGAGCCGCGGAGGGCGCGGAGAAACAACCCCTTCCGCTTGTTCGAACCCTCTGCGGCCTCCGCGCCTCCGCGTGAGTCAAGTCCGGCTCCCGTGTCGGCTTGCCGCGTCTTCCGCCGATCTCCCGGATCGGCGTTTATCAGCGTGTTCTGCCGTACCGCAGAACGGTTCCAACAGCCTTGGCTGCGGCGAAGCCGCTCTGTGCCCTGTGTCCAACTGCCTCGTTCGGGTCCAACGGCGACGTCGTTCGGCCCGAGCCACGCGAAGCTCTCGCGGCCGTTGCGCCGCCGAAATCCGCGCCGGATCGGCTCTTGTCTTTTCCGTCGTGCTCGCGCCTCATCGACGCTCGTTTCTCGCCATGTCCACGAACAAAGTCCGCGTCCGTTTCGCTCCCAGCCCGACCGGGTTCTTCCACATCGGCAGCGCCCGCACCGCGCTGTTCAACTGGCTCTACGCCCGCCACACCGGCGGCACCTTCGTCCTGCGCATCGAGGACACCGACAAGGAGCGCAACAGCGAGGAGTTCCTCAACGTCATCTACGACAGTCTCAAGTGGCTGGGCATGGACTGGGACGAGGGCCCGGGCAAGGGTGGCGACTTCGGCCCGTATCGCCAGAGCGAACGCGACGCCGTCTACAAGGAGTACCTGGCGAAACTCCAGGCCTCCGGCCGCACCTACGAGAAGGACGGCGCCATCTGGTTCAAGCTCCTCGGCGAGCGCTCCGAGGTCTTCGACGAGCATCGCAAGAAGACGGTGACGAAGGTCGCCGCCGCGCCCGCCGTCATCGACGACTGCATCCGCGGCCGCGTCGAGCGCGTCGAGGACGAGGACTTCGTCATTGTGCGCTCTGACGGCAACCCGGTCTTCCACTTCGTCAACGTCGTCGACGACATCGCCATGCAGATCACCCACGTGATCCGCGGCGAGGACCACCTCTCGAACACCAGCAAGCACGTCGAGCTCTTCAAGGCCTTCGGAGTCACCCCGCCGAAGTTCGCCCACATCCCGCTCATCCTGAAGTCCGACGGGCCGGGCAAGATGTCGAAGCGCGACCGTGGCGCCCTGATCGAGGAGTACCAGAAACGCGGTTACCTGCCCGAGGCCGTGGTCAACTTCCTCTGCCTGCTCGGCTGGAACCCCGGCGACGACCGCGAGAAGATGCCCATCGCCGAGATCGTGAAGCTCTTCGACCTGCCCGGCGTGAACCAGAGCAACGCCCGCTTCGACGAGAAGAAGATGGCGCACATGAACATGGTCTACCTGCTCGAGCAGCCGGCCGACACGTTCGTGGCCCTGGCCCGCGCGCACCTGCAGCAGCACAACGTGGCCGCCGCGCTGGCCGCCGAGCCGGCGTACTTCCGCGAGGTCATGCTGCTCAGCCAGCCCAAGATCAAGGGCCTTGAGGAGCTGCCCGCCTACACGACCTATTTCTTCACCGAGGACTATGCGACCGACGAGAAGGTGAAGGCGAAGGTCATGGGCAAGGGCGACCCGAAAGCCCGCCTGCGCGAGCTGGTCGACGTGCTCCGCACCGCCGACTTCTCCACCGACACGGCGATCGAGACCGCGATCAAGGATCTGGCGACGAAGACCGCCCTCGGTTTCGGCGACTACCAGGCCGTGGCCCGTCTCGCCGTTTCCGGCACGAACGTCGGCCCGTCGATCACCGGCATGTTCCGCGTGCTCGGCCGCGAGCGCGTGCTGGCCCGGCTGGAACGTTTCCTCGCGGCCGCGTAAGGAGATTGCCCGCGGAAGCCCGGAATACCTGCGGTGCACCGCTTGATGAAGAACTCGCCGAGTCACCCTCGGGTGATCTCATCATCGGCGGCGTGCCGAGGCTGATTCTACTCGGTGCGGATGCTCCGGCCGCCCGGCTAGCGGTTCCTCGGATTCGACTCCTGTCGCCAGCAGCCGCCGGTGAGGCGAAAATGAGGTGGGCGCTCCGGCCGCTTCCTTTCGCGCGGCGCTCGTGACAACGAGAGGCAAGGGGCGTCGGCCCGCTGCATGGTTGGTTCAGGGGCCGACCTCGAACTGGAACTCGTGGGTCTCGCCCGCAATCGTGGCGATGATGGTCAGGGGCTTCCCTCGCTGGATGTCCTCGCCGTGGAGGACGAGGAGCCCCCGCACGAGCATGCCTGGAGGAAGCGCACACCGGGTGAGACAGCCAAGTTGCCGGCGTGGCTGCGCAGGTTGCCCGTCTTGGGCCGCGGCGGTTTTGGGGAAGGCGCTCGGATAGGCTGCGTTGATCACCGAGACGGGGGAGTAGGTGTCCCGTCCCGTGGGAAGGTGGGGCGTGCGCGAGTATTGGTGGAGGTTGCCGGCAGCGTCGCGTCCGACTATTGGCCGACTGGGCATGTCCATCCTCGCGAAGCGCTCGGCCGCGAGACGGGAGCGGGCAATCAGCTGCAGATGCTGCCTCTGGTTGAGTACCCGGACCCGCTTGCCTCCGGAGACAGCGGAGAAGTTCTCGGGGGAGATCGCCAACAAGTCTCTCGTCCCGTTGGTGATCGCCACGCAGAAAGTGGGGAACGCCTCGGGCTCGGTCGAGATGCGTTGGCTGAGTTGGCCGACCAGCACACAGCACACTTTCTGCGATCGCAGGGTCGGCACGCCGTTCTCAAAACTTGGGGTGAGCGGGCTGGTCTTCGCCACCGTGAGCGCGGGGGCGGCGCAGCCACCCAACAACAATGTGATGGCGATCCCGACACACGCGACCGGCGAGACGAGCGAAGACAGCATTGCTGGGTGGATCTTCATGGGGGCACGGAGGGCACGCTTGTGCTGAAAGGTGTGCATCTTTCCGGTGACAAAGCGAGTGTGGTGTTCTGAACACGCCCGCCGCTTCCTTGCTCCCGGGAAGATGGAACGTGTTGATGCCCGTTGGCCTCCGGTTGGCGGCTGGCTCCACTTGCCCCGGCGCCGGACGAGGACGGTGTGGGTATCGTTGGTCCAGGGGCGGATTTTGGGGCCCGCGGGTCTGCCACGGGCGCCTACCGGCTCCGATACAGCCAGCGGGCGAGGGCGGGGAGCACGAGGATCGCGCCGAGCATGTTCACGATGAACATGAAGGTGAGCAGCACCCCCATGTCGGCCTGGTACTTGAGGCCGGAGAAGATCCACGTGCTCACGCCGACGCCGAGGGTGAGCCCGGTGAAGATCACGGCGCTGCCGGTCTGGCGGAAGGCGCGGAAGAGCGCCTCCTCGAACGGGATGCCGTCTCCCAGTTGCTGCTGGAAACGCGAGAACAGATAGATGCCGTAGTCCACGCCGATGCCGACTCCGAGCGAGATCACCGGCAGGGTGGAGGGCTTCAGCCCGATGCCGAGCGCGACCATCACCGCGTTGGCCAGCAACGACACCACGACAAGCGGCAGCACGATGCAGACCGTGGCACGCACGGACCGGAAGGTGAGCAGACAGAGCACGATGACCGAGCCGAAGACCCAGCCGACGATCGGCCACTGCGTGGCGCGCACGACCTCGTTGGTGGCGGCCATCACGCCCACGTTGCCACTGGCCAGCCGGAACTGCACGCGGTCGGACGGGTGGGCGGCGGCGAACTCCTTCACGGCGGCGATCACGCGCTCGATCGTCGCGGCCTTGTGGTCCTCGAGATAGACGACCACCGGCATCACGCGGCCCTCGGCGTCGAGCAGGCCGGATGCGGTGTCGAAGGGCGAGGTGGCCTGCGCGAGCATGGCCTGGTTGGGCGGGAGCGAGCGCCATTTCAGGCTGCCTTCGTTCCAGCCGGCGTTGACGGCCTTGGCGGCCTCGGCGAGCGAGTCGGTCGATTGCACGCCCGGGAC
The DNA here is from genome assembly GCA_023457035.1 of Verrucomicrobiota bacterium. Lineage (GTDB taxonomy): Bacteria > Verrucomicrobiota > Verrucomicrobiia > Opitutales > Opitutaceae > CAJCBL01. The sequence continues at coordinate 33,152 of JAEWNN010000068.1, forward strand.
GTTGCGCAGGTGCCATTCGAACTCGGAGATGCGCGTCATCACATCGTAGTCGATGCAGCCGCCGGGCACGGTCTCGACGATGACCGAGAGCAGGTCGACACCCACGGTGAAGCGGGAGGTGATGGCGGCGGCGTCGCGGTTGTAGCGGGAGTCGGGGCGCAGCTCGGGCACGCCGGCGTCGAGATCGCCGATCTGCACCCGGTCCATCTGCCGCCAACCGAAGGCGCCGAGTGCGAGCGCGAGCAGGATGATGACGACCGAGAGGCCCGGCTTGGTGATGCGCTCGAAATGCCGCCAATGGCGGTCGGTGGCGATGCTGCGGGCGCGGATCTTGACGCGGAAGCTCGGGGGCAATTGCACCCAGGAAAGGATGACGGGGAGCAGGACGAGGTTGGTGAGAATCACCAGCGCCACGCCGAGGCTGGCGGTGATCGCGAGCTCGCGGATGATCTCGATGCGCACGAGCAGCATCGTCAGGAAGCCGATGGTGTCGGTGCCCAGGGCGAGGGCGCCGGGGAAGAGCAGGCCGCGGAAGGCGGCGCGAGCGGCCGCCGGGCCGGCCGCACCGTCGAAGACCGCGTTGCGGAAGGCGCGGACCATCTGCACCGAATGGCTCACCCCGATGGCGAAGACGAGGAACGGAATGAGGAATGAGAGCGGGTCGATGCCGTAGCCGAGCAGGTTGAGGAGCCCGAGCTGCCAGAGCACGGCCACGAGCGAGCAGAGGATCGGCCAGACCGTGAGCCGCCACGAGCGCGTGTAGATCAGGACGAGCAGGGCGGTAAGCGCGATGGAGACGGCGAAGAACAGCAACACGCTGCGAACCGACTCGCCCACGTCGCCCATGATCTTGGCGAAGCCGATGACGTGGATGCCCAAGCCGAAGTCGCCGCCGGCGGGGACATGCCGCTCGCGGATCTTCTCCTCGATGGCCTGCGCGACCTCCAGGTAGTTGAGCCGCTTGCCGGTGGAGGGATCGACCTCGAGCAGCTGCGCGGTGACGAGGGCTCCGGTGAAGTCGTTGGCGACGAGCCGGGCGAACTTGCCGGATTTGAGCACGTTCTGCCGGACCTGTTCGAGTCCGGCGGCTGTGGGCTGGAAGTCGGCGGGGATGACGGTGCCGCCCGCGAAGCCGTCCTCGACGATCTCGACGAAGCGCACGTTGGGTGTGTACAGCGAGGTGACGGAGGCGCGGTCGACCCCGGGCAGGAAGAAGACCTCGTCGGTGACCTTGCGGAGCGTATCGAAGAACTCGGGCTGGAAGATGTCGCCCTTCTTGACGGTCAGCGCGATGACGACCCGGTTGGCGTTGCCGAAGGCGGTCTGGTACTCGACGAAGGTGCGGACGTACGGATGCTCCGCCGGGAGCTGCTTGAGGAAGCTGGCGTCGATGTGCGTGCGGCTGGCGAAGAAGGCCATCGCGACGGTGAACAACGCGAGCGCGGCGAGCACGCCCCGGCGGTGATCGAAGATCAACGACTCGAGCGCGGCGGTGAGGCGGTCGGAGAATCTCATGGCGCGGGGGCCTGCGGGGCGGGATGCAGCGGCGGGGCGGCGAGGCGGCGCACGCCCTTCTCGCCGGCGAGCAGGAGGGCGCCGTCGGCGGTCTCCTGCAGGGCGGCGGTGCCGGCGGCGTCGCCCGGGTGCCAGAGCGTGAAGGACTGTCCCTGGTCGCGGCTGACGAGGAAGTTGCCCGACTGGCCGGCGAGCACGACGAGGCCGTTGCGCAGGCGCACGCCCTGCATCAGCAGTGTGGGCACGGGGGTCTCGACGGGCAGCCACCCGGCGCCGCCGTTGGTGGAGCGGAAGACATGGCCGCGCAGACCGTGGACAAGGAGCTGGCCGTCGGCGAGCGGGACGAGGCCGAACAGCGAGCCGTCGTAGGGGGGCGGGACCGACTCCCAGCTCCGGCCTCCGTCGCGGGAGCGCAGCAGCGTGCTGGCTTCGCCGACCAGGAAGAGCACGCCGTCGGCGGTGCGGGCGATCTGGTTGAGGTGGTACTGGTCGGGCTGCACCTCGGCGCGGGTCCAGGTGAGGCCGGCGTCGCTTGTGCGCAGATACAGGCCGTAGGCGCCGACGGCGAAGCCCTCGTTCGCGTTGAGGAAGAGCACGTCGAGCAGGACGCTCTCGCGGTCGAGGCCGGCCGCGACGCGTTGCCAGGTCCCGCCGCCGTCGACGGTGCGCAGGATCGTGCCGAGGTGCCCGACCGCCCAGCCGTGGCGGGCGTCGGCGAAGTGGACACCGGTGAGCGTGGCGCGGGTGGGCACCGCGGCTTGGCGCCAAGTCTCTCCCTGGTCGTCCGAGAGGAGGATGTGGCCGCGCTCGCCCACGGCGACGAGCCGCGGGCCGGCGGTGGCGAGGTCGAGCAGGAGCGCTTGCGCGGCGAGCCGGGCGGGCACGGACGGGCCGTCGGAGCCGGTGGACGGTTGCCGGTGGGCGCTGGCCGGCAGGCTGTGGACGGTGGAGCCGGACTCGGCGTGGCCGGGCGGGACTGCGGCGGCCAGGGCGAGCGCGAGCAGGCCGGCCACGGACAGGCGGCGCCGGGTGGATCCGATCAACGGAGACAATGACGGCGCACTCGTGGGAGGCGCGGTACCATGCGAGGCGATCACGGCGATGGAGGTCAACGCAGGCCGTCGGCGCGCAGGCTGGAGGGGGCGTAGTCCTGGGAACTGCGTTTCACGTTGAACTGATACATCCGGTTCTCGTTATCGAGGCCGTAGGCGAGGTAGCGGCCGCTGATCAGGTCGGTGTGGACCTCGAGCGTGCTCCAGAAGGTGGGGAGGTCGTAGTAGTTGATGCAGTGGGCCTCGGAGAGGCGCCAGAGCTGGCCGCGGGCATCGTACTGGTCGACGGCGAGGATCTGCCAGCTGTCCTCGTCGACGTAGAACGTGCGGCGCGGGTAGAGGTGGCTGGTGCCCGGCTTGACGTTGGCCTCGACGACCCAGACGCGGTGGAGTTCGTAGCGCGCGAGGTCCTGGTTGATGTGCAGCGGGGTGAGGATGTCCTTGGCCTTCACCTGGTCGGAGTGGAGGCGGTAGGAGTTGTAGGGGACGATCATCTCGCGCTTGCCGAGCAGCTTCCACTCGTAGCGGTCGAGCGCGCCGTTGAACATGTCGAGCTGGTCGGAGGTGCGCAGTCCGTCGGCGGCGGTGCCGGGGCCGTCGTAGGCGACCTGGGGCGCGCGACGCACGCGGCGCTGGCCGGTGTTGTAGATCCAGGCGCTGCGCGGCTCCTTGATCTGGTCGAGGGTCTCGTGGACGAGGAGGATGGAGCCGGCGAGGCGGGCGGGCTCGACGACCGCCTGCTTGAAGAAGAAGACGATGTTGTCGAGCTTCTCGGGCGTCATGCCTTCCTGGACGTACGGGAAGAGGAACTCCTCCTCGAAGCGCACCAGGGTGTAGTCGCCGCCGCGGGTGGGGGCCGCCTGGCTGATCACGCGGACGGCGGAGACGCCGCGGAAACGCAGCAGGTGGTTCCAGAGGACCTCCTCGGCGCTGGCGGGGATGGGGAAGGGGATGCCGTTGACGGCGTTGAGAACGCCGTTGGCGTTGGGCGCGAGCTGGGCCTCCACGGCGGTCTTGCGGGTGGCGTCGTAGATGTACTGCGGGTACGAGGCGCTGCGCTGCGTGGGGTAGACGACGAGCTTGTAGCTCGGGTAGGCCTTGAGCAGGGCGAGGTTGCCGGCGGTGAGCTGCGCCTGGTACTGCTCGGCGTTGGCCGCGGTGATGGTGTAGAGCGGGGCGTCGGCGGCGAAGGGGTCGGGGTGGTGCTTCCCGGGCGCGTAGCCGGCGGGGGCCTCGGCGATGCCGCCGGTCCAGGCGGGGATGGTGCCGGCGGCGTTGCCGGCGCGCTCGGCGCCCATCGGCGTGAGGTCGCGATCGAGCCGGGCGGCCTCCTCGGGGGAGACTCCGGCGGCGAGCCGGGCGGGGACGAGGGCGAGCAGCGCGAGGGCGGCGAGGGTCGGGAGCGGGTTGGTGCGCATGACGGGAAAGGGAGACTAGAAGGAGTATTTGATCGTGGAGGAGACGAAGTCGCGATCGTGGAGGAGATTGCGGGCGCCGGCGCCGGAGTAGTTCACGTAGCGCAGGTCGAACGTCCACCGGTTCTGGTAGGTGAACTCGAGGCCGAGGGTGAGGGTGCGGCGGTCCTCGACGAAGTTGCCCAACGGCAGCGGGGTGTTGCCGAGGAAGTCGTACCCGAGGCCGACGCTGGGCGACAGATTCACGCCGGCGAAGACGTTGTTGTAGTCGAACTTCGCCAACAGCTGGCAGCCGGCCGAGAAGTCGTCGGCGAAGGCGGAGCCGGCGGTGGTGCGGAACGCGGCGTTGCCGGTGCCGATCATCGCGAGCGCGCTGTTGGAGGTGTAGGTGCCGGGGGCGTCGTAGCGCAGCACGCTCTTGTCCTCGAGGCCGGGCACGGCGACGGCGGCGACCTCGGCGACGAGGGTCCACTGGCTGGCGCCGAGCAGGCGTCCGAAGATCTTGGTGGCGGTGGCCTGGGCCTGCCAGACGCCGTGACGGCGGTAGCCGCGTACGTCGGCGCCGAAGCGGCCGGTGTAGTCGCCGAGCTGGTTGAACTGCCCGTACTTGGTGCCGGTGGGCGTATCGAGGGCGGACATCGCCGCGAAGAGCAGTTCGACGTCGTCGACCTGGAGCGGCTGGTTGGCCTTGTAGGAGACCTCCCCCTGGAGCGAGAAGCCGGCGAGGCTGGTGTTGAAGCTGGCGCCGACGAGCTGGATGTCCTCCGGATACTCGAGCACGTACCGGCCGGTGGCGGCCGCCGAGAGGAAGCCGAGTTTCTTCGCGCCGGCGGCGATCTGGGCTGCGGCGGGGTAGAACGGCTGGAGGGTGGTCGGGAGGGCGCCGGCGGGCACGCCGGTGAGGGCGGCGCCGAGCAGGGTGTTGAGCGCGGCGGGCACGCCGACGGCGGGATAACCGTTGCGGATCATCGCCGGGGCGAGGCTGGCCTGGGCGAGCGAACCGGCGGTGGCCTGCACCTCGGCGGCGCTGATCCCGCGCGTCGGCGTGAGGGCGCTGATGAGCGGCAGGCGGCTGTGGTAGTTGAGGAAGAACAGGCCGAACTCGGTGTCGCCGAGATTTGAAGCCAGATAGTGGGCGGCGACGCCGAACTGCCCGTCATGGCGGGCGAGGCGGTCGGCCGCGCGCGGCACGGCGCCGAGCGCACCGGTGTCGGGCAGGGCGCCGAAGCCGAGGAAGACGTTTTCGCCGCCGACGCCGGCGAAGTCGTTGGTGCTGAAATACGCGCCGCGCGGGTCGAGGTCGGTCTTCTTGAAGGCCAGCAGGTAGAAGGCGTCGAAGGAGAGCGCGTCGTTGACGGTGATCGAGCCGGAGAGCATCGGCACGGGCTTGAGCGCCTCGCGCAGCTCCGAGCCGGGGGTGCGCAGGCGGGAGACGTCGACGGGGTTGATGGCGTTGATGCCGTTGGGGATGAACGTGCTTTCGCCCCAGCTGAGCACCTGACGGCCGAAACGCAGGTTGGCGGCCATGTCGGCGACATCGAATTTGTAGCTCAGGTAGGCGTCGAGCAGGCTGATGTCGTGCTCGAGCTTGCGGCGGCCGAGGGCGGTGAGCGGGGTGCGCTGGTGCTCGGAGCGGCCGACCTCGGGGTCGTAGAAATAGGTGGTGCGGATGAAGGCGGCGAAGGGACCGTGCCTGAGCTCGATGTCATGGGTTCCCTTGAACACGGTGGAGTAGAGGCCCCGGCCGTAGTTGAGATTGCCGTCGTCGCCGTTGACGGAGTCGGCGGTGCCGGGCACGCCGGCGAAGGTGGCCGTGGTGGCGTAGAGGTCGGGCGCGGGGTCGCTCAGCCGATAGGCGGCGCCCACCGAGAAGGTGGAGTCGAAACTGCCCTGCACGCCGCCGAAATCGAAGGTGACGGCGTGGACGGTGCTGGCGAGGCACAACGCTCCGGCGAGACGGCAGCCGGTGCGGAAGGATGAACGGTGGGCGGACGGTCCGGAGTGGGATCGGTTCATGATTACGTAGGTCTCTGCTCGCGGGCGGGTAGAGAGCGCCGGCTGTTGGTGTGGAGGGGCCTGAAGCCAAGACGCGGTGGGGCCGAACTCAAGGCCGAACACAGTCCGCCCGATTGGCGTCTCACGGGCGTCCGACGAGCCGAGCAAAAAGCGCAAGGTGCGCTTCGACTTGTTGCGCTGGATCGAAACGGGCGAGCGCCCACCCCCGGGCGGCGAGCGCCATCGCGGCTCGTCGCGCGGGCTGGGCGAGCAATTCGGCGAGCGCGGCGGCGAAGCGCGCGCGGTCGCCGGCCGGAATGAGCCGGCCCGTCTCGCCATCGCGGAAGCACTCGGCTGCGCCGCCGACCGCGTAGCTCACGACCGGCAGGCCGGCGCACTGCGCCTCGACGAGGAAGTTCGGCAGCGACTCGGCTCGAGAAGTGAGCACAGCGATGGCGGCGCCGCGGTAGAAGTCCGCGGGGTGGGGCTGCCAACCGGGAAACGCGAGGCGGTCGGCGAGGCCGAGCGCGGCGGCGTGGCGTTCGCAGGCGGCGCGCGTCGGTCCGTCCCCGACCAGGACCAATCGCCACGGGAGTTGAGCGGGGAGTGTGGCGACGATGTCGAGCAGTTCGCGCTGGTTCTTCTCCGGGCGAAACTGGGCGACGCTCAACAGCACGGGCGGCTCGGCGGGCGCGGGCGCGAGGTCGAGCAGGGAGGCGTGCAGCAGGGCGTTGGGGATGACGGTGCAGCGGTCCGCCGCGCCCGCGGGCGCGACGAGCACGCGGCGGGCGAAGTCGGAGTTGGCGACGACATGGCGGGCCGAGCGCAGGGAACGGCGGTAGAGCCAGGGCAGCGCTTTGCCGGTGCGCACCGTGGCAACGACGGCGGTGCGCGGCAGGGCGCGCTGGAGTCCCCCGGCGCGGCAGTTGGCCATGCGGCCCATGCACAGGATGATGTCGGGCGCGAAGTCGCGGGCGGCGCCGACGAGGCCGGGCGCGAACCAATCGAGGCCGGTATCGAACCGCTGGAGTGTGCGCAGCGCGACGCCGCTCCCGGGCAGTTCGCCGGCGAGCACGCCGCCCGGGCGGAAGGCGAGCAGCCGCACGTGGTGGCCCTGCGCCGCGAAGCCCTTCGCCAGAAAGACCGTCTGTCGCTCGGTCCCGCCGCCGCGCAACCGATCCTGCACGAGGAGAATTTTCATTGCTCCGGGAGGGTGGGGCGCGAGATTCGCGACGCGACGACGATGAACAACGGCTTCTTCAATCTGGTGCTGCGCTGGGCGTTTCTGGCGATGGGCGTGGCGTTGGCGGCGAAGATCGTCCCGGGAATCTCCTGCGCGGACGGCTCGACGCTCCTCCTTGTCGTGATTCTGCTGAGCCTCTTCAACGCCTTTCTGAAGCCGTTGCTGGTGCTCTTCACGCTGCCGTTGGTCGTGCTCTCGGCGGGCTTCGGTCTCTGGCTCATCAACGCCTTCCTGCTCTGGGGCACGAGCCGCTTCGTGTCGGGCTTCCATGTCGACGGGCTCTGGGCCGCGTTGCTCGGTTCGCTGATCATCAGCCTGACCAACATGGCCTTCTCGACGCTCTTCGGCGCGAAACGTGTGCGCGTCCAGCGCGGTCCCCGCGGGCCGCAGGAGCCCCCGCGGCCGAATCCGCCGCCCGGCAAGGGCGACGTGATCGACGTGTGACCGTCGCGCGCCGGCGGGCGCGGTTGGGGGCATTTCATGGATTTGTTGCACGGCCGGCCTTGCGGCGGGCGCGGGCGGATGCGAGACAACCTGCGAACAACCATGACAGTGTCCTTTCTTTTGCGACGATCGTCGCTTCTCTCCGCGGCGGTGTTGGCGCTTGGGGTCACGATGGCGCGGGCGGAGCCGAGCACCTACGCCGAATGGGCGGCGACCCATTTCACCGCCGCCGAATTGGCGGTCGAGGCGATCAGCGGCGGCGCGGCCGACCCGTCGGGCTGCGGGGTGACGAATCTGCTGCGGTACGCCATGGGGCTGCCGGCGCGCGGCGTCACCACGGTGCCCGTGCGGGCGCAGTTCCGGGGCGACGGCGGTTCGACCTCCGCGGCACTGGAGTTCGAGCGCTCGGCCTCCGCGACGGACGTGCATTATGTGGTGCAGGGCAGTGCGGACCTGAGTGGGTGGCAGGATCTCTCGATCTGGAGGCCGGGGAGTCCAACAACAGTCCAGTCAGCCGACACGCTTCCGCTTGCCGGGAGCCGGTGCCGCTTTCTCCGGCTGAGAGTCGCCACCGGTGCGGCGCCGCTGCGGGTGCTGGTCCCCGCCTATTTCTATCCCTCCTACCTTCCCGAATCCAATTGGTGGATTCCGATGACGGCTGCGGCGGCGAGCGTCCCGGCCGGCACGATCTACGCGATCGCCAACCTCAACAACGGACCCGACTCCGGCAACGATGCCGACCGGATCTCGTATCGGGAAGCGATCGACGCGTTCCGGGCGGCGGGCGGGCGGGTGCTCGGTTATGTGTCCACCGAGAGAGGCGCCAGAGACATCGAGGTCGTGACGGCGGACATCGATCTTTGGTACGCCCGCTTCGGGGTCGATGGCATCTTCCTGGACGAGCAGGCGACCACCGCGGAGATGGTCGACTACTATGCGGCGTTGCAGGCGCACATCAAAGCCAAGGGGGGGGAGGCGTTGGTGGTCGCCAATCCGGGCACCCGGACGATCGAAGCCTACATGGACGTCAACGATGTGACGTGTGTGTTCGAGAACACCGGCCCCGAGCACTTCCCGGACTGGACGCCCGCCGCGTGGGCGGCGAACCATCCGGCAAGCAAGTTCTACGTCCTGCCGTACTCCTGCACCGCGAGCCAGATGCGGACCTTCGTCTCGCGCGCCGCGGACAACAACGTCGGTTGGATCTACGTGACCGACGACAGCGGTGCGAATCCCTGGGATACGCTGCCGGGGTATTTCGCCGAACTCGTGACCGCGGCGCGCGCCGGAAGGTAGGGTGGTGCGCGTTCTTGGGGACCGAGGACAGCGGTGGGCGGGCGGCGCCGGGGTGTTAGTTGCGTTGGCGACGCCGGCGCACGGCAATGCGCCTCGATAATAGCTGCCGAGGCCTGGGGTTTCCCGGTTGACCGGGGCGGGCAACGGGGAAGCTTTGGCGTCTCCGCAACGGAGCATCACCACCATGTCCGAAAACACCTCTTACGATCTCATCGTCATCGGAGGCGGGCCTGCGGGCTACGCCGGAGCCATCCGCGCCGGGCAACTCGGCAAGCGCGTCGCGTGCATCGAGATGGAGCGCGCGGGCGGCACCTGCCTCAACTGGGGCTGCATCCCGACCAAGGCCCTGCTCAAGAGCGCCGAGCTCTACAAGACCTTCCTGAAGGCCGACGCGTTCGGCCTCTCCATACAGGGCGCCGGCTTCGATTTCGCCAAGATCGTGCAGCGCTCCCGCGGCGTGTCCGACCAGATGGCCAAGGGCATCGAGTTCCTCTTCAAGAAGAACAAGGTCGACTACATCGTGGGCAAGGCCTCCGTGCCCGCGCCCGGCATGGTCGAGATCGCGGAAGGGGCCCGGAAAGGCACGATTCTCAAGGCCGCGAAGATCCTCGTCTGCACGGGCGCGAAACCGAAGCGCATCCCCGGCCTCCCGGTCGACGGCCGGCGCGTGATGACCTCGCGCGAGGCGCTCGCCCGCACCGACCAGCCGAAGTCGGTCGTGGTGGTTGGGGCCGGCGCGATCGGCGTCGAGTTCAGCTATTTCTACAACGCCTTCGGCACGAAGGTGACGCTCGTCGAGATGCTTCCGCAGGTCCTGCCCGTCGAGGATGAGGAGGTGGCGAAGTTGCTCGAGCGCAGCCTGACCAAGCAGGGCATCGCCATCCACACCGGCACCAAGTGCGAGGATATCCGCGTCACCGATAACTCGGTGAAGCTCAAGCTCGTGAAGGGCGACAAGACCGAGGAGATCGAAGCCGATGCGCTGCTGCAGGCCGTCGGCGTGGGCGCCTACACCGAGGGACTGTTCGGACCGCGCGTGAAGCCGGAGATGGACCGCGGGTACCTGAAAGTCGGCGACGATTATCAGACCTCCGTCCCGGGCCTCTACGCCGCGGGCGACATCATCGGGCCGCCGTGGCTGGCGCACGTGGCGACGTTCGAGGCGATCAACGCCGTCAACGGCATCTTCGGCGCGGCCAAGCCCGAGCGCGTGAAACTGTTCCCCGGCTGCACCTATTGCCACCCGCAGGTCGCGAGCATCGGAGTGACCGAGAAGGCCGCGAAGGAGAAGAAACTCGAATACAAGGTCGGCAAGTTCCCGTTCACCGCCTCCGGCCGCGCTGTGGCGGCGGGCGACTCTGAGGGCTTCGTGAAGATCATCAGCGACGCGAAGACCGGTGAGGTCCTCGGTGCGCACGTGATCGGCGGCGAGGCGACGGAGCTCATCACCGAGTTCGGCCTGGCGATGAACGTGGAGGCGACGATCGACGAGATCCACCACACGATCCACGCGCACCCGACGCTCAGCGAGGCCCTCGCGGAGGCCGCGGCGGCCACGCACGGTCAGGCGATCCACATCTGAGCCGGCCCGGTCGACCGTCGAGCCGGCGCGGGACAACCGCTTCCGCGTCGCCGTCGTCGTGAGACTTTCGGTGACCTCGGCCGCGCGGATCAACCGCGCGGTCGGTCGCTGGTCGGGGCTTGCCTCGATTGTTTTCCATCGACGAGGCAGCCGCGGCTGTCGTGAATGGTCCACACCAATGGACGAGATACCCCAACAGCCGCTGCGCGTTTTTCTGACGGGCGGCACCTTGGCGGAACGCGCGGCGTTGCGCACCGCGCTCGCCGCCGCGCCGACCCACCCGGAAGTGCTTGAGCTGGATGCGGCCGGTCAGGCGCCCTCGCAGGAGGATCTCTTCAGCCGGCTGTTTCGCAGCAACCCGATCTCGACCTTCCTCCTGCGCTGGAGCGATCTGGCCATCATCGACGTCAACCCGGCATTTACCGACTTCTTGGGCTACACGGCCGAGGAGTTGCTCGGGCGGGACGTGAAGCAGCTTGATCTTCTGGTGGACCGGCAACAGGGCGTCGAGCTGTTGGCCCGACTGCGAGGCACCAACTCGCTGCGGTATGTGGAGGTCTCCTTCAAGACCAAGGGCGGCGCCCAGCGCCTCTCGACCGGCTTCTTCGAGCGGATCGCGATCGACGAGGTCGACTACCTGCTGGGCATGGTCGTGGACATCAGCGAACGCGATCGGGCGGCGAACGAGATCCGCAAACTGGCGGCCTTCCCCGAGCTCAACCCCAATCCCGTGCTCGAGTTCGACGAGCAGGGCCGGCTCACGTATTTCAATCGCGCGGCCGTCTTGCTCGCACAGTCCATCGGTGTCGACTCGGTCGAGCAGATGCTACCCAGCGACGAGCCTTCGATCGTCCGCGAGTGCCTCGCCACACAGAAGCCGCGCCTGCGACACGAGACGAAGCATCGGCTGCGCACGCTGTCCTGGTCGTTCTATCCGATCGTTTCGCATCGCATCGTCCACTGCTACGTGGGCGACATCACGGAGAAGCTCCAACTCGAGGAGCAGATCCGGCAGTCGCAGAAGATGGAGGCGGTGGGCCAGTTGGCCGGCGGCGTGGCGCACGATTTCAACAATCTGCTCACGATTATCCAGATGCAGATCTCGATGCTGAAGATGCGCGGCGCGATGACCCAGGAGGTGTCCGCTGGCGTCGAGGAGATCGCCCATGCAGCCGAGCGGGCCACGAATCTCACCCGGCAGTTGCTCACCTTCAGCCGGCGCAACGTGAAGGCCGCGAAGAACCTCGATCCGGGCGACCTGGTCGGTGGCATGACCAAACTCCTGCGACGCGTGCTCGGCGAGGACATCGTGCTCGAGAGTCGTTTCGCCCCGGAACTGCCGGCCATCTTCGCCGACCCCGGCATGATCGAGCAGGTGCTCATGAATCTGGCCGTCAATGCGCGCGACGCGATGCCGCGGGGCGGGCGTTTGTTGATCGAGCTCGATGTCGCCCGGTTCGACGAACGGCAGGCTCGCGACCACTCCCGTGGGCGGGCCGGCGAATTCGTGTGCCTATCGGTGGCGGATACCGGCGCCGGCATCGCGCCCGAGAATCTGGCGCACATCTTCGAGCCGTTCTTCACGACCAAGGAGGTGGGCAAGGGCACCGGGTTGGGCTTGGCGATCGTCTACGCCGTGGTGCAGCAGCACGAGGGCTGGATCGAGGTCGAGAGCGAGGTCGGCGTCGGCACACGGCTGCAGGTGTATCTTCCCGCAGTGGTGCGGCCGAAGCCGTCGGCGGAGAGCGTGGCGGAGGGCGGCGGCGAGCCGTTGCCCGGCGGTTGCGAGACCATCCTCGTCGTCGAGGACGAGGTGGCGGTGCGCGCCGTCGCGCGCATGGCGCTGCGGCGGCTCGGCTACACCGTGCTGGAGGCCGACAACGCGCCGGCGGCGCTGCGGCTGTGGACCGAGCTGGGCGGAAGCGTCGACCTGCTGTTCACCGACATCGTCATGCCCGGCGGGATGTCGGGCCACGAACTGGCGGCGCGTCTCCAGTTGTTGAAGCCAGAGCTGAAGGTGCTTTTCTGTAGCGGCTACACCCGCGAGGCGGAACAGTTCGAGGCGGGCGAGGGCCGCGCCCCGAATTTCCTGCCGAAACCCTACAAGGCCGGGGATCTGGCGCTGGCGGTCCGCCGCATCCTCGACGAAGCCACCGGCTGAGTCCGGGGGAGCTTCGCCAGCAGCGTCGGATCGCGCCCCATCCCGCTGGAAGGACGCCGCGATCGGGCGGGAAAAGATTCGGAGAGTCCGTCGATCTTGGCCTGAACCGTGCTCAAGCAGGGCGGGAAAGTGTCGCTCGTCGTGGGCCACCCGCCCGCACGCTCACACCAGTTCAGCCGCCACCCGACCGCCACGCACATGCTTCTCGTCCATGCCGCCACCACTGCAGACCCTCGCTTGCCGGAGATCGCAATTTACGTCGAGCGCCGGCAGCTCGCCAAGCGGCTCTGGCGGGCTCCGGCGGCCGACGGCACGGAGTTCGGCTTCGAACTTGCCGGGCCGCTGGCGCACGGCGATGTGGTCTTCGGCACCGCGACCGCTCGCTACGTGATCCGCCAGCTGCCCGAGCCGGTGCTGGAGATTCCGCTGCCGCAATCGCCCGACGCTGCGGCGGTCACCGGCTGGGCGGTGGGCAACCTGCATTTCCCGATCGAGGCACAACCGCACCGTCTGCTCGCGCCAGACGACACCGCGCTGCGCCAATCGCTCGAGCGCATGGGCATCGCCTACCGCGCGATCGCGGAGGTGTTCCGGCCGCACCGGCTCGCCGCCGGCGCCGCACCGCACGGCCACGCCGCCGGGCCGGAGGCGCATCCGTTCGTCTTCAAACCGGCGACCGCGCGCGCATGACCGAGCCCGCCGCCAACGTCTCCGCCGCGTGGATCGCACGGCTGCTGCAAACGACCGACTCGTTCTACCCGACCGGCACCTATGCGCACTCCTTCGGGCTCGAGGGCCTCGTGCAGTCCGGCGCCGTGCGCGATCGCGCCACGCTGCGCGAATTTCTCCTCGGGCAGGCCGTGCCCCAGCTCGGCCGCACGGAGCTGCCCATCGCCGCCCACGCCTGGGACGCCGCCGGCGCGGCGCCCGACTGGGAAACGCTGCGCGCGCTCTGCGAACTCGGTGCCGCGCTCCGCGGCACCCGCGAACTCCGTGCCGCCTCGGCCGCCATCGGCGGGCAGCGTCTGGATTTCGCGGTGACGGTACACGGCGCCGGCGGACTCGCGGAGGAGTTCAACCGCCGCGCCGCTGCGGGCGGTTGGCCGCGTCCGTCGTGCGTGGCCGCCGCGATCGAGGGC
>JAEWNN010000069.1 GCA_023457035.1 Verrucomicrobiota bacterium
CATGCCGAGATCTTCGGGATCGAAGAATCGGTGCTCGTCCGGTCCGTTCATGAGAAAAGCGAGCATCATGGGTGAAACCATCTTCCTCGCACAGTGCCCGGCGACAATCCCGTTTCAGACAACCGGAAGGCTTGAACCACAGAGTGCACAAAGAACCGGAAGAGTTCGGACTCCGTGCGCTCCGTGTCCTCTGTGGTGAGATGGTCGTTTCTGATTTCCTGATTTCCACATTTCAATCGGCTGAACGACTGCGTCGTCCAGCTACGGGGCAAAGAAAAGGACGGCTCCGGGGAGCCGTCCTTCGGGAGGGGGAAGCCGGCCTCGACGCGGCCGGCCACAGGTTCAAGCGCTGCGCGCCCGCTCAGCCCATCTGAGCGACGATCTTCGAGCCGGGCTTGAGGAGCTTGGCGGAGATAAAGTTCCCCTCGACAGCCTTCCCGTCGACGGTGAGCGAGGCGATGCCCTTGTTCACGCCGGGGGCATTGATGACGTCGATCTCGATCTTCTTCCCGCGGAACGTGCGCTTCACGCTGAAGCCGGTCCAGCTCTTCGGGATGCAGGGATCGACGACGAGGCCGTCGGCCTGCGGGCGGATGCCGAGGATGAACTGGGTGGCGGTGTAGTGGGACCACGAAGCCGTGCCGGAGAGCCACGGCACACGGCTCTTGCCGTACTTCTTCGAGGCCGGGGCGTGGGTGCTCTGGCAGTGCACGTAGGGCTCGATCTCGCGGATCTCGGCCTGGTCGTTCTGCGCGGCGGGCATGAAGGAGCGGTAGTAGCGGTAGGCCTGGTCGCCGTTGCCGCGGGCGATCTCGGCGAGCACGGCCCAGCTCTGGGTGTGCGAGAAGATGCCGCCGTTCTCCTTGGTGCCGGGGTTGAAGAGCACGGCGCGCATGACCTTCACGGGAGTCTTGTCGAAGGGCGGGTTGCAGAGGGCCACGCCGTAGTCGGAGGCGAGGAGCTTCTGCATCGAGGCGAGGGATTTCTCCATCTGCGCGTCGGTGGCGGCGCCGGAGAGGATGGCCCAGCACTGGGTGTTGATGTAGATCTTGCCCTCCTTGGCCTTCTTCGTGCCGAAGACGGTGCCGTCCTCGCCGATGGCCCAGATGAACCACTCGCCGTCCCAGCAGACCTTCTGGATCTTGGCGTCGAGCTTCTTCAACTCGGCGCGGGCCCAGGCGGCGTCCTTCGCGCGGCCGAGCGTGTCGGCGATGCCGGCGAAGATGTCGAGGCCCATGCGGACCTGGAAGGTGACGAAGACGCTCTCGCCCTTGTAGCCGAGCTTGAGGCAGTCGTTCCAGTCGGCGAGGAGGCCGCAGGGCAGGCCGTGCTTGCCGGTGCGCTCGAGGTTGAACTCGAGGGCGCGGCGCAGGTGGGCGAATACGGTGGCCTTGCCCTTGTCGGCGTACGGGACGACGAGGTCGTAGAACTTGGTGTCGCCGGTCTCGGCGACGTAGGCCGGCACGGAGTTGAAGAACCAGAGGCAGTCGTCGCTGCGGTAGTGCGAGGGCGGAGTCGGCTTCATCGCGCCGGGCTTGTGCGACCACGGGCGCACCTCGGGCTGCGCGCCGCCGGTGGAATCCTGCGCGGAGAGCATCAGGATCATGCGCTCGCGCACGAGCTCGGGGATCATGCCGGTGACGCCGAGGAAATCCTGCACGGTGTCGCGGAAGCCAAAGCCGTCGCGCTGGTCGCCGGTGTAGACGAGCGAGCAGGAGCGCGACCACTCGAAGGTCATGAGGGCATTGTAGGCGCCCCAGACGTTGACCATGTGGTCGAAGTCGGCGTCAGGCGTCTGGACCTGCATCGTATCGAGAAGTCCGTGCCAGTACTTCTTGAGCTTCGCGAGCTCGCGCTCGACGGCGGCGACGTTGCCGAACTTGGCGCGGACCTTCTTGGCGACGGCGGCCTTGCCGGTGCCGAGGAGGACGATGACGTCGGCGGTCTCGCCGGCGCCGAGGGTGAGGTCGCTCTGGATGGCGCCGCAGCCGTTGTCGGCGAAATGCTCGTTGTTGCCCAGCTGGCCGCGCTCGACGGCCTCGGGCCGGTCGTAGCTGCGGTACACGCCGAGGAACTTCTCCCGCTCGCAGTCGAAGCCGGCGATGGTGCCGCCGACCTGTGTCATCCACCACCAGCGGGACTGGTCGTTGTTGGCGAAGTTGGCCGGGTCCTCGGGGAGGCGCTTGCAGGACGAGGCGGCGATGATGCCGTCCTTCCACACGGCCTCGGCGATGTACTGGGTGTACTGGAGGTTGAAGGTGTCCTGCGTGAGGTTCCACTCGGTGGTGAACTCGCAGAAGGAGAAGACGGAGAGCTTGCGCGGGGCGCCGGAGTTGTTGGTGACGCGGAGGTGCCAGTATTCGAAGTCCTGTTCCAGCGGCACGAAGTAGGTGGCCTGCGAGATGATGCCGGAGTACTCGCTCTCGATCACGGCGTAGCCCGGGCCGAAGCGCGTGGAGGTCTTGTACTGCTCGAGCGGCTTGCCCACGGGCTGCCACGCGGCCGACCAGAAGTCGCCGGAGGCGGCGTCGCGCAGGTAGAACTGGCGGCCCGGCATGTCCATCGGCACGGCGTTGTAGCGGTGGCGGAGGAAACGGCCCGACGCGGGCGAGCGGGTGAAGCTGTAGCCGCCGGCGTTGTTGGTGATGATCGCGCCGTAGCGGCGGGAGCCGAGGTAGTTGGACCAGGCGCGGGGAGTGTCGGGGCGCGTGATCACGTATTCGCGGGCAGCGTCGTCGAAGTGGCCGTATTGCATGGGAAGAAGAAGCCGAGGGACTCGAGGGAGGAGAACCGGGGCCGGCCGAAGTACGCGGGGGCGACTGCGGCGAAGGAGCCTCGGGAAAGCGTCAACGAAGCCCGAGCACGCGGGTGCGGGCAAGCCGCGTTTGGCGACGCGGCGCCCGGGAAGGCGCGCGGTTCGGGGGATTGATGCACGAGCGCCCCGGGGCGCGGGGCCAACGCATTGCAACCGGCGTGGCGGGCTCCGGACGGCGCCGGGATTATTCCTCCCCGTGAAGCTCCTGTCGCCCCTGCTCCTGCTCGCGCTGGCCGTCGCCACCGCCCGCGCGGCCGACCCCGCGGCCGCTCCCGCCACGCACTATCCGCCCTTCGTCCTGCAGGGCACGGAGGTCCGCGACCTGCCCTTCAAGGCTCCGGACCGTCAATACCAGATCCAGGTCGCCCTGCCGCCTTCCTACGCGAAGGAGACGCGGCGGCGCTACCCGGTGATCTTCGTGACGGATGGCTACTGGGATTTCCCGCTGCTCGGCTGCATCCTCGGCAACTTCAACTACGACAAGGTGGCGCCCGAATGCATCCTCGTCGGCCTGGGCTACGCGGGGGAGAACCTCGACCACGGGCGGTTGCGCGACTGGGATCTCACGCCGGCGCCGCTCGCCCGCGCGCCCGGCAACTCGGGCCACGCCGCGGAGTACCTCGCGCTGCTGGAGCGGGAGATCATCCCGCTGGTCGAGCGCGAGTACCGCGTCGACTCCCGCCATCGCCTCCTCGCGGGCAGCTCGTACGGCGGATTGTTCACGCTCTACACGATGCTCACCAAGCCCGAACTCTTCTACGGCTATGTCGCCGTGAGTCCCGCAGCAGGCGTCGCCGACAACTGGCTCTTCGACTACGAGGCGCAGTTCGCCAAGACGGGCCGGCCGTTGAAGGCGCGGCTGTTCATCTCCGGTGCGGAGTACGAGTGGCCGGGGTTTCTCGACACCATCCAGCGGTTCTGCCGCCGCCTCGACAGCCGCAAGCACCGGGGTCTGCGCAGCGCGTACCAACTCGTCGCCACCGAACGCCACGCCGGCACGAAGGCCGAGGGCTACTCGCGCGGGCTGCGATTCGCCCTCGCCCCGCTTGCGCCGGAGAGCGGCCCGATGGTCGTCGCGCGCCCGCCGCCCGTGTTGCCCTCCGAGTAACCCGACTCAGCCGCACGCCGCGGCAAGTCCTTGCGGTACCGGCCCGGGCAGGCCGCGCCGGATCGCCTCGCCGAGGATGGCCTCGGTGGCGGTGGCTCCGATACGCGCGACGCCCAGCACCCGCACGCGCAACAGGTCGTCGAGCGTGCGCACCCCACCGGCGGCCTTGATCCGCACGGGCGGAGCGCTGTGGCGGCGCATGAGCCGCAGATGGTCGTCGGTGGCCCCGTGGTAGTTGTAGCCGCCGTCCGGCTGCTTCACGAAACCGTAGCCGGTGGAGGTCTTCACGAACGCCACGTTGAGCTCCGTGCAGATCTCGCAGAGGCGGACGATGTGCGCCTCCTGCAGGTAGTCGTTTTCGAAGATGACCTTCAGGAGCGCGCCGCGGGCCCGGCAGACGGCGTTCACCTCGCGCAGTTCCTCGGCCACGTAGTCCCAGTCGCCGCCAAGGACCTTGCCGATGTTGACGACCACGTCGATCTCGGTCGCGCCTTCGGCCACCGCACGATCGGCCTCCGTGACCTTGAGCGCGATGTGGCTGTTGCCGTGGGGAAACCCGGCCACCGCACACACGCCCACACCCGAACCCAGCAAGGCCTCGACGGCGACCGGCACCGTGTACGGCTTCACGCAGGCGGTGGCGCAGCCGCAGCGCCGCGCGACCGCCAGCCCCGCCTCGAGCTGCGTATCGGTGAGTGTGGGATGGAGCAGCGAGTGGTCGATCATCCGGGCCAGATCGACGACCGAGGGGGCTGGGTTACGCTGGGGCATGGGAGGCGGATCACCGCTGGGTTGGGCCCGAGTATTGCCGGAATCCCCCCCTGGCGCGAACGGAAACCCGCCCGCCGCTCCGCATCCGCGCACAGGCGCCGGCCCCGGGCGCTCGTCCCGGGCCGGCGTCCGTCCCGACCGTCCGGACGCCGCGCGGCTGCCGTGCCGGAAATGTGTCGCCCGGCCCCGGCCGGTCTCCTTGTCTGCCCGAATGCAGGACGGCAAACAGCAGCACTCGCGGGCCGTGCTCGGCCTCCTCGGCGCCGCGCTCCTCTGGAGCATGGGCGGCGTGCTGCTCAAGTCCGTCCACATCCATCCGCTGGCCGTCGCGGGCGGCCGCGGGCTGATCGCCGCGCTCTTCCTCATGGCCTGCCTGCGCCGCTGGCGGCTGCGGTTCTCGCCGGTGATGGTCGGCGCCGCCCTCGCCTACACCGGCACCACCGCCCTCTTCGCCGCCGCCAACCAGCTCACCACCGCCGCCAACGCCATCCTCCTCCAATACACCGCGCCGATCTACGTCGCCTGGCTCGGCCGCTGGTTGCTCGGCGAACGCGTCACCCGGCTCGACTGGGTCACCATCGTCGTCGTCTTCGCGGGCATGGCGTTGTTCTTCGCCGACCAGCTCAGCGCCGACGGCCTGCTCGGCAGCATCCTCGCCGTCGTGAGCGGCGTGGCCTTCGCGCTCATGACGGTGTTGCTCCGCAAGCAGAAGGACGCCGAGCCGGTCGACTCCATCGTGCTCGGCAATCTCGTCGGCGCCGCGATCGGCCTGCCGTTCTTCGCCGCCGGGCCGTTGCCGAGCCCCGCCGGGTGGGCCGCGCTCGTCGCCCTCGGCACGCTCCAGCTCGGCCTCTCGTATTACCTCTATTCGCGGGCCATCCGCCACGTCACCGCGCTCGGCTCGATCCTCATCCTCATGCTCGAACCGCTGCTCAATCCGGTCTGGGCCGCGCTCGCCATCGGCGAACGCCCCGGCCGCTGGGCACTCGTGGGCGGCGCGGTCGTGCTCGGCGCCGTGACCACCCGCGCCCTCCTCCTCGCCCGTCGCCAAACCGCAGGGCCATCCGCCGCATGAATCCCGACCTCCCCGTAGTCCCGGTGCCGACCTGGCTGCCGACCGCTCCCACGACCTTCCGTTTCCTGAGTCCATGAGTTCCAGATTCTCCGGCTTCCGTTCCCTTGGCTGCACATGAATCCGCGTGCCACCGATCCCGCCCCTGACCGCGAAGTCGTCGTCATCCTCCACGGCGTGGCGATCAGCAGCCGGCTCACCGCGCGCCTCGCGCGCTTCCTCGCCGCCGCCGGCTACACGGTGCACAACCTCGACTACCCGTCGAAGACCGTGCCGCTGCCCGAGCTCGGCCCGTGCTGGCTCGCCGCGAAGCTCGCCGAGCTCGGCGTCGAGCGCGCGCCGAAGCTGCACTTCGTCACCCACTCGATGGGCGGCCTGATCGTGCGCGGCTACCTCGCCGCCCACCGGCCCGCCAACCTCGGGCGCGTCGTCACCATCGTTCCACCACACCATGGCAGTGCCGTGTCCGACAAGCTGCGGCGCCTGCCCATCATCTGGCGCATCATCGGCCGCAACCTCGGCGCCCTCGGCACCGGATCCGACGCCTACTGGCGCACGCTCCCCCAGCGCGCCGACTTCGAGCTCGGCGTGATCGCCGGCAGCTCCGCGCTGAACCCGCTGGGCTGGTTCTTCCTCGAGCGCCCGCACGACGGCACCGTCGCCGAGCGCAGCACCCGCCTCGACGGCATGACCGACCACATCCTGCTGTCCTCGAACCACACGCTCATCCTCTTCCGTCGCCGCACCGCCGACCAGGCGATCGCCTTCCTCCGCACCGGCCGCTTCGCGCGGTAAGGGCGGCGCGGCTCTAGGCCATCGGGAACGTCGAACACCCGCTCGTCCGCCACGCGCGGACTCAGATCACTTCCACCAAGCGACTACCGCTTTGCAGGAACGCCACGATGCCCGGCAGGCGCGGTTCGAACCAGGCACGCAGCGCGGGGTTGGTCGCGTTGCCCACCCGCAGCCACACGATCACAGGGGCGACCGCGGCCTGCACCGAACGAGCTGCAAAATCTTCGTCCTTCGTCACGATCACGAAACCATCGCGCAACGCCCGCTCCCAGATAGCGCCGTAGGAAGCGTGCAACAAGCCGATGGATTCGAGGTGGTCCGCCGCGTACCCCGCGCTCGCGCAGCCAGAGGGCGAGCGCCGGAGGCAGCTGGGCATCGACGAGGAACTTCACTTCGCGAGCGAGAGCACCGCGTGGTCGACCTGTCGCGCCGCATACCGGAGGCAGGCCTCGATGTCGGCCCGCTTAAGGTAGGGATACGACTCGAGGATCGCCGCCTCGCTCGCCCCGGCCGCCAACATCTCAAGCACATCCTTCACCCGGATGCGTAGCCCGCGGATGCACGGCCGCCCGCCACATTGGTTCGGGTCAAAGGTGATGCGTGCGGGCGTGGTCATGCCCGCACCCTACCTGCTTGGCTCGCCGCAACAAGTCCGGAGCCAGCGACCTAGACCGACACGCCTCGAGGTCCAGCCTTCCGTGTTCTCCAGAACGAACGAAGGAAACAGCGCCACCGGTCAAGGCGTGCGCCGATTCGACGCCGCGATCACAACCACGTCCCACGCGGCGATGCGCCCCAGCGCGGTAGTCGGCAGCGCTCCGCAATGGAGCCGCGCATAAGGCCGTCAGCCCAAGCTTGCCGCCGGCGGTGCCGGAAAACAGGATGCACGCGCACCTCCGCCCGCCTCGCCCCATGCTCGGACCTCACCCCATCCGCCGTCTCGCCGCCTTCAGTCTGCTCGCTTCGGTGCTCTTCGCCGCCTGCGTCGCCTATCTCTGGTACGATGCCGATGACAGCCGCCGGACGTGGAACTGGGAGAAGAGCGATGCGGCCGTCATCGGCCTCGCACAGAAAGAGCCCGTTACCTCATCTGACCTGTGCGAAGAATTCGCGGCATATTTGCGCAACCATCCAGCCGAATTTGAGGACCGACTGACCCAGCTCCTGCACCACCCGGACTCCGCAGTGAGCCAAGCCGCCGCACGCCAGCTGTCGGCAACGCGCACCATCAGACCCGAGTCTCTTCCTGCGTTGATCGCCGCCCACCAACGCGGAACACCGGTTCTTCCGGCAATCGCCACAGTCGGAACAGAGGAAGCCGCCGACTACATCGCCACCGAGTGTCGGGGAAGCGGCGACTGGGCTGCGCTCGCATGGAATCTCTTCTCCGCCGGTCCGATCGGCTGCCAGCGGCTCGCTGCCATCTACCGCGAGCCGCAACCGGTTTCACCGGAGCTGCACCGCGCGCTCTGCGAAATCGCCTATCGGCCGTCGCGCTCAAGTCCGATGGATTGCGGCCCGTGGCTTGACGCCGCTCGCGACCCGAAGAGCAGCGAGACCAACCGCATCGCCGCACTTGAGCTGATCGCGCTGATGGGCGACGACGCCACCGGAGGCCTCACAGCATTGAAGGAGCTCGCGACCGCCGGGCCGTCGAAGGTCGCCGCTGCCGCCGCCAGGATTGTAGCCCAGGCCGAAGGGAAGGGAACGCTCGCCCACCTGATGCCGAAGCTGAAGTTCGAACTCAGCTGGAATGAGCGCCCCGACCTCGCCGTCGGCACGGTCGAGCAGATCGGGAAGTTGGGAAGCGCTGGTCGCGACGCCGGCCCACTCATCACGCCGTTGCTTTCGTCGCCGAACTGGTACTCGCGCGCGAAAGCAGCCACGACGCTCGGCCGCATCGGCTACACCGAGGCGATCCCGGCATTGATCGCCGCCCTTGAGAACCAAGGAGACTGGATTGTCTCAGGCGCCGCCGCCGAATCCCTCGCTCGGCTCGGCGCGAAGGAGGCAATCCCCGCCCTGCAACGGATCGCCCGCGACCACTGGTATCCGCCAGTCCGAGCCATGGCCGCCGAGTCTGTTCAGGTGCTCTTTGGCCAAGCCACCTTCTCCGATTTCCAACGCCCATTGAACTACTTCGGCTGGTACGGCGAAATCGCCCTCGATCGGCACGTGTGGGAGTTCAGCCAAACGCCGGCGACAGCGTCCACTGCCCTACGCTTCGCCCGCCGGCTCTCCTGCCTCATCGGCAACACCTGGGACCGAGCGTGGCTCTGGCGGGCCTGCCGCGTCGCCAAATCAGCCAATGCCCGGTTGGGCCGCCCCGACTACGGCCAAGCCTTCGGCGATGGTTACCTGCTCGGCTACGACAACGGCGAGTGGGGTGGGGAGATTGTCTACGTCGTCGACGGGAGAGTCGCTTGCCGGTTCGAGACTGGAAACGTCCTCGGCTTCTACCCGATGCCCTTCGGCTTGGTCGTCGTCACCGCCTACTTCAACTCCAGCGTCGGCATGATCTACCTGCTAAAACAGGACGCAAACAGCATGCCGACTTGCGAGCCGCTGCAACGCCTGCCGTTCGAGCTCTACTGCGGAAACCACTTCGCGCCGGTCACTCGCCGCTGGAACCGCGAATTGCTCATCATCGGCGGAGCCAACGAATCCGTCGTCCTCACCCGCTCCGGCACCCTCCGGATGGCGGACTGAGCACCCCGCTGTCCATCCTGCCTTCGTTTCCTTCGTTGCCTTCTGTCGCCCGCGACAGCTCCCCCCTCACCGCCGCCCCACCGGCAACTGCACCAGCACGTTGGCCGCGGTGAGCAGCACCCCGCCGACGACCAGATGCCACGTGAGCACCTCGTTCGCGTAGGCGATGCCGGTCCAGCGCGAGAGCAGCGCCGGCAGGAACAACGCCAACGCCGAGGCCGACACCGGCTCCAACGTGTAGATCAGGCCCGCCTCCGTCGCGGTGATCCGCGGTTGGCAGGCGTTCATCACCACGAAACAGAAGACCGTGCACGCGACCGTGAGCGTCAGCGTGAGCCCCTGCCACGCGGGCGAGCCCACCAGCGCGAGCAGCGCCGCCGGCGCCGGCGCCAGCAGCAGCGCCGCCGCGCCGAAGGCCGCCCCAACCGCGAGGAACATGACCGCGGTCGTCGGCAGCACGTGGTTGCCCGCGAACTCCCGCCGCCCCAGCCAGAGGATCTGCGCCATGAAGAACAGCGACCCGACGATCGTCTCCACCTCGCCGCGACCAAGCCGGAGCGCCCGCACGTCGACCCGGCCGAGCACGCCCACGCCGGCCACCACCAGCACGCACGCCGCCGCCACCGTCCACCGCGGCGGCCGCCGGGTGCGCAGCGCCACCCAGAGCGGGATCAACACCGCGTATAGTTGCGTAAGAAACGCGGATACCGAGGCGTCGGTGGACTGCAGCCCGTCGACCTGCAGCAGCAGCCCCAGCCCGAGGAACAGCGCCAGCCCCAGCCCCTGCCGCACCTCGAGCGCCGCCGGCCGGCCATGGCGCCACGCACCAACCACCGCCAGCGCCGCGCCGGCGAGCAGGAACCGCGGCGCCACCGTGCACACCGTCACCAGCCAGCTCCCGCTGCCGGGCACGAGCGTCTGCTGGAGCAGGCCGAGGCTCTTGATGAGCGGGAAGCTCAGGCCCCAGACCAGCGTCGCCACCATGAGGAGCACGATTGCGCGGGCGCGATGCGGCGAGGCGGGTGTCATCGGCCGAGCATGGGGACCGGCCGACCACCCGGGCGAGCGGGAAGCGCAGCGCCCCGCCGTCGTGACCAGCCGGGCACGACGAGGGGCGCGAGGCGCAGCGCCCCGTCGGGGCGCAAAAAAGCGCCGGGAGCAGGGCTCGACCGGCGCTTGGCGGGCGGGAGAGTGTAGTTACTTCTTGAGGTGACCCGAGACGAGCTTGGTCATCTCGAACATGCTGACGACCTTCTTGCCGCCGAAGATCGGCTTCAGCTTGTCGTCGGCATTGATGTTGGTCTTCACCTTCTTGTCCTGAAGGCCGTTCTTCTTGATGTAGGCCCAGAGCTTCTTGGTGAGCTCCGTGCGGGGCAGGGGGTTCGAGCCCACGACGGCGGCGAGCGCCTCATCGGGCTGAACGGGTTTCATGAAAGCAGCGTTGGGTTTGCGGGGAGACTTGGGTGACTTTTTTGCCATACGAGGGCTGTTGATACCCCGGCCCCCCGGCAAGGCAACTGGATTTTCCGAGGGGGAAACGCCCCTTTTCAGAGGGAAAACGCCGCCGCCGGCCGCCGCGGGCGGGCTCGGCCCCGGGCATCCCCGCCGCCACTGTATCCATGAATACGGCATGCTCCGCCTGCGGCGGGAACCCGCCGCAGGCCTGTCCGCCGAGGGAAAAGGACTTGCCTCACCCCCGCCGCCGGTGCGAGGAAGCCGCGCGCAGGTTGTCAGTTTCCGCAACTGGATAGTCGTCAAGTGGGCGCGAGCTCGGTGATGATTTGAAACCCGGTAGTTCGGGCACAGCGAGGAAAGCAGCCGGCCACACCAACCGTCAGAGTCAGATCATCAATGAGCACCAAACTGTACGTCGGGAACGTTCCGTTCTCCACGACCTCCCAGGATCTCCAGAACCTGTTCGCCCAGCAGGGCACCGTCGAGTCCGTCGAACTCATCTCGGACAAGTTCACCGGTCGTTCCCGCGGTTTCGCGTTCGTCACCATGGCGACGCCCGAGGAAGGCCAGAAGGCCATCGAGTCCCTCAACGGCTTCGCGATGGAAGGCCGTAACCTCACCGTCAACGAGGCGCGCCCGAAGGAAGACCGTCCGCCGCGCACCGGTGGCTTCGGTGGTGGCGGCCGCGGCTTCGGCGGTGGCGGCCGTGGTGGTTTCGGCGGTGGCCGTGGCGGCGACCGCGGGGATCGCGGCGGCTTCGGCGGTGGCGACCGCGGCGAGCGCCGCGAGCGCCGCTTCTGAGCACCTCCCAGTTCGCTCCCTCTCCGGCCGGGCTTCGCGCCCGGCCTTTTTTGTGTCCGGTCGCCGGATAAGACGGGAAAGACGGGTTCCCGCTTGCATGGAAACTTGAAACTCCTATCCGGTTTCTTTGGTTTCATGAGTGCCAAGCGCCTTTCCTCCCCGCCGCCCGCCGCGCCGCCGCCGCCCACTTCCGCGGTCGCCCGCATCGTCGCCACCGCGCGCCGCCATTTCACCGCCCTCGGCTTTGCCCGCACCACGATGGACGATCTCGCCGGCGAACTCGGGATGAGCAAGAAGACGCTCTATCTCCATTTCCCCGGGAAGGAGGCGCTCATCTCCCACATGATGGAGTCGAAGATCGCCGAGGTGCGCGCCGGCATGAAGGCCCTCGCCGAGGACGAGAGCGTGCCCGTCCTCGATCGCGCCCACCGCATGATGGCGTTCATCGTACGCCAAATGAGCGAGATCTCGCCCGCCTTCCTTCGCGACCTCGAGCGGCATCACCCTGCGCTCTTCGCCCGCATGGAGTCCGTCCGCGCCGAGATCTTGCCGCAGATCTGGGGCAAGCTGCTCGCCGAAGGAGTCGCCACCGGGATCATCCGGCGCGAACTCGACCCCGCCTTCATCTCCGAGATGGTGCTCACCACCGTCCAAGGGCTGCTCCGCCCCGCGGCGCTCGACCGCCATGGGCTCCCGCCGCACGAGGTCATCGACCGCGTGCTCACCGTCGTCTTCACCGGCATCCTCACGCCCGCCGGCCGCAAAGCCTATGAAAACGGTCCTTCCCGCTAACTGCCGCCCGCGCTCCGCCGCGCTCGGCCTCCTCGCCGCGCTCGCGTTCCTGCTCGGCGCCTGCCACCGAACCGACAGCACCGACACCGCGATCCGCCTCTCCGGCAACATCGAGGCCGTCGACGCCCAGGTCGGCTTCAAGATCCCCGGTCGCGTCGCCGCCCGCCTCGTTTCCGAAGGTGAGCGCGTCGCCGCCGGCCAACCCATCGCCCAACTCGACGACACCGAGCAGAAGCAGACGGTGGCCCTCCGCCGCGCCGAGCTCGCCGCCGCCGAGGCCACCCTCGCCGACCTCCTTGCCGGCTCGCGTCCCCAGGAACTCGCCACCGCCAAGGCCGCGCTGCGCAGCGCCGAGGCCGACCGCGACCGCGCGCGCCTCGAGCTCGCCCGCCAGCAGGAGCTCCGCAGCAAGGACGTCACCGCCGCCCGCGACCTCGAGACCGCCGACGCCGCCCATGCCGTCGCCGCCGCCCGCGCCGACCAGGCC
>JAEWNN010000070.1 GCA_023457035.1 Verrucomicrobiota bacterium
GGCCGGCTCGACCCCGGCGGGCAGCGGACGTTGCGAGAACGTCTGGAAATAGAGCAGGCAGCCGTCGCGCCAGAACGCCGCGTCCTTCTCCTGCCGACGGAGCAACTGTTCGACATGAGTGTGACGCTCGTGGTCGATGAGCCCGGCGATCGCCGCCCACGCCTTGCGCCAGCCGCCCACGTCGTCCACGCCGGCCTGATACCGCAGCGCGAGTTCGTCCCAGAGCGTGCGACCGGAGGCGAGCGGCCGATCCCACGGCACGTGGTGGAACCAGAGCAGAAATCCCTCCGGGCAGCGCGCGGGATCGCCGAAGAGCTGGGCGACTTCGGGCCGGTACTGGGCGACGGCGTTGGAGCCGGTGGCCGTGCGGTCGAAGCCGACACCGCGCTCGTCGGCACGGTGGTAGTAGACGGAGGTCCAGTCGGGCCGGCCGGACTGGGCGACCCAGGGGCCGGGGCCGTAGTGGTGGCCCTCGGCCATGATGTGGTGCAGCCCGAGCGGCATCGAGTAGTTCACCACCGTCTCGTGCGAGGCGAGCAGCATGGTGGCGACGGTGCGCACGACCTCGGCATCGTTGCCGAACGTCATCCGCGTCCACTCGTCGGCGATGGACTGCGAGGAAAGCGTGTGGTCCCAGGCGAGGCGGCCGTAGGCGTACCAGTTGGCGGCGGCGAGCGGATGACCGGTCCAGTTGCGCACATCGCCGGTATTGGCGACGCCGGCGATGCAGGAGTCCGCATGCTGATCGACGGAGCCGTCGACGACCCGCGCGACGGTCGAGCCGGCGCCGGCGCAGAAGGTGTCCGCATCCAAAGTTTCCTTCCACATGGGGGCGAGGAAGGCGAGCTGGAGCGCGCCGCCGAGGTACTCCTGGGCGATCTGCAGCTCGGGCGCGAGCGGCGTGCGCGGCATCGCGCCGAAGAGCGGGTGGAACGGCTCGCGCGGCATGAAGTCGATCGCGCCGTTCTTCACCTGCACGAAGACGTTGGGCCGGAAGGTGCCGTCGAGCGGCGTGAACTCGGTGTAGGCCTGCTTGTGCCGGTCGTCGGGCGCCTCGTGGCTGTAGACGAACGCGCGCCAGATCACCACGCCGCCGTGCGGCGCGAGCGCGTCGGCGAGCAGGTTGGCGCCCTCGGCATGGGTGCGGCCATAATCCTGCGGGCCGGGCTGGCCCTCCGAGTTGGCCTTCACGAGGAAGCCGCCGAAATCGGGCACGTGGCGATAGATCTCGGCGACCTTGTCGCGCCACCATGCGGCAACCGCCGGGTCGAGCGGATCGGCCGTGGGCAGGCCGCCGATCTCCTTGGGGGCACTGAAGCGGGCCGTGAGATAAACGCGGACACCGTAGGAGCGGAAGACGTTGGCCAGCACGGCGACCTTCTTCAGGTAGGGCGCGGTGAGGATGGTGGCGTTGGCGTTGACGTTGTTGAGCACGGTGCCGTTGAGGCCGACCGAGGCGCAGGCGCGGGCGTAGTCGACGTAGCGGGGGTCGACGACCTCGGGCAGCTCGAACCATTTCCAGAGCGAGTGGCCGGCCTGCCCGCGCTCGACGGTGCCGGTGAGGTTGTCCCAGTGGTTGAGCATGCGGCGCTTGATGCGCGGAGCGCCGGCGAGCCCATCGAGCTCCGCCACCGGCCGCGCGGTCTGGAGTTGGCGCAGCAGGGCGAAAGCACCGTAGATCGCGCCGACGTCGCGATTGGCGGCGATCACCACGCGCGGGGCACTCCCCTGTTCCAACCGGATCGAGTAGGCCTCGTCCCCACCGGGGACCGGTTGCGCGAGCGGCTCCGCCACCGTGTCGATGGCGAGCTTTCGTCCGAGCAGGCCGGACAAGCCCGTCTGCAGCTCGCTCACGGCCGTGATGAGCGTGGGCGACCATGCCCTGCCCTCCGGCAGCTCGAAGGACACCCGGCCGAGCGCCTGCGTGTAGGCGGCGCGCAGGGCCTCGTCGGCGACGGGCTCGTAGCGCAGCCAGAGACGGTAGCCGTCCTCGGCACGGGCGAGCGGGGCGGCGGCAATGATCAAAGGCAGCAGGCAGCGGAGCAGCAGGCGGAGTTTCATGGAGAAAAAGGTTGGGATACTCAGGACACGGAGCTGGAGAACCGTGCCACGGCGGATCGGCAACTACGGGGTGCGTGGGGCGTGGATCTGGTAGCGCCCACCAACCTGCATCAGGGCGAGAAAGTAAAGCAGACCGTCGTAGTACCGTTCGATACCGCTCGGTGGCGGCATGTTCCAGAGCCGTTCGACGAAGAGCTCCGCGTCGGGCGAGTCGGCGGCGAGAGCGCCGACGGCGGCCATGGCGAAGAGCCCGGGCGAGTGCTCGCCGGTGAGCGGCTTGCCGTCGAGGGTGAAGTTGTTGGGGCAGTTCGGTCCCTGCGCGGCGAGGAAGGCCAGCACACGATTGCTCTGCTCGATCTGCCACGGGTCCTTGCCGAACCACGACCAGTCCAGCGCGACGTTGCCGATGGTGCGGAAGGCGTCGAAGCGGAAGTCGCCATGGCCGCCGAAGGGGACCGGGGTGCCGTCGAAATGCGCGTAGTCGGGCATCAGGCCGGTCACGGGGTGCGCGGCGGCGCGAAAGTGTTTGCGACTGACCTCGGCGGCCTCGGACAGGAAGGCGCGGTCGGCCGGATCGGCGGCCCAGCGCGCCCAGAGCTCGTAGAACGCCGGCAGGTGGTAGGACGGATCGGTGAACTGGCTGCCGCGGCCGACGGGCACGAAGACGATCTGCTTCTCCTGCCGGTCGAACATCGGGGTGACGACGGCAGGGTCGCCGCCCTCGTTGTTGTGGAGCATGTGACGGAGCAGCGCCTGCGCCTCGGCTTCGTAGTTGAAGATCCCCTCGCCGTTGCCCCAGCGGTGCGCGGCGAAGAAGAGCGCCATCACAAACCACTCCTCACCGTCGCTGGCGGGGCCGTCGCTCATCCGGGAGCCGTCGAACCGGCATTGCCAGGAATAGTAGCCGGCGAAACGGCCCTCCGCGTTGAACATGTAGCGCTTCGTCCACTTCCAGATCCGGTCGAACTCGGCGCGGTTGTCCATCTGCACGGCCAGCATCATCCCGTAGGACTGGCCCTCGCTGCGCACATCCGCGTGCTTGATGTCGGGGAGGTAGGTCATCCCGTCGGCCGTGGTGTAGAAGAGGCGCTCCGTGGCGGGATCACCGATGGTGAACTGACGCCAGACCGCAGCGAGCTTGGCGTCGAGTTCGGCCTCGGTCTTGCCGAGGTGCTCGGCGAAGAGGTTGCGGTAGCGGCCGGATGCGAAGGCGGGCACAGCGGGCTCGGCCGCGGAAATGGAGGCGGTCAGCGCCAGCCCACAACCGAGAAGCGTGGATTTGAGAGGATGCATAGGGAGGAGCGAATCAGAGCCACTCGGAGAGCCCCGAGCCGACGAACCGACAGGGGGCAACGAAGAGAACGAAGGTCTCGGAAAGCCGGACTGGCCGGCGCCACGTTCTGCGCTTCGTTGTCTTCGTTACCTTCTGTCGCTCCGAAAACTCAGCGCTGCGCGCCGGCTGGTGCGATGATCTGGAACCGGCCGCCGGCCTCGAGCAGGGCGAGGAAGTAGAGCAGACCGTTGTAGTAACGCCATTTTCCCTCGGGCGGCGGCGCGTCCCAGAGACGCTGCACAAACGGGCGCGCCAACGCGGGGTCGGCAGCCAAGCCGGCGACAGCCGCCATGGCGAACAGGCCGATCGAGTCGTCCGTCGAGACGGGTTTGCCCTCAAGGGTGTAGCGGTCGGGGATGAAATCGCCCTGGGAAAGCAGGAAGCGCAGCACGCGATCGCTCTGCTCCTTCTGCCACGGATCGGCGGCGAACCAGGCGTGGTCGAGCGCGACATGCGCGAGCGTGCGCCACGCGTCGTAGCGGAAGTCGCCCCGTTCCCCCGCGACCGGACGCCCGTCGAAGTGCGCGTACTCGGACATGAGTCCGGTCTGCGGATGCGCAGCCTTGCGGAAATAGGCGCGGCTGACGGTCGCACACTCGGCCCAGAACTTCCGGCCTTCGGCCGAACGATCCCAGCGCGCCCAGAGTTCGTAGAAGAACGGAAGGTGGTAGGAGGGGTCGGTGAACCGGCTGGCCTCGGCCGTCGGGGCGAAGACCACCTGGCGCTGCGCGGGGTCGAAGATCGCCGTGATGGCGCCGCCGCGGTCGTTGTCGCGCATCGCGTCGAGGATCGCCTGCGCCTCGGCGGCATAGTCGATGTCGCCGGGTGTCGCGCCCCAGCGGTTCGCGGCGAAGAGCAGCGTCATCGCAAACCACTCCTCGCCGTCGCTGGCGGAGCCGGGGTCGATGTGGGTGCCGTCGAAGTTGCATTGCCAGGCGAAGTAGCCGCGGCGCGGCCCCTCGGCGTGGTACATGTGCGCCTTCACCCAGCGCCAGAGGCGGTCGAACTCGGCGCGCTTGTCCAACTGCACCGCGAGCATCATCCCGTAGGACATGCCCTCGCTGCGCACATCCTGGCTGCCGATGTCGGCGATGTAGGCCCGATCGTCGCCGACGGGATAGAAGAGCCGCTGGTCCGCGTCGCGCCCCTCGAAGAAATGCGCCCAGGCGGCGTCGATCTTGGCCTGCACCTCGGCGTCGGATTTGCCGAGGAGCTCGGTGAAAAGGTTACGATGCCGACCGGTGGCGAAAGCGCCCCCCTCGGGGGCCGCCGCCGGGGGCGGCACACAGGCGGCGAAGACAACCGACGCGAGGAGAACGGAGACGAGGGCGAGGCGACGCAGAGGCATACGCTCAAGCCTCGCTGAACTTTTTCCGTCGATCCGCAAGCTCGTCCTGAATCTCGAGGTTGAGCTTCTTGGTGATCGGGTAGAAAAGCAGCGCCAGCGCGGCGAGAAAGAAGGGGACCGAAGCCCAGACGGTCGCATTCAGTCGGATACCCTCGAGCGCCGTCGGCGTCTGGGCCTGGTTGGCCACATAACCGTAGTAGGTCAGCAGACCGCCGATGATCGCGCCGCCGAAGCCCAGGCCGGCCTTGAGCGCGAAGACGACGCCGGCGTAGACGAACCCGGTCGCGCGGCGGCCGGTCTTCCACTCGGAGTAGTCCGCCACGTCGGCGATCATCGCCCAGAGCAGCGGGATGGTCGGGCCATAGCAGGCGGGCCAGAGCAGGCCCAGCAGGAGCAAGGTGAAGATGCCGTTGGCCGGAACGAAATAGATCGCGGCGGTCACGAGGGCGGTGCCCAGCACACCGGCGGTGAACACCGTCTTCTTGCCGAAACGTTCGGCGAGCGCCTTCGACATGAGCACCCCGACGATGGTCACGAGGTTGCCCGCCATGTTGAAGATGCTGAAGCCGACGGAGGTCACGTTCGACGCCTCCTTGTTCATGATGAAGCCGAACGAATCGAGCAGGCGCACGCCCCAGCCTGCCTGGGCGACATCGACAGTGCCGAGGCCGAGCCGGTTGACGAACTCGAGCAGCGCGCCCTTGTCGACATAGTACGAGAAATAGTAGTACATTCCGCTGCCGCGCAGGGCCAGCGTGGTGAAGATGCACAGCGTGATCACGAACATCACGACCCAGGGGCGGCAGTGGAACACGTCGCTGATGTCCTGTTTGACCGAGCTCTTCTGCCTCGGGTCCGGCTTGATCCGCTCCTTCGAGACGAAGGCCGCAACGATGAAGAAGACCACCGCCAGCGCGCCGAAGATGCCGAAGGTGACCGAGTAGCCGTGGCCCTTGTCGGCGCCGCCAAACTTGTCGACCAGCGGGAGGGTCATGCCCTGCACCACCAGCGTGGCGGCCATGGCGGCGACGAAACGGTACTGCGCCAGGCTGGTACGCTCGCTCACATCGCCGGTCATCACCCCGTTGAGCGCCGAATACGGCGTGTTGTTCGCCGAGTAGACGATCATCAACAGCGTGTACGTCACGCAGACGTAGATCAGCTTCCCGCTGCCGCCGAACGACGGCACGGTGTACGCGAGCCAGAGGATCAGGCCGAACGGCAGAGCCGTCCAGAGCACCCACGGGCGGAACTTGCCCATGCGGGTGTTGGTGCGGTCGGCCACGATGCCCATCACCGGGTCGAAGACCCCATCGAGCAGGCGCACCACCAGGAAGAGGACCCCGATGGCGGCGGCCGACACGCCCATCACGTCCGTGTAGAACGTGGTCTGGTACATGATCATGGCCTGGAAGAAGAAGTTGGTCGCGGCATCACCGAGTGAATAGCCGGCCTTCTCCCGAAAAGAGAGGCGCTGGGAAACGTGGCTCATGGGCACAATGCGGAGTTTGGGGTTTGGGTAAGCAAAATGGACGAAACCGGACGAGCGGCCGGCACGATCACTCGCGCAGCCACAGGATCGTGCTCACGCCACGCGGATAGTAACGGCTGCCGCAGACGATGCCGGTCTCGCTGTTGATCTGGTCGCACATGGCGTGCTCGCCGCAGCCGGGGCGGCGCTGCCAGTCGGCATGCACGCGGTCGGCGGCCCGGGCGGCCTCGGTCATCGCCTCGGGGAAGAGCTCGCGCACGACATGCTGCGAGATCGCGATCTTGCTGAACCAGGTGTTCGTGCTGGTGCTGCTCATCTTCCAGCCGCCGGACTTGCCGTCGAGGCAGACGCCGGGCACGAGGATGCCGCGCAGGTGCCGGGAGAGCAGGTCGAGCAGCTCGGCGAAACGGCCCCGGCGGTCGGTGGCGTCCTTGATGCCGAGGTAGAGTGGATACACGAAGCCTTCGACGGCCGGGATGATCCGCGAGCGGTTGCCCTGCTCGAAGACGGCCGGGAACGACTGCGTGTCGGGCTCGAACTTTGTGGCGACCGTCCGCGCGAGCAGATCGGCGGTGGCGCGGGCGGCGGCGGAGTCGTCCTTCAGCCCGAGGCGCTTGAAGGCCTGCTCGAGCAGGACCCAGGCGCCGAGCGTCTTGACGGAGAGGTAGAGGTTGTTGCGCGCCTGCCCGAGGGAGACGTCGAGGCTGTCGTAGGTGGTGATCTCGGCGCCGTCGAGCCCGCAGCGGGAGCTGTCGTGCTTCATGATGCCGTCCCGAAGCTTCGGATTCGGGTGGTCGCGGCGGCGCATGCTCTCGGCGCAGGCGAGCAGCACGGCCTGGCGGCGGCGCAGCCACTTCACGTCGCCGGTCTTCTCGGCGTAGGTCACCGCGCAGAGCACCCAGTTGAGCAGCTGCTCCATCGTCATGTGGCTGAAGCAGCCGTGGAGATGGTCGCACTCGTAGCTGGAGTGGCCGGGCGGGGTGAAGTGGTTCAGCACGCCCATGTCGTGCGTGAAGGAGATGCCGCCGGGCACGAGCTTGCCGCCGACGACGATCTTGTCGGTGTACGAGTAGCGCTCGACGAACTGGTCGAGCACGTTGCGCACAGCCCAGGGCGTCCACTCCAGCTCCCAGAAGAGCTGGTCGACCGTGAGGTCGAACGTATTCATCATCCGGTACTCACCCTCGTTCACGACCCAGAGCGGCTTGCCCTTGTGCCAGAGCAGCTCGGTGCTGCCGAGGTAGCTGTGGGCGGCCTGCGCGAGGAGGAACTTCTGGTCGGCGTCGAGCTTCGCCTTCGCGAGCTCGCGGTCGCGCTGGGCGGCGATCTTCTCGTAGGCCGCGCGATGCTTCAGGCCATGCGCAAGCACGTCCTCGAGGTTCTTGAAGAACTGGGCGTAGGCGTAATGCGCCGGGAGGCCGGTGGTGACGTCGGCGCCCTGGA
The DNA here is from genome assembly GCA_023457035.1 of Verrucomicrobiota bacterium. Classification (GTDB taxonomy): domain Bacteria; phylum Verrucomicrobiota; class Verrucomicrobiia; order Opitutales; family Opitutaceae; genus CAJCBL01. The sequence continues at coordinate 7,678 of JAEWNN010000070.1, forward strand.
AGAAGCCCAGCACGAGCGGGAAACGTTTCCGCCGGCCGGCCGGTACCGTGAAAGTTAGCGCGCTCTCCCCGCCGATAACATGTACCCCCCGGTAATCTCGGAACTTGGGAGCGAAAACATCAAACCCAAGCCGTTGTCCTACGGCGGAGGAGCGCGCTGTGGCGTAGCCGAAATCCGGACCGACAGCAAAACCCGGCAGGTTGAGTCCTGCATCCTGCACGGGCCGTTGCAGGCGATCCAGCTCGCCCACGCCAAACATCATCTCGACCGGGGCCTTCCCGGTCCGGTTGTCGAACTCGATCCAGCCGATGACGACCGGGGCGAGCGCGAAGCGGGCTGCCGGGCGCGAGAGGGTCGCGGGGTCGGGCAGCTGCGAGAAAGGGGAAAGGAGGCCGAAGCCGAAGCGGCCGCCCTCGGCGCGCCAGGTGTCACTGGCCCAGCCGAGCGTGCGCTCGTACTGCGCGGGCTCCAGCATCCGGAAGCCGGACGGGGCGACGGAGTTGCTCGGATCGGCGCCGGTGAAGGCGCCCTCGTTCGACTGCGGCGGACGAAAGAACGGCAGCATCCGCCACTCCGCACCCGCGGCGCCGGCGCGGTATCCGACATACACATTCTGCCGGCCCGCACCGCGCAGCGACTGGCCGAACCCGCCGGGACTGCCGACCAACCCGATCGAGAAGCTCGCAAACGCCCCGAACGGGGCGTGCTGCGTGTGGTAGCTTTCGACGGTGGGGTTGGTCGAGGTCATCGCGGGGGGCTCCGCCTGACGGCGCCGGGATCAACCGTGCAGGTAGGTGTTGAGCAGGTTCTCGAGGTACTCCTGCTTGCCGGACTTGAGGGTCGGCTCGCCGAGCTTGTGCACGATCTGCTCGAGTTCCTTGAAGCCGATCTTCTTCTTCTCGATGTCCTTGCCGAAGCCGGTGTCGAAGGAGGCGTAACGCTCCTTGACGAAGGCCTCGAACTTGCCGTCGGCGAGGATCTTCTTGGCGTTCTTGAAGGCCAGGGCGTACGCATCCATGCCGCCGATATGGGCGTGGAAGAGGTCGTCCATGTCGACGGACGGGCGGCGGAGCTTGGCGTCGAAGTTGAAGCCGCCGGTGCCGAGGCCGCCGGCCTTGAGGATCGAGGTCATCGCCAGCGTGAGCTCCTTGACGTCGGTGTTGAACTGGTCGGTGTCCCAGCCGAGGAGGAGGTTGCCGGAGTTGGCGTCGATCGAGCCGAGCATGCCGGCCGCCGCGGCGACCTCGATCTCGTGCTGGAAGGTATGGCCGGCGAGCGTGGCGTGGTTGGTCTCGATGTTGAACTTGAAATGCTTGTGCAGACCGTAGGTGCGAAGGAAGCCGATGCAGGTCGCGCAGTCGAAATCGTACTGGTGCGTGGTGGGCTCCTTCGGCTTGGGCTCGATGAGGAACTGGCCCTTGAAGCCGATCGCCTTGGCGTAGTCGACCGCCATCTGGAGCATGATCGCGAGGTGTTCCTGCTCCCGCTTCAGGTTGGTGTTGAGCAGGGTCTCGTAGCCCTCGCGGCCACCCCAGAAAACGTAGTTCTCACCGCCGAGCTCGAGGGTGACCTCGAGGGCCTTCTTGATCTGCGAGGCGGCGTAGGCGAAGACGTGGGCGTCGGGATTGGTGGCGGCGCCGCACATGAAGCGCGGGTTGCCGAAGGCGTTGGTGGTGCCCCAGAGCAGCTTGATGCCGGTGGCCTTCTGCAGCTCCTTCGCGTGGGCGACGACCTTGTCGAGCGCCTTGTTGGTCTCGGCCAGCGTCTTGCCCTCGGGGGCGATATCGCGGTCGTGGAAGCACCAGAACGGCGCGCGGATCTTCTGGAAGAACTCGAAGGCGGCATCCATGCGCTTCAGCGCCACGGCGACCGGGTCCTTGCCCGACTCCCAGGGACGCACGATCGTGCCGGGGCCGAACGGATCGGCACCCACGCCTCGGAAGGCGTGCCAATACGCGATGGAGAAGCGCATGTGCTCGGCCATCGTCTTGCCGTCGACGACTTCGTCCGGGTTGTAGTGCTTGAACGCGAGCGCGTTCGCGGACTGCGGGCCCTCGTAGGCGATGGCGGGCGTCTTGAAGAAAGAGCTGCTTTTCTTTTTCATGGGAGGTTCAAACGGGGGAAAAAATCGGGGGATGGTTCGGGATATGTCAATCCAGTCGAACGGGGCGCCCCCCCCCGCTCAATCGACCAAGAATGCTAACGGTAGAATTGCACTTTCGCCCCGGCCTGTTCTCTTTCCCACCCCATGAACCGCCCCCGCGTCACCCTCGCCGACATCGCCGCCAAGGCCGGCGTGCACGTGACGACCGTCTCGCTCGCCCTCCGCAACAGCCCGCGCCTGCCCGTCGCCACCCGCGAACGCATCCGCACGCTCGCCGACCAGCTCGGCTACGCCCCCGATCCGATGCTCCAGGCGCTGGTCGCCTACCGCAGCGGCGCCGCCGCCCGGCGCAGCCCCCCCACCCTCGCCTACGTCACCAACTGGAACACCCGCCTGGGCTGGCGCGAGGTCACCGCGCATCCGCAGTTTTTCGACGGCGCGACCGCCCGCGCCAAGGAGCTCGGCTACAACCTCGAGCACTTCTGGATGCGCGAGCCCGGCCTCACCCACGGGCGGCTCAGCCGCATCCTGCACACCCGCGGCATCAACGGCGTCATCATCGCCTCCCATGTCCGCGAGATCGACGTCGCCCTCCAGTTCGACTGGAGCCGCTTCGCCGCCGTCAAGATCGACTACTTCCCGCACGAGCCACAGTTGCCCGTCGTCACCAACGACCAACTCCAGATCATCCGCCTGGCGATGCAGCGGACCATCGCACGCGGCTACCGCCGCATCGGCTTCATCATGGACGAGGGCTGGGACATCACCGTCGACCACCTCTGGCAGGCGGGCTTCATCTGGGAGCAACAGACCCTCGCCCCGGCCGACCGGATCCCGCCCTACCTCATGCCCAACAAGGAGCCGCTCGCCGCCTGGATCCGCCGGCACCGGCCCGAGGTCCTGCTCGGCAAGACCGAGTTCGTCACCGCCACGTTCAAAGAGATGGGGCTGCAGGTCCCCAAGGACATCGCCTTCGTCGACATCTTCCTCGACGACCTCAGCGGGAAGACCGCCGGCATCGTCCAGAACCACACCGAGGTCGGCCGCCTCGCTGTCGAGCTCCTGGCCGGCCAGCTCCAACAGAACAAATACGGCATCCCCGCCATCCCGACGACCACCTACGTCGAGGGCACCTGGCGCGACGGCCGTTCGCTGCCGGCCAAGACCTGAGCGAGCGCCCCGCAACGGGGCGGTCAACCTTGACCGTCCGACGGCCTGACCCTCCCCACCGTTTCCTTTTTCAGTAATCGTCTCCGCTCCGACCGCGCCCGCGGCCCTCCCTTTCCCGCCTTCCCGATTCCGCAATCCGCATCCGTATTCCGCTACCCATGAGTCTTCCTCTCAAGCCCGCCGCCCAGTGCGCCTTCGACCAGATCTCGCTCGGCGAGGTCATGCTCCGCCTCGATCCCGGCGAGGGCCGCATCCGCACCACCCGCCATTTCACCGCCTGGGAAGGCGGCGGCGAATACAACACCTCGCGCGGCCTGCGCAAATGCTTCGGCCTGAAGACCGCCGTCTGCACCGCCTTCGTCGACAACGAGGTCGGCCACCTCGTCGAGGACTTCATCATGCAGGGCGGCGTCGCCACCGACTTCATCCAGTGGCGCGAGGACGACGGCATCGGCCGCACCATCCGCAACGGCCTCAACTTCACCGAGCGCGGCTTCGGCGTGCGCGGCGCCGTGGGCGTCTCCGACCGCGGCAACACCGCCGCCTCGCAGATCAAGCCCGGCGACTTCGACTGGCAGCACATCTTCGGCAAGCTCGGCGTGCGCTGGCTGCACACCGGCGGCATCTTCGCCGCCCTCTCGGCCACCACCGCCGAGGTCGTCATCGAGGCCGTCAAGGCCGCCAAGCAGCACGGCACCATCGTCTCCTACGATCTCAACTACCGCCCCTCGCTCTGGAAATCCATCGGCGGCCTCAAGAAGGCCCAGGAGGTCAACCGCGAGATCGCCAAGTACGTCGACGTGATGATCGGCAACGAGGAGGACTTCACCGCCTCCCTCGGCTTCGAGGTCAAGGGCGCCGACCACAACCTCTCCACGATCGAGACCGACGCCTTCAAGGCCATGATCGAGACCGCCGTGCAGGAGTATCCGAACTTCAAGGTGGCCGCCACCACCCTGCGCCGCGTCATCACCGCGACGAAGAACGACTGGTCCGCCATCCTCTGGCACGACGGCAAGTTCTACGAGAGCCGCAAGTACCCGGAGCTCGAGATCCTCGACCGCGTCGGCGGCGGCGACAGCTTCGCCTCCGGCGTGCAGTACGGCTTCCTCTCCGCCAACGACCCGCAGAAGGCCGTCGACTACGGCGCCGCCCACGGCGCGCTCGCGTCCACGACCCCCGGCGACACCTCGATGGCCACGCGCAAGGAGGTCGAGAAGCTCATGTCCGGCGGCGGCGCCCGCGTGCAGCGCTGAGCCGCCCGCCGCCGGCGTAGGGTGCGAGCTCGCACCGCTTGGCAAGGGCGATCGCCACCGGGCTGAGCCGCTTCACCCGCGCTTCAGGTCGTGGTGGGGTGCTTCAGCCCCCACCTCCGCGGCGCACCATCTGGGACTCGCGTCGCAGCCGGGCCACTCAGCTCCGGTCCTCCCATCGCAAAACAACGCCCACCTCTCTCAGGGAGCGGGCGTTGTTTTGCGATGGGCCATGTAGGTCCCATAGGTCCTATGCGACCCATCGGACCTCTGCCGTGTCTCACTCCGCGCCGGCGCGCAGCGCCGCGCAGCCTTCGAGCAACCGGGCCTGCCAGGGCAGCAGGATCTCGCCGAGCTTCTCGGGCTCGCGGGCGAGCTGGGTGAGCTGGGCCCGGCTGGCGATGAGCGTGGGGTCGAGGTTGAGCCGCTTCGCCTCGTGGTCGCGCGCCTCGCGGATCCGCTCCTGGCGCTCGAGCTCGCGGGCGTTGAGCGGCTGGCGGTCGCCCCCGTTGCTGCGGCGGCGCGGCAACGTGGCCGGATCGCGGTCGAGCCCGGCGCGCAGCGCGCGCTCGAAGCCGTCGCGCAGGCGCTCGCGCTTGCCCAGGTGCACGCGATCGAAGGCGTCGAGCGCCTCGCCATGGTCGGCCGCGGCGGCGAGGTGCAGGAGCAGGTCGTTGCCCACCACCTTGAACGGCGGCGTGTCGATCCGCTCGGCCTGCTGCTCGCGCCAGTGCCACAGATCGTGCAATACACACAGCCCGCGGCTGCGCAGATGCTCGGATTTCCCGATCCGCCAGGAGTTCTCGTCGGGCTTGGGGAAGCCGCCCAGGCCGGCACGGATCTGCCAGTCGCACTTCTGCCGCAGCCAGTCCACCCGGCCGTGCTGTTCGAGCTCGGCCAGCAGCAGGTCGCGCAGGCGCGGCAGGTAGAGCACGTCCTTGGTGGCGTAGGTGAGCAGCTTGTCGGCGATCGGCCGCTTCGACCAGTTGGCCTTCTGGCCCTCCTTCGACATCGTCACGCCGAAATGGTCCTGGAGCAGCGAGGCCAGCCCGAAGCGGGGGCGATTGAGCAGCTGCGCCGCCAGCATGGTGTCGAAGAGCGACGTCGCCACGAAACCGTACTCCTCGTACAGGAGCCGCAGATCGTAGTCGCTGCCGTGCATGATGAGGTGCTTGTGCTTGAGGCGCGCCCACAGCGGGTCGAGCGGCACCTCCGCCAGCAGGTCGAGCAGGAACGTCTCGCCCGCCGCGTAGATCTGCATCAGGCACACGCGCGTGCGGTAGCGGAAGAGGTTGTCCGCCTCGGTGTCGATGGACACCTCGGTCGCGCGGTCGATCGCGGCCAGCAGCGGCCCGAGCTGGTCGGGCTGGGAGACGAGGGTGAAGGATTCGGGATGGGACACGTTCGGAAAAGGCGTACGGGCCGCTCAGCGCGGCGGCACGGGCGGGGTCGCCCAGGCGGAGAGGTAGGCGTCGACGAGCAGCGGCAGGTCGGCGCTGTAGCCGCCCTCCAGCACGGTGGCGGCGGGCAGGCCGGACTCGCGCACCCAGCGGCCGAGACTGCCGAAGTCGGCCGGCTCGAAGGTGAGCTGCGCCACCGGGTCGCGGGCGTAGGCGTCGAACCCGGCGGAGACGAGCACCAGGTCGGGATGGAAGGCGAGCAGCGCGTTCCACGACTGGAGCATCGTCTCGAGCAACGCCTCCCGCGGCAGCCGCGGCACCACCGGAAAGTTGAGACAGTTGCCCTCCGAGGCCAGCCCGGTGCCCGGGTAGCACGGCGTCTGGTGCACGGACACGTAGAGCGTGCCCGCGACGCCGGCGAGGATCTCCTCGGTGCCGTTGCCATGGTGGGCGTCGAAATCCCACACCGCCACACGCGCCACGCCCCGGCGACGCGCCTCGAGCGCCGCAATCGCGACCTGGTTGAGATAGCAGAACCCCATCGCGCGGCTGCGCGTGGCGTGATGCCCCGGCGGCCGCAGCAACGAGAACGCCCGCCGGCCGGCCAGCGCGTGGTCGAGCGCCGTGAGCGCCCCGCCCACCGAGCGCACGGCGTGCTCGGCGATGCGGTCGAAGTACGGCGTGTCGGCGTCGAACTCCTCGGG
>JAEWNN010000071.1 GCA_023457035.1 Verrucomicrobiota bacterium
GCGCGAGACCGCGGCCAAGGCGGCCGGCTCCGGCGCCAGCTCCGCGGCGGCGAGCACCGGCAGGGCCAGCGCCTCGCCCAGCAGCGCGACCGCCGACTCCACGGGCACCGCCCCCGCTTCGCCCAGCAGGTCGATCAGCGGCGGCCGGCGGGCCGCCGGAACCTGGAGCCGCCCCCGCACGATCGCCGCGGCCTCCGGCCCGAGGAGGTGGCGCTCCTCGGCCAGGCGGACGACGTGTTCGACGGTGGCTTGCACGGCGGACGCGGAACGCGGTCTCTCGTGCGGTCCCTCCGGCTCAGCGGTTGAGCCCCATCAGGAACTCGACGTTCGACTTCGTTTTCTTGAGACGGCTGATGACCATCTCCATCGCCTCGGTGCCGGGCAGGCCCTGCATCGAGCGGCGCATCGAGAAGATGCGCTGGAGCTCGTCGGGGTGGTAGAGCAGCTCCTCCTTGCGGGTGCCGGAGCGGTCCATGTTCACGGCGGGGAAGATGCGCTTGTTGACCAGGTCGCGGTCGAGGTGGAGCTCCATGTTGCCGGTGCCCTTGAACTCCTCGAAGATGACCTCGTCCATCTTGGAGCCGGTGTCGATGAGCGCCGTGCCCACGATGGTGAGACTGCCGCCGCCCTCGATGTTGCGGGCGGAGCCGAAGAAGCGCTTCGGTTTCTGCAGCGCGGTGGTCTCGAGGCCGCCGGTGCCGATCTTGCCGCTGTTGCCGGTGAGGTTGTTGTAGGCACGGGCCAGGCGGGTGATGGAGTCGAGCAGGATGACGATGTGCTCGCCCTGCTCCACCATGCGGCGCGCGCGCTCGACGACCATCTCGGCGCAGTGCACGTGGCTCTCGGGCGACTCGTCGAACGTCGAGCTCACGACCTCGCCCTTGGTGTGGCGCTTGAAGTCCGTCACCTCCTCGGGGCGCTCGTCGACGAGCAGGATAATCAGCTTCACCTCGGGGAAGTTGGCCGAGACGGAGTTGGCGATGTTCTGCATCAGCACCGTCTTGCCGGTGCGCGGCGGCGCCACGATCAGGCCGCGTTGGCCGAAGCCGATCGGCGTGACGATGTCGACCAGGCGCATGGAGATATCCTTCGACTCGGCGCCGGGCACCTCGAGCAGGATGCGCTTGAGCGGGTAATACGGTTCGAGCTCCTCGAACGGCGTGACGGTCGCCAGCAGCTCGGGGGCGCGCCCCATCGCCGAGGCGATCTTCACGGCGGCCGGGCAACGCTCGTTGTCCTGCGGCGCCTGCACCTGCACCTCGAGCTGCACGCCGCGCTTGAGACCGTACTTCTTCACGAGGCTCTCCGGCACGAACGTGTCGTCCGGATAGAGCCGGTAGTTGTCGTGCGCGTGCACGATGAAGCCGTGGCCGCGGTCGGTGAGGTCGAGCCAGCCGCGGTCGACGATCGGCCGCTTCTGGGCCGCCGCGTGCTGCAGGATGCCCTTGAGAATCTGGTACCGATTGGGCACGCCGTCGAAGGTCACACCCTGCTGGCGGGCGAAGTTGCCCAGCTCGGCGAGGGAGAGCGGCGCGAGCTCGTTGATGGCGATCGGCTCGCCGCCCGCGCTGGCGATGTCGGCGGCGGTGGCCTCGAGTGCGCCGACGTCGGCGAAGCGCTCGGCCGGCGGCAGGTCGCCGGTGACCTGCACGAAGTTGGGCGGGGGCGGCTGCTGCGGGCCGCGTTCGCGCTCGAACCGGTTGCCCCGTTCGTGTCGGCCGCCGCGCTCGCCGCGGCCGGGACGATCACCACGACGCGACGGCACGCCACTGCCCTGCTCGAACTGGCCGCCGCCGGGCGCACCGCCCTGCTCGGGCTGGCCGCCGGGGGCCGGCGGGCCGCCCTGCGCCTGCTGGCGCAGCAGCTTGGCCTTCTTCTTCTCGAGCTTGAGCTGTTTCCAGTAATCGCGGCCGAAACGTTTGCCTCCGGGCGGAAACCCGCCGCCCTGGCCCTGGCCGGGCTCCGGTGGCTGCTGCGGTTGGCCGCCCTCGCCGGGTTGCGGCACGAAAGCCTCCGGGCCAGCCGGCGCTGCGATGGAGGACGGTTCGCCCGCGGGCTCGGAGAAACGCTCCGCGGCCGGTGGCGGTTCGTCGTCGGGGGAGAAGGACAACACCTCCTGATGCGCCGGCGGGCGGGACGCTGGCTCCGGGGTCCGATCCGGTGTCGCCTCGGGCACGGCGGCGCGCGGCGCCTCCGGCTGCGACTCGGGCTCCGGGGCGGGGGCGGCGGGCTCGGCCTCGGCCTTCTTGCGCCCACGCGGGGCGGTGGACTTGCCACGGGTCAGGCGCGAGGTGCGGCGCTTCGGGGCCGAGCCTTCGGAATCGGGAGGGACAGCGCTGCTGTCGGAGTCTTTCGACGAACGGGGAGTTTCCATTGCGGAACGGGAAAACGGCCGGCGGCCATGCGCGCGGCACAGGGAGGACGATCGGTGGTGTCGCTAGAGCCAGCGGCCGGCGAGCGAAGCGACCTGTTCCTTGAGGAAATCGAGGGACCCGTCGTTGAGGAGGACGAAGTCGGCGGCGGCGATTTTCCGGGGAAGCGGAAGCTGCTTGGCGATCCGTGCGGCGGCGAGGTCGGGTGGGACTCCGCGCGCCTGCAGCCGTGACAATTGCTGGGCGGACGATGTGGCCACGCAGATGGTGGAATCAAACCAATTCTCCAAACCCTTCTCGAAGAGCAACGGGACCTCCACCACCCACCGGGCCGCCAGATCGCCGGCCAGCGCGGCCCGCCACGAGGCCCGCACCAGCGGGTGCAGCAGCGCCTCCAGCCACCGCCGGTCCGCATCGTCGGCAAACACCCGCGCCGCCACCGCCGCCCGATCCAGCCGGCCGTCGGCCCCGACCACCGCCGCACCGAAGCGGGCCGCCACGGCCGCCACGATCTCGGCCCGCGGCAGCAACTCGTCGCGCACGATCCGGTCGCAATCGACCGTGCGGAACCCGCAGTCGGCGAAGAACCGTGTCGCCGTCGACTTGCCACATCCCATGCCGCCGCTCAGTCCCAACACCAGCCGCGGGCGCGGCCAGTCGGCCGGCGGCATCTCGCGGGCCGCCGGCGCGGCGGCCGGGTTGGCGGTGCTGGAAGTCTGGTTGCCCATGGGCCCGCCCACGATGCCCGCCCCGCCCGCCCCGGCAACCCCCTTCTGGGCCGCGCGCCCACGGCCGCCGCCCCTCGGCCACAGTCCCACCAGCCCCGTCCACCGCCCCTGCCGCGTACCCGCTGGACCACGGCACGGGAGTGCAACAGGCCGACCCACGCCCTCCGGTTTCAGTCGCCAGTCGGCCCCCCAATCGCTTGCCCACAGCTGCCGGTCAAAGACCGGTCCTGCGCCTATTCACCGTCACCGTTCACCGCCCACCGTCCACGGCCCACCGGTCACCGTTCGCGCTTCCCGGCTTGCCCCGCGCCGCCGGCTCCGGCATTCCACTACCCGCCAGCCCCCCGGCGCGCACCCCGTCGCCGTATGTTCGCCACCATCTTCTCCGCCGCGCTCCAAGGCATCGAGGCCGTTCCCGTGCAGGTCGAGGTCAACACCGGGGAGTCCGGCGACCCGCGCCTCATCCTCGTCGGCCTGCCCGACGCCGCCGTCAAGGAATCCGACGACCGCGTCTGCTCCGCCCTCGCCAACAGCGGGCTGCACCCGCCGCGCACCCGCACCACCATCAACCTCGCCCCCGGCGACCTGCGCAAGGAGGGCCCCTGCTACGACCTGCCGATCGCGCTGGGCATGCTCGTGGCGACCGGCCAGCTCGCCGCCGACGCCATCGGCGACTACCTCATCGCCGGCGAGCTCGGGCCCTCCGGCACCACGCGGCCCGTGCGCGGCGCGCTGGCCATGGCGCTGCTCGCCCGCCGGCTGGGCAAGCGCGGCGTGGTGCTGCCGCCCGTCTCCGCCGAGGAGGCCGCGCTGGTCGCCGGTGTACCCGTGTACCGGATCCGCACGCTCGACGAGGCCGTGCGTTTCCTCGCCGGCCAGCTCGCGCTCCCGCCGCTCCCGGCCACCGCGCCGGCCCCGGAGGCCGACCCCGAGGGCGCCCCCGACTTCGCCGAGATCAAGGGCCAGGCGGCCGTGCGCCGCGCCGTCGAGATCGCCGTGGCCGGCAACCACAACCTCCTGCTCGTCGGGCCGCCCGGCTCCGGCAAGTCGATGATCGCGAAACGTATCCCCACGATCATGCCAGCGCCGCAGCTCGACGAGTTCCTCGAGATGCTGGCCATCCACAGCGCCGCCGGCCACACCCTCCACGGCGAACTGCGCACCTTCGCCCGCCCCTTCCGCGCGCCGCACCACACCATCTCCGACGTCGGCCTGATCGGCGGCGGCGCCATCCCCGGCCCGGGCGAGATCTCGCTCGCCCACCACGGCGTGCTCTTCCTCGACGAACTGCCGGAGTTCAAGCGCTCCGCCCTCGAGGTCCTCCGCCAGCCGCTCGAGGACAACCAGGTGTCCATCTCCCGCAGCGCCGGCAAGGTCACCCTCCCCGCCAACTTCATGCTCGTGGCCGCCATGAACCCGTGCCCGTGTGGTTATCTTGGAGACGCGAAGCGCGAATGCCGCTGCTCGCCCAGCCAGATCCAGCGCTACCGGGCCCGCGTCAGCGGGCCGCTGCTCGATCGCATCGACCTCCACATCGAGGCGCCGTCGCTCTCCGTGGCCGAGTTGCGCTCCGACCGGCTGGGCGAAAGCTCCGCCGCGATCCGGGCCCGTGTGCAGGCCGCGCGCACCGTGCAGCAGGCGCGTTTCGCCGGCACGCGCACGCACAGCAACGCCCGCATGACACCCGCCCAGATCCGCCGCCACTGCGCGCACAACACCATGCTCGGCGACCTGCTCGAGCACGCGATGCACCAGCTCTCGCTCTCCGCCCGCGCCTACGACCGCATCCTGAAGGTGGCGCGCACGATCGCCGACCTCGCCGGGGCCGAACACATCGAGGCCCCGCACCTGCTCGAGGCGATCCAATACCGCGCGCTCGACCGCACCCAGCTGGCGTAGCCGGTTTCACGGGCGCCCCGGGCGCGTGGCGGCATCCGCCGCCACGCCTTCGCCGCAGCACCTTGGCGCCTTTCCGCTGGAGGTGACTACGGCTTCACCGTGCACGCTGCCGGCATGCACCAGCCTCTCGATACCCGCCGTTCCCCCGCCGGCACGTCCCGCCCATGAGGATGCACCTGTCAGTCCTCACGCTCGGGCCGTTCCTCTTCGGCACGCTCTTTTGCTTGCGGGCCGCTCCCGCCGAAGCGCCGGCGGCACCCGCCGCAGCGGCGCCGGTCGCACAAAGCGCCACCGCCGACCCGGCGCGGCTCGTCAAAGCCTCCGGCGTGATCAAGCCGCAGGTCGGCGCCGAGGTGCGGGTCGGCTCGCAACTCTCCGGGGTGGTCCGCCGCCTCCATGTCCAGGTCGGCGACACGGTGGCGGCGGGCCAACGACTCGCCGAACTCGACGACCGCGAACTGCTCGCACTGCACGCCAAGGCCGTGGCCGACCACCGGCTCGCCCGCGCCGAGCTGCACTACGCCGCCGCGAACCTGGAGCGCCAGCGCGCCATCGCCGCCGCCCGCGCGATCTCGGCCGGAGACCTCGACATGGCAGAGCGGGCACACGCCGTGGCCGGGCAGCAGGTCGCGGCGGCACAGGCGGCCGTCGACTACGCCCAGATCCAGCTCGACCGCGCCGTCATCACCGCCCCGATCGGGGGCGTCGTCGCCTCCGTCGCCACGCAGGAGGGCGAGACGGTCTCCGCCAGTTTCTCCGCCCCCACGTTCGTGACCCTGATCGATCTGCGCCGCCTCGAAGTCTGGGCCTACGTCGACGAGACCGACATCGGCCGGATCGAGCCGGGCCAGCGCGCGACCTTCACCGTCGACACCTACGGCGCGGAGGAATTCTCCGGCGTCGTCACCGCCATCTACCCGAAGGCGGAAATCCGCGACAACGTCGTCAACTACATCGTCGTGCTTCGCTTCGAGCCGCGGGCGGGCCGAACCCTCCGGCCCGAGATGACCGCCATCGTCTGCATCGCCCCGTCTCCGTCTCCCGGCGACGCCGCGTCGCGCCCCGACCGCACCCCCGTTTCACCATGATCGAACTCGAAGACATCGAAAAAACCTACACCCGCCCCGGCGCTGCTCCGGTGCACGCCCTCGCGGGCGTGTCGCTGCACATCGCCAGCGGCGAATTCGTCGCCATCGTCGGCACCTCCGGCTCCGGCAAATCGACGCTGATGAACATCATCGGCACCCTCGACCAGCCCACCGCCGGCCGCTACCGCTTCGAGCGGACCGACGTCGCCCAGCTCGACGTCGCCGCGCAGGCGCGTTTCCGCAACCGGCATCTCGGCTTCGTCTTCCAGGCGTTCCACCTGCTCCCGCGGGCAAGCGCGTTGGAGAACGTCGAGCTGCCCCTGCTCTACTCGGGCAACGAGCCGCCCGCCGGCGCCGGGCGCAGGGCGCTGGAGGCCGTCGGCCTGGCCGACCGCCTGCACCACAAGCCGACCGAGCTCTCCGGCGGACAACAGCAACGCGTCGCCATTGCCCGAGCACTGGTGAACGAGCCCACGCTCCTCCTGGCCGACGAGCCCACGGGCAACCTCGACCCGAAATCCGCCGACGACATCCTCGACCTCTTCGAGGCCCTCAACCGCAACGGGCGAACCGTCATCCTCGTCACCCACGACCAACGCGTGGCCGCTCGCGCCCGGCGCGTCATCCGCATCGACGCCGGCCGCGTCGCCTCCGACGAGGTCCGCGACTTCGCCCACACCGCCGCCCGGGAGGAGACCCGATGAGCCCCTCGCGCCTTCTCCGCGACAGCCTCCGCTCGCTCCGCCGGCACCGCCTGCGCAGCGCCTCCATCATGATCGGCAGCCTCGTCGGCGTGGCCGCTCTGACCTTCGTCCTCGATGTCGGCCAGGGCCTCCGTCGCAAGATGCTCACCACCGTGCAGCAGATCTTCGGCGACTCCTCGGTCGTCGTCGTCGCCGGCGGCATGCAAATGGTCGACGGCCCCCGGCCCGACGCCGCCCGCCTCACCATCGACGACATCGCCGCCGCGGCCGCCGCCGTGCCCGCCGTGGTCGACTGGGACCCGCAGCAGGTGCAGATCGCCTCCGTGCGGTGTGCCGGAAACACGGCGACGGCCCGCGTGCTCGGGCAGTCGGAACGCGCCGGGAAAGTCTGGGCTCGCACCGTGTCGCGCGGCCGTTTCTTCGACGCCGCCGACGTCCAACGCCGCGAGCGCGTCGCCCTCATCGGCGAGACACTCGTGCGCGATCTGTTCGCCGGCGCTGACCCGTTGGGCGCGGAGATCATGGTCGACGCCGTGCCCTTCACGGTCGTCGGCGTGCTCGAGCGCTTCGGCACCGACCTGCACGGCATGGACCGGGACAACGAGATCGTCGTACCCGTCTCCACGCTCATGCGCCGGCTCGCCAACGTCGACACGATCAGCGTCGCCAAACTCCTGATCGGCGACCCGGCGCAGAATGCGGCCGCCGCCGCGCAGATCCGGGAGGCGCTGCGTTCGCGCCACGCCCTGCTCCAGGGGCAGCCCGACGACTTCACCCTCCTCACGCCCTCCGAAGTCCGCCAGCTCCTCGGCAAGATGCAGCGCATCGTCACGGTGTACCTGCCGCTCGCCTCGGTCGTGGTGCTGCTCGTCGCGGGGCTCATCGCCGCCACGCTGATGGCCGGCGCGGTGAACGCCCGCGTGGCCGAAATCGGGGTACGCCGCGCGATCGGCGCATGCCCGGCCGACATCGCCCGGCAGTTCGTCGCCGAGAGTGCGTTCACGATGCTCGGCGGTGGCCTCCTCGGCATCCTGCTCGGCAGCGCGGCGGCCCAACTGGTGGCCCGGCGCCTCGACCTGGGGGCGGTGCTCTCGCTGCGCGTCGCGCTCCTCGGCCTGGCGCTGGCGCTGGTCACCGGTCTGCTCGCGGGCGTGGTCCCGGCGCTGCGCGCCGCCCGGCTTCGTCCGGTGGATGCGCTGCGCTGACCCATGAAGGCCCGGATGAAACCGACAAAAGGCAACGAAGAGAACGAAGGGCGAAGGAGCCGAACTATAGCATGCGGCACAACGAATCCCGCCACCCAGGCGCGAAGAAAGCCGGAATCGCGCGAGCACAGGCCTCCCTTTGTCCGGGTACCTTTGTTTCCTTCGTTACCTTCTGTCGTCCGCAGAAATCAGGATGAAACTCCGCCGCCACCTCCGCTCCACGCTCCACCCGCTCCTGGCGTACCCGTTGCGCACGGCCCTGGCGCTGTCGGGGATCGCCGCGGGTGTCGCCGCCTTCGTCGTCGCCCGGGCGATCGGCGACGGTGCCGAGCTGGAGATGGCGCGCGCCGTCGAGGCGCTCGGCACCGACCTGCTCCTCGTCAAACCGCTGCCGATCAGGACGCAGGTGGCCCGCCGGCAATTCGCCGGCTGGGCCACCACGCTCCAACCCGAGGATGTCGCGGCGATCGCCGTGTTGCCGAAGATCCGCGCCGTCGCCCCCGCCATCGAGGATTCCCTCCGCGTGAAGGCCGGGTGGGCTTCGGTGAAGACGAAGGTCCGCGGCACCACCGCAGACTACCGGTCGCTGCGCCGTTTCGAGCTGGCGACCGGCCGTTTCCTCTCGGTGGACGACGAGCGCGCAACCCACCGGGTGGCGGTGCTCGGCGCGTCGGTGGCGCGCGAACTGTTTCCCGCCGGCGATGCCGTCGGCCGGGAGCTGCGCATCCGCGGGGTGCCGTTCGAGATCGTCGGCACGCTCGCCCCGAAAGGCGCCACGACCGACAGCGCCGACCAGGACAACCAGGTGCTCGTGCCGCTCGCCACCGCGCTGCGCCGGGTATTCAACGCCCGGTGGCTCACCTCCGCCTACGTGGGGGTCGTGGAACCGGCGGCGGTCGAGGAGGCGGAGGCCGCCGTCGCCGCCCTCCTGCGCGCCCGGCACCGGCGCGGTGCCGGCGGAGGCGCGGACGATTTCGCCGTGCAAAGCACCGCCAAGACCCGCGCCATCCAGAACGAGCTCACGGCCTCGCTGGGCCGCTACGGCACCGGGCTGGCGCTGGTCGCGCTCGTCGTCGGCGGGGCGTGCATGCTCGCGTTGATGCTGCTCTCCGTGCGCGAGCGCACCGGCGAGATCGGGCTGCGTTTGGCGGTGGGCGCGCAGCCGCGTGCGATCTTCCTCCAGTTCCTCGCCGAGTCCTGCCTGCTCGCTCTCTCCGGCTGGGCGTCCGGCTGCCTGCTCGGCGGGGTCGGCGTCGCATCGGTCGCCTGCGGGACCGGTTGGACCCTCGCCCTGTCCCTCAACGCCACCGCCGCCACGCTGGCGCTGGTCCTCGCCATCGGCATCGGTTTCGGCGCGATCCCGGCCTTGCGCGCCACGCGTGTTCCACCGCTGCAGGCGCTCGCGCAACGCTAGCCGCCGCCCAGTGGCGTCCGTGCGCCCACGGGTTCGGGGCCATGCCCGGGGGCAGCAGCGCAAACCGCTCCGCTCCGCAAATCCGCATTGACCCCTTCCCGTCCCCGTCGAAGTTAAACTCGCCCATGAGCTTCACCGCCGCCACCGACGCGAATTTCTATCTCCCGGCCGACGAATTCTTCGCCGCCAACCGGCCCATGGCCCTGACGTACGACGACGTCTCCCTGGCCACGCTCTTCTCCGAGATCCTCCCGAAGGATACCGACCTCGCCACCGTCCTCTCCGATTCCCTCCGCCTCCAGGTCCCGATCATCTCGGCCGACATGGACACCGTCACCGAGTCGCGCATGGCCATCGCCATGGCCCTCAACGGTGGCATCGGCATCATCCACTACAACATGGCCCCGAAGGACCAGATCAAGGAGGTCGCCCGCGTGAAGCGCCATGTCCACGGCATGATCCAGGACCCGATCACCGTGCAGCCCACGCAGCACATCGCCGACGTGCTCGCGCTCGTGGAGCAGAAACACTTCGACTTCCGCGCCTTCCCGGTCGTCGACGATGCCGGACGCCTCGTCGGCCTGCTCGGCGGCAACGTCGTCAAGGACCGCTACCGCGCCAAGTCCGTCGCCGAGTCGATGACCCCGCGCGAAAAGCTCTTCACCATCAATGTCCGCGATCTCGGCAACGACCCCATCCGCGCCGCCGACCGTTTCTTCAACGAGCACCTCGGCGTGAACAAGATGCTCGTCGTCGACGACGCCGGAAAGCTGCGCGGCCTGCTCACCAGCTCCGACGTCGAGCGTATCCTCTCCGAGGCCAAGACCCTGCGCAAGCCCGCCCGCGACACCGACTTCCGTCTCGTGTGCGGCGCCGCCGTCTCCCCCGTCCGCCGCGCCGACGGCTCCCTCGACCGCGACAAGATCGTCGCGCACATCTCCGCCCTCGTCGCCGAGCACGTCGACTGCATCGCCGTCTCCACCGCCCACGGACACACCAAGGGCGTCGGCGAGACCGTGAAGCTCATCCGCGACGCGTTCCCCACCCTCACCCTCATCGCCGGCAACGTCACCAGCGGCTCCGGCGTCGAGTACCTCGCCGACTGCGGCGCCAACGCCATCAAGGTCGGCCAGGGCCCGGGCTCCATCTGCTCGACGCGCATCGTCGCCGGCGTCGGCATCCCGCAGTTCACCGCCCTGCACGTCGCCAGCAAGGCCGCCGCCGCCAAGGGCGTGCGCCTCATCGCCGACGGCGGCATCGTGAAATCTGGAGACATCGTCAAAGCCCTCACCATCGCCGACGCGGTCATGTGCGGCGGGCTGCTCGCCGGCTGCCGCGAGGCGCCCGGGGAGATCGTCGAGATCGACGGCAAGCTCTTCAAACAGTACCGCGGCATGGGCACCATCGCGGCCATGAAGGCCGGCTCCGCGGCACGCTACGGCCACGACAAGAACGACTCCACCCGCAAGGTCGCCGCCGAAGGCATCGAGGCCCTCAAGGAGGTCTCCGGTTCGATCGACGACATGCTCGGGCAGCTCATCGGCGGCGTGCAGAGCGGCCTCGGCTACCTCGGCGCCCCGAATCTCGCCGCCCTGCGCCAGCGCGCCCGCTACGTGCGCGTCTCCCCCGCCGGCCAACGCGAAGCCGCCCCGCACGACGTCATCGAGATCAAGACCCACAAGTCGAACGCCTGAGCGGCGCCCCGCCTGCTCTGGCTCCGCAGGCAGGGATATTCTCCCGAACCGTCCTCGGCGGTTCCGGAGCAACCGCCCCACCGTGACGAATGCTCTCCGCGCTCGCCAAGCGCCCTTCCGCCCCTTTTCTTCCTCCGCTGCGCTGTCACCAGCCATCCACTTTCCGCCGCCGACTCGTCCGCCATTCCGCAATCCGCAATCCGCTCTCAGCATTTCTTCCGCCGCCATGCTCACTCCCATCACCAGCCAGATCATCGCCGACGTCGGCATCAGCTTCGGCGACGAAGGTAAGGGCCGCCTCATTTCCGAAGTGGTCGAAGAACTCCGCGCCACCCCCGGCGGCAAGCCCGTCACGGTGGTGTTGAAGGTCAACGGCGGCGCCAACTCCGGCCACACCGCCGGCGGCATCAAGCTCAACCTCCTCCCGGCCGGCATCATCGAGTCCACGGTCACCCATCTGGCCATCGGCAGCGGCGTCGTCGCCGACCCGCGCAAGTTCTGGTGGGAGATCAAGCCCCTCGAGCAGAAGGGCTTCAAGGTCGTCGAGCGCCTCGCCATCGACGAGCGCACCCTCGTCTCCGACCTCTGCCACCGCCTGCTCGATCTGGCGTGGGAAGACTACCGCGTCGCCATCCTCGGCGAGGAGCCGCGCGGCTCCACCGGGCGCGGCATCACCCCGGCCTACAACGACGAGACCGGCCAGTGGCAGATCTACTACACCGACTTCCGCGGCTCCCGCGAGGCCTTCGCCCGCAAGCTCGCCGCCCGTGCCGATCGAGCCCTGCGCACCATCCAGCACGTCTGCCGCGTGACGCCGGAAACGTGGGAGAGCTACTTCACCAAGCTCACCGCCGCCGAGCAGCGCGCCAACGCCGAGGCCATCGAGGCCGGCGTCTTCCCGGCCAGCGAGTTCGACTTCGTGCGCTTCAAGGGCAATCAGCCCTTCACGCTCAACCTCGAGGCGCTCACCGAGGCGTACTGGCAGGCCGGCCACGCCCTCGCCTCCCGCGTTGTCGAGGTCCGCGAGGTCGTGCTGCAGGAACTGCGCGCCGGCCACTCGGTCGTCGGCGAGTTCGGCCAGTCGTACTGGCTCGACAAGCGCCGCGGTTTCTCGCCCAACGTCACCGCCTCGCACACCTACACGCCCGAGATCTTCCAATCCATCGGCATCCCGCTCCAGCCGGTGCATACGTTCGGCGTCGCCAAGGCGTACGACACCAAGGTCGGCACCCACACCTTCCTCACGCAGATGGACGACGCCCACCCGCTCGCCCAGAAGCTCAAGAAGATCGAGTTCGGCACCTCCACCGGCCGGCAGCGCATGGTCGGCTGGTTCGACGCCGTCGAGAAGGGCGACGCCCTGCGCTACGGCGGCTACCACGACGTCATGATCAACAAGATCGACGCGCTCACCTGGGCCGACGAGTGGAACGACGATCTCCTCATCTGCACCGGTTACCGCACGGCCGATGGCAAGATCCTCCGCCACGTGCCGCGCCACGAGGAGTTCCGCAAGACCCTCACCCCCGTCTACGAGCGCCATGTCGGCTGGGGCGAGGATCTCTCCGAAGCCCGCCACTGGGCCGACCTGCCCGCCGCCGCGCAGCGTTACGTGGCCGCAATGATGAAGGCCATCCTCTCCTGCGCCTACGCGGGCGAGCCCCTGCCCGCGGTGTTGCCGAACCTGCGCTACCTCGGCGTCGGCCCGCTCCCCGCACAGATCATCAAGGACGTCCCCGCCACGGCCGACCTGCTCAAGTTGCTCGCCTGAGCCAACGACGCAGTTGGCACGGGTCTCACACGGTCGGGCCCCTTCCTCCGGTTGTAGGGGCTGAGCTTGCTCAGCCCGCTGGCCGCCGCTCGTGCCCGGCGGGGCGACCAAGGTCGCCCCCTACGCGGGAGGCATGAGCGTCCCGCCTTCTGTCTCGAGGCCACCAAGCTCCGCGCGGTGGCCTTTTTCGTCGACCGGGAAGTACCCTCCGCCCCCCCGCGGCGCGCGGTCCAGAATCCACCCTTGCCGAGCCGTGGGGGAGCGCCAAGGTTGGCCGCTCCGAACGACGCAACCATGACTGCCCAGCCCGCCTCCGCCCACTCCCACGTTCACGCCCCCCGCGAGATGAAAGGCGCCGACTGCGTCGCCGAGTGCCTGATCCGCGAGGGCGTGGAAGCCGTCTTCGCCTATCCCGGCGGCGCCTCGCTCGAGCTGCATCAGGCCTTCACCAAGACCGACAAGTTCCGCGTCATCCTCCCGCGTCACGAGCAGGGCGGCGGGTTCGCCGCCAACGCCTACGCCCGCGTCACCGGCAAGGCCGGCGTGTGCATGGCCACCAGCGGCCCCGGCGCCACCAACCTCGTCTCCGCCATCGCCGACGCCTACATGGACAGCATCCCGCTGGTCGCGATCACCGGCCAGGTGTTCTCGAAATACATCGGGAAAAGCGCGTTCCAGGAGACCGACTTCTACGGCCTCACGCTGCCGATCGTGAAGCACAGCTTCCTCGTGATGAATGTGCACGACCTGCCGCGCATCTTCCGCGAGGCCTTCCACATCGCCACCACCGGCCGGCCCGGCCCGGTCGTCATCGACATCCCCAAGGATGTCCAGCAGGCGAAATTCACCCCCGTCTGGCCCGCCGAGATGCAGCTCCCGGCGTACAAGCCCGAGAAGCACGCGACCGATGCGCAGCTCACCGCCGTGCTCCAGCTCCTCGCCGAGTCGAAGAAGCCCCTGCTCTACATCGGCGGCGGAGTGATCTCCGGCGAAGCCGGCGCCGACCTGCGCGCCTTCGCCGAGCGCAACCAGATCCCGGTGACGACGACGCTCATGGGCGTCGGCGCCTTCCCGGAGACGCACCCGCTCTCGCTCAAGTGGTTCGGCATGCACGGCACCGTCGCCGGCAACTTCGCCGCCGACCAGTGCGACCTGCTCATCTGCATCGGCGCCCGTTTCGACGACCGCGTCACCGGCGACACCAAGGCCTTCGCGCATCGCGCCAGGATCGTCCACATCGACGTCGACGCCTCCGAGCACAACAAGAACAAGCGCGTCCAGCTCCCCATCGTGGGCGACGCCAAACACGCCCTGGCCCGCCTCCTGGTGCTCCAGAGCGAGCTCAAGTCCCCCGCGCCCGCCTCCGCCGAGTGGTGCGCCCAGTGCGCCGCCTGGAAGCAGGAGTACCCGTTCTCGTACGACGAGAGCGCCCACATCCTTCCGCAGGAGGCCATCCGCACCCTCCACGAACTCACCAAGGGCGAGGCCATCGTCGTCACCGGCGTGGGCCAGCACCAGATGTGGGCCGCGCAGTACTACGACTTCGCCGAGCCGCGCCGCTACATCAGCTCGCTGGGCCTCGGCGCGATGGGCTTCGGCTACCCCGCCGCCCTCGGCGCCAAGGTCGCCCGGCCCGACAAGCAGGTCGTCGACATCGACGGCGACGGCTCGTTCACCATGAACATCCAGGAACTGGCGACCGCCGCCGTCGAGAAGATCGCCGCCAAGGCCATGATCCTGAACAACCAGCACCTCGGCATGGTCGTGCAGTGGGAGGACCGCTTCTACAACGGCGTGCGCGGCAACACCATCCTCGGCGACAAGAACAACATCGGCGGCCCCGAGAACCTCGGCGGCCTATATCCGGACTTCGTCAAGATCGCCGAGGGCTTCGGTGTGAAGGGCCGCCGCGTCGTCAAGAAGTCGGAGCTCCGCGCCGCCATCCAGGAGATGCTCGACCACGACGGCCCCTTTGTGCTCGACGTCGTTGTGCCGTACACGGAGCACGTGCTGCCCATGATCCCCGCCGGCAAGACGGTGAAGGACATGATCATCAAGTAAGTCTCCGCCCCGGCGGAAACTCGACGCCATGCCGCTCGAACAAATCAAGGCCGACCTCCTCCGCTCCTACGAGCAGGACGGCGGCATCAACCACCTCGACGGCTCGAACCTGCCCTCCGAGGCGGCGGTCGATGCGCTGGCGCGCGGGTTCATGCACCTGCTCTTCCCCGGTTTCTTCGAGAGCCAGACGCCGAGCCGCAGCGAGGTCGCCGACCTCGTCGGCGCGTTGTTGACGAAGATCGAGCGCAGCCTGCGCACCGAGATCGCCAAGAGCCTCGCCTTCGCCGGCCACGCCGACGCCAAGGCCGCCGCCAAGGAGGAAGTGCTCCACCTGCTCGGCGCGTTGCCCGGCCTGCGCAAGCTCATCCAGACCGACGTCGAGGCCGCCTACAACGGCGACCCCGCCGCCCGCAGCCACGACGAGATCATCCTCGCCTACCCCTGCGTATTGGTGATCTCGCTCCAGCGCATCGCCCACATCCTCTACCAGCGCGGCGTGCCGCTCCTGCCGCGCATGCTCACCGAGTACGCCCACGAGCGCACCGGCGCCGACATCCATCCCGGCGCCCGGATCGGCACCCACTTCTTCATCGACCACTGCACCGGCGTCGTCATCGGCGAGACCACCACCATCGGCGACCACGTGAAGCTCTACCAGGGCGTCACGCTCGGGGCGAAATCGTTCGCCCTCGACCCGCAGGGCAACCCGGTCAAGGGCGTGAAACGCCACCCCGACGTGGGCGACCACGTCACCATCTACGCCGGCGCCACCATCCTCGGCGGCGACACCCGCGTCGGCGCGCATTCGATCATCGGCTCCAACGTCTGGCTGATGAACTCGGTGCCCGCGCACAGCCTCGTCACCTACGAGGGGGCCAACCTCTCCGTCCGGCACCGCCGTCGGCACGAGTCGCTCGAGGTCGAGCTGTCCTTCACCAGCGGCGACCACTACGAGATCTGACGGGCCGCCCGAGCTTCAGGTTTGCCAGTGCCGGCGGTGTTTCCATGCTGCCGCCGTGACGCCTCCGCGGGGGTAGCTCAGCCGGATAGAGCAACGGTTTTCTAATTCTGGATACGTTTTTCACCTCGGCTCACTCGCTGTTCGAACACCTCACTTTTCAGAGGTAAACTGGTCCGAGCCGACCGCGGAGAAATCCCATTGAGTCACACCGATTCACCCGAAACTCTGAAGTCGGGTGACAACAAAGGGTGACAACAAAACGCAGCGACGAGCGGAGGCCGAACGGCTGATCTTCGAACGAATTCCCCATCGGCTACCGCAACTCCTGCCCGAATTCGCATGGGCGTGCGGAGCTCGGATTGCGCAGGGACTGCCAACGCCTCCGCCGTGGGTACGTTACGCCATCCGACGAGTGTGGGGAATTCCGGACAAGAAAGCTCATGCTGGCAGTTTCACCCCGGAACAGATCGCCGAGCTCTTCGGACTCGCCCGCGGGTTAATTCCGGCCAGCCAAGCGGCTCTGAAACAACCCATTGATGACGACGACCCGGAGCTTGCCGGCAAGTTGGAGCGGTTTCGAAAAGAAGCAGTTGGTGTCACCACCCCGCAATGGAAGGGGCTCCGCAAAGCGCTCGCCGCATTCCCTGAGTCCAAGTTTCACGGAAGCATTCAGGAGGTTGTCGCTTTTCACCGCGGTCAGCATATCGCAGCGGAGTTCGTCGCCGCTGCGTCCGATCACAAAGCCGAGAACGATTCGCTAACCGAAGAACTACTGTGGTTCCTCTGGCTCTTCTGGCCCGAAGTTGAGACCGCCAAGAGCATCGCAGAACTCCACCAATGGCTTTCGCGCCTCCGATTCGTCGCGTGCAGCCAGAAGCTTCTCGAAAAGATCTGCACGCAAATCGGGCTCCGCCCCAGTGCGCGCGGTCGCAAGCGGCGAGCCTCGGGGCCTCCTCGCTAAAGGTGTATCCAGAGTTGTTCTCCTTCGGGTTTGCATCCGCCGAAAACGCCACCATCATTGCAATCGGTGATCGTTACGGCCGCTCGGAATTCCCCGCCGGCTGTAGGCGCGAATTTCCTATAGGTGTCGCGTGTCAGTGGGCTCCACACGCGGAGAGTACCACAGAGGGGCCACATCAGCCCCCTGCACTAGGCCGCCAGCAAACGCCCTGTGCAATGAACATTCAAAACCACACGATCGCCCGCAAGCCAGTCGTCTCCGTCCAGCAACACTGCCCGAAGCAGATCTGCCACATCGACCGAGTTGAGTCACATCTCCGAGCACTCGGACGTGTCCCTTGGTGGCACCGAGACCCACTTCGCAAAGCCGGCCCAAGTGAATGGTCGTGGATCAAGATCTTTCAACGCGATCACTTCTGCTGTGTGTTTTGCGGCACAAACCTCGCGGAGTCATCCCGTGCACTGGCACAGCGCACGACTGATCACCTAATTCCCAAGCTCCTTTTCCCAAGCGAGCAGGAAGCCAACCGTGGATGCAACCTCGTCACCGCCTGCGCGGACTGCAATGCGCTGAAAGCTGACTGGCGACCAACCACAGTTTCGGACCTGGCATGGAGGAGCCGGGCGGCATTCATCCGTGCAGCGCGGTGTCACATCGAAAAGATGGCTCGGGCCAGACACGAGAAAGACCAACCAGTTCTCGAAATGGCGCAGGATGGCGCTCCGCTCGAGGAGTGGTCGGACGAGCGCCAAGCCGACATCGAATCGGACCGGTTGGACTACTTGGCTTCGCCCTTCGCGAAGATCGCCGGCATCGACATGCGCAGTTCGGCCGGTCGGCCGCGGGAATAGCCGGCGCGACAGCCCCAATGCGGACTCTGAAAACGAATTCCTACTCCGGCCCGTTGAGGAGTAGGTATCCTGTTTTCTGAGCACGCGGTAACCTTCGGGCGTGAAATCGCCTGAAGCAACTGAAGCCACACGGGAGCGCCTCGCCTTCTCTCGCGTCGAAACCGCGAAGATCCTCGGCCTCTGCCCGAACTCCGTCGACCGCCTCGCCGAGCGCGGTCTTCTCCACCCGTCCCGCGCCACCCGCCGGCCACTCTACCCGCTTTGGGAAATCGAGCGGTTCCTGCGGGAAACCTCCACCCCGATTGCGCTCTGACCATGGAAGCGGAGCACAGTCCGGAAAGGCGGAGCGCAGCACGGGACGCGGGGACGAAGACGGCGCAGCCGTCCCCCGCGCCGGTCGTGCAAGCTGGTGGCTTGGGAGTTCCCCTCCCCGAGGGAGGGGGAAGGGGCGAGGGAGCGGATTGGGAAGTGCTCCGCCCACTCAACCCAACGTCATGGTTCCACCCTCGCGGCATCTACAAGGTTCTAGCCCGCATCACGCCGAAGCTGCCCGACGTCGAGGGCTGCTTGTTCCTCACCTTCACCTTCGATCCCGCCCTCTTCAACGACGCCGGAACCGCCTTCGATCTCGGCCGCGACCGGATGCGCCGGCTGTTCTTCAAGCTCCGCCGCGGCGTCGAGTGGAAGGGGAAGCGCTACGTGATCGATGCCCCGTACTGCGTGAAGGTCGAATTCCACGCCAACGACTGGGCGCACTTCCACGCGGTGTTCCTCACCCGGCGCTTCGTCCCCGGTGACATGCTAAACGCCCTGTGGGGCTTCGGCCGCACCAACGTCGAGCGGATCACCAACGACGATTTCCGGTACCTCCTGAAGTACGTCACCAAAGGAGTCTCTTTGCCGGAGTGGGTGCTGAAGCGCCCGCGCCTCCGCGTCTTTCAATCCTCGCGAGGCTTCTACGCGACCGAGAGCACGACCACCCGCAAGCCCGCCACCGGCAAGAAGCGTGGCCGGATCGCCGGCACCCTCGGCGAACGACTGGAACGCTGGCAGCGCACTGCCCTGCTCCAGAACGGCGAAACTTTCTGCCAAGTGATCCTCTGCGCCCCTTACGCGGAACTCTTGGCCGAACAAATCCTGCCCGCGGCCTTGGATGGTCGGTACCTCGGCGGCGGGCATCTCAAAATCACCGACCATCGTCAGCTCATACCATGGATAAGCAAAACACTGTGAGTCCCACGAAGCCCACCGGCTTCTCGAATGGCATCTACATCATCGGCGTCGTCGTCTCCAACCGCGCCAAGGCGTTTCAGCGCAAGGACGGTTCCGGCATCTCCGTCGTCGTAGAACACGAAGTCGCCCTGCAACCTGGCGTTGCGGTCTGGCAACGCTACTACGACCCGAAGAAAGACGCCGGCCTGCGCCTCGAAGGCGAGAACGTCCTCGAGTTCCCCAAGCTCAAGGAGTTCGCGCCGGTCACGATTAAGGCAGCCAAGGTGCGGAGCGATGAGCATACCGGGCAAGTCACCATCAAGGGTGGCGAACTCGTCGCCTGACCGACCGGACAAGGGAATTGGGGCGGATGGCCTCGCGTCAGCGAGGCCGCCGCCCCTTTTCCTTGTTCAACTGAACAATAACCGTCCATCCCGCTCTCATCCAAGCTTATATCATTGTCCCTTGCCCCACCCGCAGAGTCCAAGTCCGGCCATCCTCATCATTTAGCTTTGCATTACAATACTGATCCCAAACGTCATGCACATAAATCCGCCCGTCACGGTTCTGATATCGCCCACTCGAACACGTGCCGAAAACATCCAATCCGCTCGTAAAATGAAGATGATACCGCCTACCTACAACAACATGGCGCTCATGGGAATTGCTGGCCGTCCTCCGGTCGACCTTCTTCACCCTAAACTCCCCCAAATCCGGATTCTCGCCAGCTATCCGCCTACGGCCCTCAATCGCAGCCGCAATCGACATATCTGTCGTAAGAATCGTGACCGTTGCTCCTTTACACAAACACCTCACAAACCGACCCAGCACATCCATTGAATCTCTGTTTATGTATTTATCATACACAACAACACTACGTTCCCCCAAAAAACACTCCGCAACAACATCCGGCGAATACGCCGTAGTCGGGCTCAAAACAATATCCTTAATCGGTCCACTTCCAAATGGGATCCTAAGCGGGGAACTTATATCGTGAACCTGCACTCCAAACCGCCGGAACTCAGCAACCGCTGCCGCAGGAAGCACATGTGCCCGTAAATGCCGCTGTGCCGCAAAGAATCCCGCAATCAGATACTCCTGATCCACGCAGGCAGGAAAATGAAATTGCGCCACCTCTCCAGCTGGAATTAAGCGCATACGCCCTGTATCATGTATATACGCGAACCACGCCCTGAATTCCGGGCGTTCACCGAATTTAGCATGCAGTGCAGCAACAGTTGCCGCGACAAAAACATGCTTCTCACAATCCATTAATGAGGAGTAGTCACGAGGGAGCGCATACTCCAGATGCGCTCCAACAACATCCACATGGGAAGCTATAGCCATATTCAAGAAAGACGGTTTTGAACGATCTTCCTGACAACTTGATAACTCAGGTCCATAAAGCCCTCTGGCCAGCCCGAGGTAAACTCCCCATCATCTCCCATCTCCAGCAAAGTCGGCTCCTGCTGCTTCCCATCAATGTAGACGACCTTAACCTGTGACCCGTCTAGCCCCGCATTCTGATCCCGCCGCCGTTCCGATACCTCGAGCTGCAAACCACGGATCAGATGATCACTGTGGGTCTCGGCCAAGATGCGCTTTCCGCTGACCGCCGCCAACCGGAATACCTTAGCCAGACTCGTCTGAGCCAAAGGATGGAGATGCAATTCAGGTTGCTCTACGATTAACGTGCTCCCTTTTGGCATAACAGCGAGCTGAACAATCACTGGGAAAATCTGAGAGAATCCAAAACCAACATCCATTATAGACTCACCTCGTCGTTTGCCCCTCACATCAAGAACAGAGTCAAAAAACTCAAGACGAATCAATTCATGAATCGTTTGCGGAGAGAACTCTTTCCCAGGGAATAGCGCCATCAACGCCGAACGCAGAAAGTTATATTGGACCTGTATCCCACTAGTACCCGTAGTTACCTTGCGGCGTCGTTTATCAAGATTAGCCAGAACACTTGCAGTGTATTCCCCTCGCGGGCCGACCGCGCTCGAGTGAGACGTTCTGATGTAGTTCCTCGACGGCGCCGAGCGTATCGGTCCGATGTAATACAGCTCATTTGCCAACGCGTTGTGCAACTGAGATTGCAGAGTAGGAATCCAGTTTCCCGTCGCTATATCAGGCACGTACTCGCCTTTATTCGGCACACGTTTGAACGTCAACCTCCCAGCATGCACAAGATCCAACCCCTTAACCCAGAGCTGAGAACGTCTCCTCTGGTCAGGTCGCAAATATGGATCGATCGCGTCGCAGAATTCCTTATTAACCCTAAACCGAAACCCATCCCTCGTCTTCTTGCGTTCGATATTTATAACCAGATCTGGCTCAATGCCCTCCACACTCACCGTTACGCGCTCCGAATGAACGCGAGGCTGCTCAGTATTCGCATTATAATCAAATGTGATCAGGTACTTAATACCGCGAACCAGATGCCGCATTGTTCCAACTCGTGAGTATATATATACGGGAGCTACATCCGACTGCAACGTCACACCCAGCGACACCAGATTCTTCGGATTATGGGAATAGACAAAATCATGATACGTTCCGAGATCCACATAATCGCCTTGGGTAGAAAAACCCTCCGACTCATTCGATGGAAGAATCGTCTGCTTCAGGCCGAGCAGCGCCTTAATCACAGATGACTTGCCTGAGCTATTCGGCCCAAGAAACAGCGTTAAGTCCGATGATATGTCGATTTCAACATCAGCAAACTTCTTAAAATTAACCAAACGAACGCTGGAGATTTTCATCGTAACTGAGATTGGCTTGGGGCGCGATACACCATCTGAATCGTTTCCTTACGATCGACCACATGATCGGCCATCGCGAAGCACAGTTCGAGCCTAAAAACACACCTTCGTCGCCATTTCGTGGCTATGCTCGTGACGAAGATGGCCATAAACGCGCATCGCCAGAGCACCACCATCTTTGTGTCCAAGCCACCGACTCACGGTTGGAATATCCACTCCCGATTCAATACAAGTCGTCGCGAAGAAGTGCCTGAAGTCATGATGAGAGAACTTCGGCAGAGCAAGTTGGCGACAAGCCCGCGCAAGGCATCGCTTCGCATCTCCGATCAGCGTAATCCGGTCCTCTGCCTTGGGCGAGCGGTCAGCTTTCAGTCGCTCCAATAGCCCACGCAACGCACTGGTCATTGGCACCACGCGGAATTCGCGATTCTTGGTCCCCTGCTCGCCGCCGGTGACGGTCAGCGTGTTCTTCACGAAATCCACGTCAGCCCACCTCAGCGCGGTTGCCTCGGCGATCCGGCAACCAGAATAGGCAAGCAACTCCACAAGGTCAGCTCCGGGTGCCGCGAGCTTCTTGCTCAGCGTACGGCCATCAGACTCCCGGATGGTCTCGATGAGCTTCCGAAACTGTTCCCGCGTTGGGATCACGATGGGAGCCTGCACCACCCGCCGCCGCTTGATCGAAGCCGCGGGGTTCTTGAGAATGATTCCCTGCTCGGCGGCGTATTCGAAGATCCCGTTGAGCGCGCCGAGCTCCTGCACGAAGGAACTGGCCGAGAGCTTCGCGCCCCTCTCCGCCAGCCAGCGTTCGCACTGCACTGCCGTGATGTTGCGCACGACCGCACCGGCGAAGAACGGCGTGAGGCCCTTTACGCAGCTTTCCTTGCGCAGCCACGCGTTGGGTTTCATCGACGGTCGGGCCAACTCCAGCCACCGATGCGAAAGCTCCTCGAACGTCGCCCGTCCCTCTTCGCTGGTCGTCAGGCCGCCGACCTTGTCCCGCAACTCAGCAAGGCGTCGCTCGGCCAACTTGCGGTCCTTGGTCTTGAGGGAGCGTCGAAATTGTTTGGCGCCCTTTTTGAGCAACGCATAGTAACCGCCCGTTGACTCCAAGCGGTACAAGTTCGGTCCGACGTTCTGAAAAACGATTCTTCCCGGTTTCGTCGCTGTTTTCATCCGCCCGCAAGCATACGGTGACAAAACAGGGTGACAACTCGGTTTTCAGCCAGCGGAAAGTCTCTTGTTACTCATTGGTAATCAGTGCTCCGCGGGGGTAGCTCAGCCGGATAGAGCAACGGTTTTCTAAACCGTCGGTCACGGGTTCGAGTCCCGTCCCCCGCGCCAGCGCCGCGCCGCGCGCCTCTCACACGTTCACGCCGAGGCGGTCGAGGATGCGCTGCAGGTCGGTGTTGCCCTGATACTCGATCACGATCTTGCCCTTCTTGGGCGAATGCTTGAGGGAGACGCGGGCGTTGAAGTGGGACGTCAGCTTCTTCTCGATGTTGGCCACCGCGGTGGCCTCGGCGGGCGGCACCGCGCGACCGCCGTTGGCGCCGACCGAGGCGCCCGGAGCGGCGGCGGCGACCCGGTGGCGCTGCACGAGCTGTTCGAGCACGCGCACGCTGAGCCCCTCCTCGATGACACGGCGGGCGAGCAACTGGCGCTCGGCGGCGTTCTCGAGCCCGAGCAGCACCTTGGCATGGCCGACACTGAGCAGGCCCTTGGAGATGTAGCCCTGGGTCTCGGGATCGAGCTGGAGCAGGCGCAGGGCGTTGGCGACCGAGGCGCGGGCCTTGCCCACGCGCGAGGCGGCCAGCTCTTGGGTGAGGCCGAACTCCCGCATCAGGCGGGCGTAGCCGAAGGCCTCGTCCATCGGGTTGAGGTCCTCGCGCTGGAGGTTCTCGATCAGCGCCATCGCCGCCGAGGAGGCGTCGTTGGCCGCGACAACCTTCGCCGCGATAGTCTTGAGCTTGAGATGCTGATGCGCGCGCCAGCGGCGCTCGCCGGAGATGAGCTGATACTTGTCGCCCACCTTGCGCACGACGATCGGCTGCATCAACCCCTCGGCGCTGATGCTCTCCGCGAGCTCGGCCAGCGCCGCCGGCTCGATCGCCTTGCGCGGCTGGTGGGGGTTGGGCTCGATCGCCGCCACCGGGATCTCCGCATATCCATCCGGCTTGGGCAGCGCAGTCGCGACCGGTGCGCTGGGGGCAGCAGACGGCTTCGGGGCCGCAGCAACGGGAGCATCGCTCTTCTTGGCCGCGCCGGCCCCCGACGCGATCAAGGCGCCGAGGCCGCGTCCGAGGCGGGATTGGGTTTTCGGAGTAGACATGTCAGTTGGTGGGTCGGACCTGCGGGGCCGGCATCAGCGGCCCGGTCGATCCGGGGATAAAGAGGCTTTGCCCCACGTGGATCTTGGTGGGGTCCGCGATGCGGTTGGCATTCTGGATGTTCTTCATCGGCACGCCGTACCGTTTGGCGATGGTCGAGAGCGTCTCGCCCGCCTGCACGGTGTGCGTCACGCCTTCCTTCGGGAAATCGTCGCTGAACTCGGTGCTGATGGTCGGGCGCGTCGCTTGTCCCTTGGCCACCGCGGCGATCGCGGCGTTGGTCTCTTTCGCGAGCTTCGCGATCTGCTGGGCCACGGAGCGGAGCGTATCCCGCTTCTGTTCGGCCAGCGCAGTGTCGGTGGTCTGCCGGAGCTGGGCGAGCGCGTCGTTGAGCTGCGCCAGCGTGACGTTGGCGGCGCGGCCGGATTCGGCCTGCAGGCTCAACGCGGCGTTGTCCCGCTGGAGCTGGGCGAGCGAGGCCTGCAACTCGGCGACGGTCTGCTGGAGCAGGCGCACGTCCTCGCGCAGGTTGGCCAACTCGACCGCGCGTGGATCGGCCCGCTGACCGCACAGCGGGGCGGCGGCGATCAGTCCGACGATCAGCGTGGGCACCAGTTTCATGCCCGCAGCATGCAAAGCCGGATCGGCAAAAACAAGCGCGTTGGCTCGCGCGGATCGTTTCCGTCCGGAATTCACGACTTCCTCGGAAACGGTTCGCGCGCCACCAACGGCGGCATCGGCTGCGAGGCCAGCACAGATCCCACCGGCACCGCGAAACCCCGCAGAAACTCCGTCGCTGGCAGCATCTTGCCGCCGGGCCGTTGGAGCCGCAGGAGCCGCAGGGTCCCTTCACCCGTGGCCACCGGCAACGCATCGCCCTCCGGCGCGAGCACCGTCCCGGGCGCGGCACCGCCGCCCTCCGCCGCCTCGGCGAGGCCGAGCTTCACCAGCACTCCGCCGATCTCGACCGCACAGCCGGGCCAGGGCATGAGCGCGTTGATCCGGCGGGCCAGCTCGGCCGCCGGTCTCGCGAAATCGAGCACGCCGTCCGTCTTCGCCAGCCGCCGGCAGTAGCTCACCGCGGACTCGTCCTGCTCGCGCGCGGCCAGCGTTCCCGCGCGCAAGGCCGCGAGGCAGCGCGCGGTGAGCGGCACGGCGGCCACCCCGAGCGCGGCCTCGAGCGAGGCGGTCGTCTCGTGCGCACCGATCGGCACCCGCTCCTGGTCGACGATCGCGCCGGCGTCGAGTTTGCGCACCACGCGCATGAACGTGACGCCCGTCTCGCCGTCGCCGCTGGCGATGGCCACGGTCGCCGGGCAGGCTCCGCGGTACTGTGGCAGCAGCGAGGTGTGGAGATTGAAGACCCCCGACGGGGGCGCCGCGAGAAAGTCGTCCTTGAGGAGCTGCCCGAAGGCCATCACCAGCGCTGCATCCACGCCGAGATCACGCACGCGGGCGGTGTCGGCGGGCCCGAGCCGCTCGGGCTGATACACCGGCAGGCCGTGCGCCTGCGCCCACTCCTTGATCGGGCCCGGCACCACCTTCTGGCCCCGACCGTGCGGTCGGTCGGGCTGGGTGTACACCGCGACGAGCGTCGCCAGCTCCCGTCCGGCGCCGGCGAGATACTCCAGCACCGGCAGGGCGATCGGATCGGAACCAAGGAAGAGCAGGCGCAACGGCGGCATGCGGTGGATATGCGGCGCGCCGCGGGCGACCGCGAGCGCTTTGTGGCGCGGCCCCGCCGCGGTGTGCGCGGGACAGGCCGGGCGTCCGCCTGCGAGCCACTGGGCCCAAAGCAAAGGCGCCGCCCTTGCGAGCGGCGCCCCGTGCGAACAGCTAACCGATCAGAACGAGAAGGTGTTCGTGAGGTTCCAGGTCATGCCATCTTTGATGCGGTAGGAGGCCGCACGATAACCGGTGACCCGGCGCGGGTCGGCGGTGGTGCCCGCCCCTTCGACGACCGGATTCACGGTGATCGGCACAAGCGAGGCGGACTCGAACGCGTTCCGCACGTTGAGCTGAATGCGCCACTTGATCTTCTCGGTCAGGTTGCGCTCGTAGCCGACCCACAGGTCGATCGAGTCGTCGGACTTGCCCTTGATCGGGCTGCCGACGTCGAAGAGGCTGGTCGCCGGGTCGAAAGGATAGCCGATGATGTTCTTGTCCTCCCAACGATAGCCGCCGCCGACGTTGAAGCCCTTCAGGGAGCCCTCGGCGAAGCGGTAGTTGGTCACGAGGTTGAAGCGCCACGGCCGGATCTCGGGCGCCTGGGAGCCGGCGGCGAGCTGGGTGAACAACTGGTAGCCGCCCATGACCTCAGCCTGGAACTTGCTGCGCACGGTCTCGGTCGAGGCGCCGGCGCCCCAGAGGCGGACATTGCCCGCAGCGGTCTGGTAGAACGCCCAGCGACCCTCGATCCAGTCGGCGTACGACTTGGCGAGGTTGCTGCGCTGCGCATCGGTCTTGGAGGCGTTGAAGGTCAGCGACCAGTTCTTGGTCGGTTGCGCGGTGAGCTCGAACTCCCAGCCCTTCGAGCGGGTGTCGCCAGTCACGACGACGCCGGTGGCTTGGGTCCAGTTGTTCTGGCCCGGGCCGCCCTGACCCGCATCGTGCCCCCACCAGTTGCTGTCCGGATAATCGCGGAAGCCCCAGTTGAGCATGAAGTTCTCCGGTGGCCGGTTGGCGGGGTCGAGGAAGGCGGTCAGCGCCGCCTGCTGCGCGTCGTAGGTGGACTGGATCGTCGCGGCGGTCCAGTCGGACTCCGCTCCGGAGGGCTGATACGAGAGCCACGGCTCGCCGTTGATGAGCGGCAGGTTGCTCACGAAGTAGTCGTCGGAGGTGTCGCCCGGGGTGCCGTTGGTCGGATCGCTGCGGTCGCGGCGGTTGTAGTTGGTGGAGTAGTCCGACACGCCCTTGCGGGCCCAGGTCGCGTAGCCGTAGCCCCACGACTCGCCCGCGCCGATGAGGTAGAAGCCGGGCAGCTCGTCCGAGGAGAGCGTGACGTTCTTCACCTTGGTGTCGTAGCGGTTGATCTTGAGCGACAGGCGGTCGTTCAAGGTGTTGATCACCACGCCGAACTCCTTGGTGTCGCCGGTGGCCGGATCAACCGGGTTGCCCAGCAGGTCGCGCCGCGAGGCGTCGGGGCGGAAGTTGTCCGACTTGCTGAAGAAGAGGCTGAGGTTGGTGCCCAGCGGCATCTTCTCCTTGATCGATTTCGGGGTGTGGACAACGACGCCCCAGCTCAGGGACTCGCCGGTCACCTTGTTGTAGCGGCGGCCGCCGAAGCCGTCGGCCTCGGCGTCGGCCCGATCGGTCGGCAGGCGCCAGTCCGCACTGTGCACATCGCCGCGCCCGGAACCGAGGCTCGGGGGGTTGCCCGAGACGAACGCTTCGGACTCATCGCGGCGCCAGCCGACGGTCGGCACCACAAGGTTGTCGAACATGAAACCCTGCCAGACGAAGGCGAGCGACTTGGTCTTGTCCTTCTGCTTGGAGGCGCCGCCGAGAGTGTAGAGGTCGTCGACCTCGCCCTCGTCGGCGTTCCAGATCGTGACGGGCGAGTTGATGAAATGCTCCTGGTTCTCCCAAGTGCCGGGCGTGGTATATCCGGAATCCCACAACCTGGTCGAGCCGTCGCGAGGGGAATGGACGGCCGAGATCGGCGCGAGGTTCGCGCCGGCCGCGCTGGAGGCGCCGAGGAGACTCTCCCCGAGATAGTGGATCATGGAGACGGCGCGAGACGCCTCGTTGATCGACTTGCCGGACCGGGCGGCAAAGTCGGCATCGGCCGCGTAGCGCATCCAGCTCCGGTTGTCCTGGGTGTAGACTTCCTGGTTGTACAGACCGGTCACCCGGTGGGTGCCGAGGATCCGGGCCGCGAGCGAGGTCTTCTCGAGCACGTCGGAAGCCCGGAACTCGCCGAAGGCGGTGAGGCGGGCGTTGCGGCGGAAGGTCTTGCGGTCGTTGTTGTTGGCGGAGTCGCTGGTGATCATCGGGCGGCCGACGTTCGGGTTCGCCGTGCCGTCGGGCAGCACCCGCATGATGTCGACAGTGATGATCTGGCCGTTGTTCTGGCCGATGATGTTGTCCTGGCCGTCGTTGTAGCGCTGGTAGTCGTACGCCAGCTCGAAGCCCACGCGGTTGTCGAGGAAGGTCTGCGAGAGGTTGAGGTTGAACGCCTCCCACTTCTGCCACTCGCGCTTGTTCGGGCCGTCGATGAGGTTGTTGAAGAAGTCGAAGATCGACGTGTCGGTGAGCGAGTCGGGGTTGTAGATGCCGTAGCGCTGGCCGGGCAGGTTCGCCTTCACCGCGAACGCGTTGTAGGGCTGGATGCCGCGGGCCACCCACCAGTCGCTGCCGTTGATCGTCTTGCCGCTGTTCGGGCTCCACAGGGTGGTTGCGCGCTCGCCCATGAACCAATAGCTCTGTTCGGCGCTGTTCGGGTCGGCGAAGACGGCGACCGGGCCGTCGTAGATGCGCCCCATCGGGCCGTCGATCCATGGGTTGTAGGTCGCGGCGTTGCCGGCGACAATGGCGCCGGTCCCGAGGGCGGTGAGAATCTCGGACGGGGCGGTCGAGTTCGAAGGATCGATGTTCACATAGCGGGAATCGATCGTGAGCTTGTTGAGCGGATTGATCCCGCTGCTGGCGAACCACGGCGTGATGGCATCCACCGGCGGGGTCACCCGGGGCCGGTTGGCCTTGATGGAGCCGTGCTCATAGTTCGCGCGGATGCTGGTCCTGGAGCGGCCCTGGTTGAGGAATTTCGGGTCCCAACGCATCGCCCCGTAGTAGCGCTTGTCGTAGTTGAAAGCCGGCTCCTGTTTGAAGTAGGAACGGTCCGAGAGGAAGCTGCCGCGGATGGAGAGTTCGTCGGCCAGCAGGACGCGGTTCACGTCGACGGAGGTGCGGTAGCTGCCGAAGGACCCGTAGCGAAACTCCAGCTTGCCGGAATCCTGGAAGCTGGCCGTGTTCAGACTGGAGTTGACGATGCCCGCCGGGCTGCCGAGGCCGAAGAGGATCGAGTTGGGGCCGCGCTGCATGTCGACGCGATCGACGATGTAGCCATCCCACGGGATGTCGGAGAGGAAGAAGTCGCGGGTGTTGTCGGCCGAGGTCAGGCCGCGCACGCGCGTGTTGTTCTGCGGGCGGAGCCGCGCGGCATCGGTATTGATGTAGCCCATGCCGGTGCCGTTGGCGGTGAAGTTGCCGCCCAAGCCACCCACTTCCGTGTTCGTGGTGTAGACGAGCAGGTCCTCGTTGTTGCGGGCGTTCGTGTCGCGCAGGAACTCGGACGTGACGACCGAGATGGCGGAGCCAACATCCTTGAGATCGGTGCGGATGCGGGTGCCGGCGAGAGTGTTGGTGGCGCGATAGCCGCTATCCTCGGCGGCGCTCACGACAAACGGGGAGAGCACCACCAAGTCTTCGCCGTCCTTGGCTGAAGCGGTGGGCTCGGGGGCGGGAGCGGTTTGGCCGAGGGATCTCGGCGCAACCGCGAGGGATAATACAGCAGCGGCGGCATACGCGCCTGCCGTAATCGATTTACGGGTCATAGGGTCCGTTCTCTTTGTTTGGGGGGTTAGGCTATCGATCCGTCGCATCGGCGGACGGGATCGTGCCGAGAGTATCGAGACGGCGGGGAGGATGGAATGAGATCTTTATCCGCCATCTTAACACCAATGCCGGCCCTCTCCGGCGAAAAGCC
This sequence comes from Verrucomicrobiota bacterium, assembly GCA_023457035.1. Taxonomy (GTDB): domain Bacteria; phylum Verrucomicrobiota; class Verrucomicrobiia; order Opitutales; family Opitutaceae; genus CAJCBL01. Next base: position 29,727 of record JAEWNN010000071.1, read on the forward strand.
GATACCACGAGGTGTAGCGCTAAATTCACCTTTCATCGCACCTGCCTCGACACGTTTCGCCAGGTGCGGTTTCCGGCGCGCCCACGCCCCCCGCCCTAATCGCCGAGACAGCCCGCCCCACCGGCTCGACCTCCGCCGTAACCAGAGCCCGGATATTGCCGACTCATCCCGCCCAGTGCGGCGCTTCCTTCTCGTCACGCCTGCCCCACGCTTCCACCATCGCCGCCGTGAAAGCCGCCGACCTCTTCTGTCTCCCCCAGTCGCTCGCCCCGTTCGCCTCGTTCTTCCGCCCGGAGGCCCACCCGTGGGAATGGCTCAAGCAGATCGCCGCCGCCCTCGCCGCCGCGGACTTCTCCGGCGGCGGTGCGCTCCCGCCCGGCGTCCACGCGGAGGGTCCGGTTTTCGTCCACCCCACCGCACAACTTCCCGCGTATGCGACCCTCATCGGCCCGGTCTGGATCGGGCCGGAGTCGAAGCTGCTGCCCGGCTGCTATCTGCGCGGCAACGTGATCGTGGGCGCGCGCTGCACCGTGGGGCACAACGCCGAACTCAAGAACTCCCTGCTCATGGACGGTGTGCAGGTGCCGCACCGCCCCTACATCGGCGACTCGATCCTCGGCAACGGTGCGCACCTCGGGGCCGGTGCCGTGCTCTCCAACCTCCGGCTCGACCAGAAGGCGATCACGGTGCGCCTGCCCACCGGCACGTTCGACACCGGCCTGCGCAAGTTCGGCGCCATCCTCGGCGACAAGGCCGAGGTCGGCTGCAACGCCGTGCTCCAGCCCGGGACCATCCTCGGCCCCCGCGCGCTCGTCATGCCCACGATGGCCTTCGGCGGCTACCTGTCGGCCGGCCACATCGCCCGCGTGCGCGAGCAGGTCTCCACCTTCCCCCGCCGCGACTGAGCCAAGCGCAACGCCCACCTACACCCACGTCGGAGGCAACCGACGGCGGCAGTCGTCCCGCCGTCGACTCCCGTACGATCCCAAGCCGTGAATCCCGGGGCAAGCCCACTACCCCCGGGGGGCTGTGGGGCGGCGCTCAGCGCTTCGGCGCCCAGTTGCCGGCGGCATCCTGGACGAGCACGCCCTTGGCGCTGGCGGCGGCGAGTTGCTTCGCGCGCGCCCGGCCCACCGTCTCGGCCGTCGTCTCGCTGCGCTTTGCAATCATGGCATAAACGGCCGCGCGATCGCGGTTCTCGTCCTCGACCAACTGCCGCTCCTGCGGGTTGGCGGGGCCGCGGACCTCGAGGAAGCCCGCGTTGTTCTCGCCCGCGATCTGCCGGCTGCGCAGATCGTCGACCGACACGAGGCGTTGCGCCATCCGCTGCTTGAGTTCGGCGTCCTGCGCCCGGGCGACCGGGGCAAACGCGCCGCAGAGGGCGACAAGAAGGAGGAGGGAGAGGAATCGGGTCTTCATGGTTGGGCCGGAGTCGCGGGCGTGGCGAGGGTGGTGGACTTGGTGTCGAGGTCGCCGAAGAAATCCTCGAGCGCCTTCTCGACCCGCACATTTACGTCCACGGTGATGTGGATCGGTTTCACGTCGACGGTCGTGTAGACGCAGCCGGCGAGGCCACCGGCGACGAGCAGCAGCAACGCCGCGTACTGGGGTTTGTTCATGGTTGGTAGATTGTGGACTCCGACAGGGCGGGACAATGGTTGTTTCGCGGCTACGGCGTCCGCGGCGCACCGGAGGCGGGCGGCGGGGTGTTCCAACCCGCCACCCCCCAGTTGAGGAAATGCTCCAGCGGGGCGTTCACGTTGACGTCGATACTCACCGGCACCGTGAACTCGCCCCCGGCCGGGACGCCCTGCAACCGCACCCGCAGCGATTGCCCGGGGGCATCCTGCGGATACGTGTCGATCTGCAGCCGGTTGAACAACAGGAGCTGGATCGACTGCTCCACCTTGCGCAGGGAGGCGAACGTCGGGGTGCCGGGCTGACGCCCCGACGTGAGCAACTGCAAATCGCGGGTGAACTGGACCCGGCCCATCTCGCCCGGGCTGAGCCGGAACTGGCCCGTGCCCAACCGAAGCCGGCCGCCGCTCCACCGCAGCGGCAACGAACCGTCGACCAGCCCCTCCGCGGTGGCCGGCACATCGTCGAACAGCCCGAGCAGCTCCTCCAATTTGACCGCCTTCAAGCTCACCTGCGTGCCGAACTCCGGGTTCCGCGGATCAAGCGCGAAGGGCGTCCCGTCCAGCCGCCCCCCCAGGCCGTTGGTGCCCCATTGCTCCACGCCGAGCCGCCCGGGCCACTCGCCCGAGAAGGTCACGCTGCCCTCGGCCAGGTTCACCGCGCCGAGCCCGGCGTTCCGATACGAGAGGGTCTGCGCCGGCGCGGTGCGCCACGGCTGCGGCCCGAGCACCGCGACCCGGCCGCGGATCCCGTCCACCGTGAAGCCCTGGGCGGAGCGAGCGGAGAAGTCGTTGAGCAGAAGGTCGGCCCCGAGGGTCCATTCGCCGGCCGCGTATCGATTCCGGCCGCTCACCCCCACCCCGCCGCTGAACTCCCAGCCGCGCAACTGCGGCCAACGGCGCGGCCACGGCTCCTTCCCGCTCAGCACCACCGGATCGAAGCCGAACGTCCCCTCCGTCTCGAACCCGGCGCTCCAGCGCACCGTCTGCTCGATCGTCGGCCGCACTCCGAACTCCGGAATCGCACAGCCCGCCCGGATCAGCGCCCCCTCCAGCCCTGCGACCACTTCGGCGCGGCACTCCGCCAAGCGCCCCCCGGCCGGCGTCGCCAGCTCGGTTGCCGTCAGGGTAAGATCGAAGCCTCCGGTCTCATGCAGTTCCGCCCCACGCGAGTTCAACCGCACGCCGACGCCGTTCGCGCGCCACGCCTCGCCGTGACGCACCGCCGCATTGGAAAGTTTCCCCTCGTAATCGCCCACCCACAGCACCTCGCGGCCGAGCCGATCGACCGGCGCCGTGGCCCATCCGGCCACCGCCTCCAGCCAGATCCGCGGCCAGCGCACGCTCAGCGACGCCCCCGGGGCCATCACCGACCAGCGGCCGGACCGCGCCGCGATGTCGCGAAAGTCCACGGACGCCCGGCCCGAGAGGAAGTTGCGGTCGAGATTCACCAGCAGGTCCCCGCCGATGACGGCCTCCACCCGGCCGTCGGGCCACACGATGGTGCGACGTTGCGCGGGGATGGAGAGCTCCGCCCTCGCGCCCTCGCTGCCACGTTCCAGCATGGCGTTCACGACCACGCGTGCCGCCACGGTCGCCGGTTCCACCCGCCCCGCCACGCCCAACTCCTCCAGGCACAGGACGGCGTCCACGGCCGCTTGCGCCCGCAGCATGAGCTGGAGGGGACCGTCGCGAACACCGCCCAGCGCGGCCTCGACCTCGACCAACTGCAACGGGGCCGGACCCGCGAGGTCGATCGTCGACGCCGCCAGGGTCAGTTCGGCGCCGTTCCACCCGCCCCGCACCTCGGTCGGCGCCCGCAGGCGCCACCCGGCCACCTCCACGGAGGCGAGCTGCAGGACCGCCTCCGCCGTCACCGGGACGTCCCCACCTCCGAGACGCGCCGTCACCTGGCCGCCCCCCGCAAGCCGGGCCCCCGCCACCTCGGCGTGCCCCTCGGCAAAGGCCAGCCGCGCGCTGTGCGGCTCGAGGCTGAGCACCGGCGTCGCGATCCGCGCCTTCCGGTCGCCAGCCGTCCACACGACCTGCCCGGCCCGCACCTCGCAACGCCAACCGTCGCGCTCCGCGAGCCCCGCCGTGAGCTTCGCGGCGCCCACCTCAAAAGTATCCGGCCCGTCCTGCCACCGAAAGGGCGGCAGATCGGCCGCGAGCGCCACCGCGCTCCACCGACCGTCGCGCAGCTTGGCCGATCCGCTCCCTCGCAGCTCCGCCGCCGGGTCGAAGCTCGCCGCCGCCAACCGCTCCGGCGCCAGCCCGGCCAGCAACGGCTGCCAGTCCGCCGGCAAAACGCGTCCGTCACGCAGGATCAACTCCACCGAGCCTTCCGCCAGATCCCCGCGGACCGTCACCAAGCCCGAGCACGTCGGCGCAGCCACCGCCACCTCGCAACGGAACTCCTCGACCATGGAGTCGAAATACCCGCTGAACGGCAGCTCCCGCCGCTGGTCGCCCCGCAGCAGCACCAGTCGCGAATGTTCGACATCCAGCCGCCCGTAAGGGAACCCGCCGCTCTGCGGTTGCAGCGCAGCGCGCAACGCCCCGACACGGTCCAGTTGCACCTCCAGCACCAGCCCGCGCAAGACCACGTGCGGGGCGGCGCGCCGCGCCAACACCCGCCAGCCCAGCTCGGCCCGCGCCTCCTCCGCCCGCATCACCAGCCCGGGCAAGCGCAGCTCCACCGGACCGACCACCGCCCGGCGCCAGGACAACTCACCCACCGGCGCCGCCTCCGCCTCCACTCCGAGGACACGCAGCTCCGCCAGCAACCGGCGCTCGACCCACCGGTTCACCGGCGGCAGCCACCCCGCCGCCGCGACGCCGAGCAGCACGGTCGTCAACAGCCCGAGGAAGCCCAGCAGGCGCAGGGAGGTTCGCCGAGTTCGTCTCATCCGCAAAGTGGTGGCGATGGAACCGCCCCGGCCGGGCCGTTGCGAGTGCAAACACGCCACCATGGTGCCGTCCCGCAGTCTTACGTTTCCTTCGCGGAGTCGCGCTCGCGGCCTGCCCCGCCGGGTCGCGCCGCACCGCCGCACACGGCCGCCCACTCCATCCTTGGATTTTCCGGCCCGCCGCAGTTTGATCGCCGCGCTCCACCGCCGGCATGCTCCGCTTCGTCCTCCGTCGCCTGCTCGAAACGATCCCCGTGATGTTCCTCATCGTCACGGCGACCTTCTTCATGGTCCGGTTCGTGCCGGGCGGGCCGTTTCTCGGGGAGAAATCGCTGCCGCCGGAAGTGCAGCGCAACCTCGAGGCCCACTACGGCCTCGATCAACCGCTCTGGCGCCAGTACGCCGCCTACCTCGGCGACCTCTGCCCGAAGCGGCTCCACCCGCATCGGCTCTTCGCCGACGCCGACCGCGACGGCCGCTGGGACTTCGACCTCAAGGCCGCCTTCGGCATCGATTTCGGTCCATCGCTCAAATACGCCAACCGCACCGTCAACGAGATCATCGCCGGCGCGCTGCCCTGTTCGCTCGAACTCGGCGCCTGGTCGCTGCTGGTCGCGCTCGCGCTGGGCATCCCGCTCGGGGTGGTCGCGGCCGTGCGCCGCAACACCTGGATCGACTACCTGAGCAGCGGCATCTCGCTCTGCGGCATCTGCGTACCGACCTTCATCCTCGGGCCGTTGTTCGTGCTCGTGTTCGCCATCTGGCTCCAGCGCTTCAACGCCTCCGGCTGGGACGAGCCGCTCGACCGTGTCCTGCCTTCCCTCACGCTCGGCCTCGTCTACGCCGCGGCCGTCGCGCGCCTGACCCGCGGCGGCATGCTGGAGGTGCTCGGGCAGGACTTCATCCGCACCGCGCGCGCCAAGGGCGCCTCGGAGCCACGCATCGTCCTGCGCCACGCGCTGCGCGGCGGCCTGCTGCCCGTGGTCTCGTACCTCGGGCCGGCCGCGGCGGGCATCCTCACCGGCTCGTTTGTGATCGAACGCATCTTCCAGATCCCCGGGCTCGGCCGGGAGTTCGTGACCTCCGCTTTCAATCGCGACTACACCCTGGTGGTCGGCACCGTCGTGCTCTACGCCGGCGCAATCGTGTTCTTCAACCTCGCCGTCGACGTCGTCCAGATCTGGTTGAATCCCAAACTCCGTTTTGAGGACTGAGCAGCCCGCCACCGCACACGGACGACAAAAGCCAAGAAAACAAAGAGAAGGCGGCGAACACTCGCCCCCTCTCCGCACAACGAACTCCCCTGTTACCGCAACGCGTCCGTCCCCACTTCTTCGTTCCCATTGGTACCTTCTGTCGCCTCCGCGTCCGTCCTCCGTTCCTCTCAAGCAACATGAACCAGAAACCACGGATTCCACGGATGAACACGGATCGTTCTCTGGTCATCCGTGCCCATCCGTGTGATCCGTGGTCAATTTTCGGATGGATCGCGTCACAGTGTTGCATTCCCGCAAGGCCGCTCCCCGGCGCGCGTCTACGCTGAGTTCCAGATTTCCACATTTCCCGCCTCCGTCCCTTCCGTCGCTTCTCCATTCCGCCATCCGCAAGCTCCCCGATGCTCCGCCTCTCCCCCTCGCCCGCCCGCCTGCCCTCGCCCGCGCCGCTCGACGCCGCGGAGCGCGGCTCGTCGCTCGGGCGCGATGCCTGGCGCCGCCTGCGGAAGAACCGACTCGCCGTCGCCTCCGGGCTTTTCCTGGTCGCACTCGTCCTCGCCTGCACCGGGCTGCCGGGGCTGCTCGGGCTCTCGTACTCCGACATCGACCTCGCCCTCGGGTACTCCCCGCCCAGCCTGCGGTATCCGCTCGGCACCGATCGACTCGGGCACGACGTCTTCGCCCGCACGCTCTTCGGCTGCCGCATCTCGCTGGCCGTGGGCCTTGCCGCCACGCTGGTCTCGCTCACCATCGGGGTGACATGGGGCGCGGTCGCCGGGTATGTCGGCGGCAAGCTCGACGCAGTGATGATGCGCATCGTCGACATCGTCTACGCGCTGCCCTTCACGGTGTTCGTGATCCTGCTGATGGTCTTCTGCGACGCGTTGGCCAAACGCCTGCAACTCGGTCCGACCTGGAACCTCCTCGTGCTTTTCGCCACCATCGGCGCGGTGGAGTGGCTGACGATGGCACGCATCGTCCGCGGGCAGGTGCAGTCGCTCAAGCGTATGGAGTTTGTCGAGGCCGCGCGCACGCTCGGGCTCGGCCATGGGCGGATCATCTTCCGCCATCTGCTGCCCAACCTGCTCGGACCGGTGATCGTCTACACCACGCTCACGATCCCGGGCGTGATGCTGCTCGAGGCCTTCCTGAGTTTCCTCGGTCTCGGCGTGAAAGCGCCGATGAGTTCGCTCGGCACGCTGCTCTACGACGGCCAACTCGAGATGGAGAGCCAGACGTGGCTGCTGCTCGGCCCCGGCGCGGTGTTCGCGCTCACGTTACTCGCCCTCAATTTCCTGGGAGACGGCTTGCGCGACGCCTTGGATGTGCGAGCCTCGGCCGACTAACCGCCCGCCCCCCCTCCAGATGCTCGCCCGCTTCCGTCCCTACTACCGTTATCTGCGCCCGGTGCGCGTGCACTTCATCGCCGCGATCCTGCTCGGCGTGATCTGCGGCGGCGCGAGCGGCGGCGGCATCCCGTGGATGATCGGGAAGGTTTTCCAACCCTTCTTCGAAGCCTCGGGCGGCGACCGGCTCGGCACGGCAGCGCTGGTGGGACTGCTCACCCTGATCCCAATCCTCATCGGCGTGCGTTGTCTGGCGTTGTTTCTCAACACCTACCTCGTCGCCTACTGCGGCACGGTCGTGCTCGAAGGGTTGCGTTGCGATCTCTTCGCCAAGTTCCAGCGGCTGCCGCTTGGCTATTTCCAGAAGTCCCGCAGCGGCGACCTGCTCGCCCGCGGCGTCACCGACACCCAGCAGGTGCAGCAGACGCTCGTGACCTCCGCCAACGACATGGTCGTGCTGCCCGTGACTTTCGTCGGCGCCATCGTCTACATCACCTACACCGCCTGCACCGTACCGGGCGCCGGGCTCTTCCTGCTCGGCCTCGGCGTGATCCCGGTCTGCGTGCTGCCGATCCGGATCATCGGCAAGAACCTCTACCGCCGCGCCCAGCAGGCGTTCGCCGCCGGCGGCAACGTCTCCGAGCTGCTGCGCGAGAACCTCTCCGCCGTGCGCGAGGTGCGCGCCTTCGGGCTGGAGGAGCGCGAGAAGTCCCGCTTCGGCGCGGGCGTGCGGCTGTTCTTCGAGCTGCAAATGAAGGTCAACAAATACGCCTTCGCCCTCTCGCCGTTGATCGAGTTCATCACCGTCTTCGGCATCGCCGGCGCGCTCTTCATGGCCTACCGCGCGCAGACGCCGTGGAACAGCGTCTTCGCCATGATCACGGCGTTGTATTTCTGCTACGACCCCATGCGCCGCATGGGCAAGCTCCAGAGCGAGTTCACCCGCGGCGCCGCCGCCCTCGATCGCCTCGAACAGGTGATGCGCGAGCCCGAGCCGATCACCGACCCGGCCCGACCGCTCCAGCTCGGGCAGGCCCGCGGCGAGATCGAGTTTCGCCACGTCTCCTTCACCTACGGCGGTGGCACCGCCGAGGAGGTCGTGCTGCGCGAGGTCTCCGTCCACATCCCGGCCGACAGCATCGTCGCGCTCGTCGGCCCCAGCGGCGCCGGCAAGAGCACCTTCGCCAACCTCGTCCCGCGCTTCTACGACACCTCCTCCGGCACGGTGCTCGTCGACGGCGTCGACGTCCGCGCCCTGCGCCTCGCCGATCTGCGCGCCAACATCGCCGTCGTCAGCCAGGACTCGTTCCTCTTCAACGACACGATCTACAACAACCTCCTGCTCGGCCGCGCCGGCGCCACCCGCGAGGAGGTCGAACAAGCCGCGCGCGACGCCTACGCGCACGACTTCATCGTCTCCGCGTTGCCGCAGGGCTACGAGACAATCGTCGGCGAACGCGGCGCCTCGCTCTCCGGTGGCCAGCGCCAACGCATCGCGCTCGCCCGCGCCTTCCTGCGCAACGCCCCGATCCTCATCCTCGACGAGGCCACCTCCGCCCTCGACAGCGAGAGCGAGGCCGCGATCCAGAAGGCCCTGCAGAAGCTCGTCGTGGGCAAGACCGTGCTGATGATCGCCCACCGGTTCAGCACCCTGCGCGACGCCCATCAGATCCTCGTCTTCGACCGCGGCCAGATCGTCGCCCGCGGCCCCCACGCCGAAGTCTACCGGAGCAGCCCGCTCTACCGCGGTCTCTACGACCAGCAGCAAATCGCCTGAACGTCGGGCGCCCCGCCCCACCTGTCCGCGACCCGAAGCTCCGCGCGTGGCCCGAAGCTCGGTCCGCGACCGTTTACCTTCACGGTCGTGAAGGTAAACGGTCGCACGCCCTCTTCGGTTTTTACCTTTCCGTGCTCCGGTTTCCTCGTTCCGGTTCCCCCATGCCCGAGCCCCACGAGTTCTCCCGCTCCGTCGAAAACCTCATCGCTTCGATGCGGGGGCTCCCGACAAACGAATCGCGCTCGCGCCCCAGGCGCGAACGCCCCATCGGCGAGACCATCGACCAACTCCTGCGCAAATACCACATCGGCACCGACGCCCCCGACCACACCGTCCGCCAGCACTGGGCCGAGATCGTCGGCAACGCCAACGCCGCCTACAGCCACCCGGTGAAGATCGACACCAAGGGCAAGCTGCTGGTCCTCGTCTCCCACGCCGTCGTGCGCGACGAGATCCGCCTACTCGAGACAATCATCCTCCAGCGCATCCGGCAGCTCCAAGGCTGCGAGAAAGTCGTCGGCCTCACCCTGCGCGCCGGTTGACCCGCTGGGAACGTGAAGCCACGGCCACGGCGGAACCGCCGGAGCGCCAGAACGCGAGCGAGCACCAGACGAGGGCCACCACTCCGCGCCCCATCCGCCCAGGCCGGTCGCCCGGCGAAAAAACCGCTTGCTCCACCGCGGCCCCGCTCGGATAAACGCCCCTCGCGTTAGTGGCGCTCCGGCGGTTCGGAACGCCACCTCGACTGGTTCGGCCGCCTCCCGGTGGCTGCACTAGAACGGTGCGACCGGCCTTCCACAGCGGGTTGCACGGAGCCTCCTCGGAGGCTCTCACAGTCGTGGATCAACCAATAACCAACATGTCAGAAGTCATTGTTAAGCAGGAAGTCATCACCAAGTTCCGGACCCACGAGAAGGATACCGGCTCACCCGAGGTCCAGATCGCGTTGCTCTCCGCTCGCATCAGCCACCTCACGGAACACCTTCGCGATCACCGCAAGGATTTCCACAGCCGCCGTGGCCTTCTCGCGATGGCCAGCCGTCGCCGCAAGCTCCTCGATTACCTGAAGAGCGAAAGTGTCGACCGCTACAACGCCGTCCTGCAGTCCCTCGGGCTGCGTCGCTAACCAAACCTCTTTGACCCGTCGGCGGCGATACCCGGAAAGATCGCCGCCGACGCCTTTTCAGGGACCGAATCAAGACTGGGACATTTCCGACCGCCCTTCGCCCCACAGCGCTCACCCCGCGCCGGAGGGCGCTCGGAAATCTCTCAGGTTCTGGTCCGGCAGGTCGGAGCCCCTCGGAGGCTCCTTCAACCCCAATCTCCGAATACCAGTACCATGAATCAGAAGCACTCCGTCACCGTTCCCGAGCTCGGGATCAAGATCTCGACCGGCTCCATCGCCCAGCTCGCCTCGGGCGCCGTCACCATCAGCCTCGGCGAAACCACCGTCTTCGTCTCCGCCCAGGTCGCCGCCAACATCAAGCCCGGCCAGGACTTCTTCCCCCTCACCGTCGACTACCGCGAGAAGTTCTCCGCGGCCGGTCGGTTCCCCGGCGGCTACTTCAAGCGCGAAGGCCGCCCCTCCGAGAAGGAGATCCTCACCTCCCGCCTCTGCGACCGGCCCTGCCGCCCGCTCTTCCCGGAAGGTTTCCTCAATGAGGTCCAGATCATCGGCCTGCTCCTCTCCACCGATCTCCAGAACGAGCCCGACATCCTGATGGTCAACGGCGCTTCCGCCGCCCTCTCCATCTCCGATATTCCGTGGGCCGGCCCGATCGCCTGCGTGCGCGTCGGCCTCATCGACGGCCAGTTCGTCGCCAACCCGACCCTCGACCAGATGGCCGGCTCCGCGCTCGACCTCATCTACGTCGGCAGCGAGACCGACATGCTCATGATCGAGGGCAGCGCCGACCAGCTCCCCGAGGAGGAGTTCGTCAAGGCCCTCGAGTTCGCCCAGAACGCGATCCAGCCGATCATCAAGGCCATCAAGGAACTCGTCGCCGCCTGCGGCAAAGCCAAGGTTTCCCCGAAGCTGGTCACCGCCAAGCCCGAGGCCGCCGCGATCATCAAGCGCCTCTTCGCCGACAAGGTGAAGCCCGCCATCTTCGGCAAGGAGAAGCAGGAGCGCTCCGCCAACATCAAGAAGCTCATGGAGGAGGCCACCGCCGCCCTCACCGCCGAGCTGGGGGAAGGCAAGTTCGAGTCCCACGATGTCTCCATCGTGTTCGAGGAACTCCAGTACAACGCGTACCGCTCCACCGTGCTCGCCGAAGGCAAGCGCGCCGACGGCCGCGACGCCCTCTCCCTCCGTCCGATCTCCAGCGAAGTCGGCGTGCTCCCGCGCGTCCACGGCTCCGCCGTCTTCAAGCGCGGCGATACCCAGGGCCTCGTCATCGCCACCCTCGCCCCCGCGGGCGACGCCCAGGACCTCGACGGTCTCACCGGCGGCGCGAAGACCAAGAGTTTCATCCTTCACTACAACTTCCCGCCCTTCTCCGTCGGCGAGACCGGCCGCACCGGTTCCCCCGGCCGCCGCGAGATCGGCCACGGCGCCCTCGCCGAGCGCTCGCTCCTCCCGGTCGTCCCCTCCGAAGACGCCTTCCCGTACGCGATCCGCCTCTCCTCCGAGATCATGGCCTCCAATGGCTCGACCTCGATGGCCTCGATCTGCGGCGGCTGCCTCGCCCTCATGGACGCCGGCGTGCCGATCGTCGCCCCCGTCGCCGGCATCTCCTGCGGCCTCATCACCGAGCGCGACGCCTCCGGCGCGATCTCCCGCCACGAGGTCATCACCGACATCCTCGGCGAGGAAGACCACTTCGGCGACATGGACTTCAAGGTCGCCGGCACCACCAAGGGCATCACCGGCTTCCAGCTCGACCTGAAGATCAACGGCCTGCCCTTCGAGATCGCCAAGAAGGCCATCTTCCAGGCCCGCGAAGCCCGCATCCAGATCCTGAATCTGATGCTCTCTTCGCTGCCGGCCCCGCGCAAGGAGCTCAGCCCCTTCGCGCCCCGCATCCAGACCATCCAGATCGACCCCGAGAAGATCGGCCTGCTCATCGGCCCCGGCGGCAAGACCATCCGCCGCATCGTCGAGACCACCGGCGCGCAGATCGACATCGCCGAGGACGACTCCGGCA
>JAEWNN010000072.1 GCA_023457035.1 Verrucomicrobiota bacterium
CTTTCTGCACCGATTCCCAATTCTCGGGCGTCATGGTCTTCAGCTTGGCGAGAATTTCTTTGAGCGAGGGCGGTTCCGCCTTGGTTGCGCCGCCGACGAGAAGGGACGGCATTTTGCCCGCAAGTGTGCGACGAAAGTCTTCACGGCCTGGCTGGAAGTAGTGCTTCATCACGATGCCGGCGGTACGGTGGCCCGTGACCTTTTGGACGATTTCGAGAGGCACACCTGCGCTCAGCGCGAGCGTGACCCAAGTCACCCGGAAAGAGTGAAAGTCACGAACCGACGCTTTGCGCAGACCGCCTTTGCGCGCTTGGTGGACATCTCCACGAGCGAGCTTCTTTTCTTCTTCGGTCTCCGCGTCCTCAGCATCGAAGAACCCCGCCGCGCGCATCACTCGCCGCACGCGGTCGGTCAAGTGATCCGGATTGCTGGAGTAGTGCGCTTCCAAGGAGGGGAACACGTAGGGAGATGGCTTGGGAAGCTCGGCGTTCAACGCCTTCGTGAGCACTTCACGCAGAAGGGGAAAAATCGGAATCTGAACGTATTCGCCCGTCTTGGACGTTTTCACCGTTACGAAACCGCCCTTGAGATCGACGGAGTCGCGCCGGAGAGTGCAGCAGTCGCCGCGGCGCATCGCTGTGCACATGCCGGTCACGATGAGCGGATAGATGAACGTGTCCGACTTGGCCTTCTCGATGATCACGCCGAGTTCCTCGACAGTGAATGGACGGCGGAAAACCGTTTCACCTTCGCGCGTCGGGATGCCGTCGAAGGGGTTGTCTGCGAGCCCGGCTTCCTTGCGGAGCGAATGAAACAACGAGCGCAAAAAGATCACGGTGTTGTTGTAGGTCTTCGCCGTGACACCGCGCTTTTCCTCCGCGTGGAGGAACGCTCGACTCAGCGTCGACTGAATCTGGGCCATCTCCTTGATCGCCGGATTGGATTTCTTCACGAACTCGACGAACCGCTCGATCCAGCTCTCCGCCTGCGCGACGTAGCGCTCACTCAACGGACGACGACGCGGGAGCTGCTTCCATTGCGTCGCGATGTCGTCCAGCAGGATCGAGGACACGCGTGAGCCGGTGCGCAGTTCGTGGATTGTCTGCACCAGCTCTTCGGCAGTGCTCTTCGCCTTCAGATCGTACTGGAGTTTTTCCAGCGCGACCTGGGCCTTCGTGCGCGAGCGCTCAAAGACGGCATCGCCTTGCTCGCGCAGGGTGCGGGGCGGGACGCCTTTGATTTGGACGCCGAGGTTCTTGACCACGTCGGCACCGTTCACGGTGACGCGACCATACCACCACTTGCTGCGACCTTTTTGGATTTCGAGGGCCATGCGAAAACTCCGGTGTGACTTCGTGAAAGGGTGAGTGACTACTCTTAACAGACCCGTAGTTTACACCGTAGTTCCGGTCTGTCTTGAGCTAAATAGCTGTAGCCATAACGTTTACCGCCGGGCTCATAACCTGAAGGTCCTGGGTTCAAATCCCAGCCCTGCACCCAATTTGAAGCCCGTAAGTCTCTGACTTACGGGCTTTTTGTTACTCGGCGCCAAGGGTCCGTGGCAGCCCGACTTTGGCGATTCTTGGAAACAAGCCGCAAACATCCCTGTTCACGTTGGAAGAACCTGCCCAAGTGCCCGACCTCACGCCGCGGGTTGCCCAAGTTGGTATATGGCGCGCTTGCGCCGATTTATTTCGGCACTCCTGCAGCCCTCAAGACGTCCAGCAGTTGGGCCCGTTTCCTCCGGTCTCGTTACCGTGATGACCCACGAACGGGCCCACCAGACCGGCTTTCTTGGCTTATGACGTGAGCTCACGGAATTTCGAATACCGCCGCGGCGGCACCGGAACTTCCGCAAGTTGTTCTCGCTGACCGATCCCCGCGCTCCGTGTCACTTCGTGACGCCGCGGGGAAAGTGGTGGTAGGTGATGGATTCGAACCATCGAAGGGCAGAGCCCAATTGATTTACAGTCAATCCCCGTTGGCCACTTGGGTAACCTACCGTGAAGGAGCGGGGAAGTTGGGAAACGACGTGGGCTTTGCCAAGCGCTTTCTTGGAGGATTTTCGGCGGGCGCGGGATCGGGGCCCCCGGGCGGTTGCGGCGCCGGCTGTCGCCTTCGCTTCTGGTGCGGGGCGGAAGCGGTCCTTCCGTATCGAGTGATTGGTGGTTCAGAGCAGCCCGGCTTCGCGGAAGCTGTAGTAGCCGCGGCCGGCCGGATCGCGGGTGGGCTGTCCGAGGATGACATGGTCGATCAACGCGATCTCCACGGTGCGGGCGGCGGTGGCGAGTTGCCGGGTGATCTGCAGATCCGCGCTGCTGGGAGCCGGATCGCCGCTGGGGTGATTGTGGACGGCGATGATGGCGCAGGCACCGGCCTTGATCGCTTCGCGAAACACCTCGCGGGGATGCACGAGGGAACTGGTGGCCGTGCCGGAGGTGATCTCGTCGCGGCGCAGGAGGCGGCTGCGGCGGTTGAGGCTGAGGACCCAGAACTTCTCGACGGTGAGCGAGAGCACCTCGGCGCGGAAGTGTTCGAACACCTGTTGCGGGTACTCGAGCTGCGGGGGGAGGATCTCGCGCTGGGCGAGCATGCGGCGGGAGATCTCCAAAACACTGACGAGTTGCTGGGCCTTCACGCGGCCGATGCCCTTCACGCGCCGGAAGTCGGCGGCGCTCCACGTCAGAAGCCCCGCGAGGTTGCCCCCGGCGGCGGCGAGCAGATCCTCGGCGACACACTTGACGTTCCGCCCCGCGCTGCCGCTGCGCAGGATCATGGCGAGCTGCTCGGTGTCGGTGAGGGTCTCGGGACCGCAGCGTTCCTGGCGTTCCTGCGGGCGCTCGCCGACGGCGAGATCCTTGATCCGCGGGATCGGGTAACGGGATGGTTCGGGCATGGCGGTACTGACGGGACGCGAGGGTGGCCGTAACCGAGGCAAGGGAACGGCGGTCGTCAGTGGGGCAACGAACCGCGAGGAGGGATAGCTGCGGCCATGTCCGGTGTCGAGAGGACAGACGATCGCCGGCCTCCGCATGTGCGGCCGGTGTTCGCTCGGGCGGGCGCGGCGCGGGTCCGGCCCCGGCGGGTTGGCGCGATCAGGTGGCCGCGACTTCGACGGGGGCGGCCGGTGCGGCCTCCGCGGCGGCGAGGCGGGCCTCGAAGGGTTTCTTGTCGAGGGCTTTCATGTAGGCCTCGCGGGCGGAGATCGTGCCGGCATCGAGGAGGCGGGCGAGGGTGGTGTCCATGCCGCACATGCCGTCGGCGGTGCCGGACTCGATGATGGAGCGGATGTCGGCAATGCGGCCGGTGCGGATGACGTTGGGGAGTGCCTCGTGCTGGAGGAGGATCTCATGGGCGGCGATGCGGCCGCCGCCCTCCTTCTTGCACAGGAGCTGGGAGACGATGCCGGAGAGGCAGCCGGCGAGGAGGACGCGCACCTGGTTCTGCTCGTCGGCGGGGAAGGCGTTGATGATGCGGTCGATCGTCTTCGGGGCGGAGTTGGTGTGCAGCGTGCCGAAGACGAGGATGCCCATGGAGGCGGCGTTGAGGGCGAGCTTGATCGTCTCCAGTTCGCGCATCTCGCCGAGGAGGATGAGGTCGGGGTCGGAGCGCATGGCACTGCGCAGGCCGGCGGCGAACGACTGCGTGTGCTCGCCGACCTCGCGGTGGACGATGACGGAGCGGCGGTTGGGGTGCACGAACTCGACGGGGTCCTCGAGGGTGACGATGTGGCGGGTCTGCGTCGCGTTGATGTGGTCGATCATCGCGGCCAGGGTGGTGCTCTTGCCGGAGCCGGTGGGCCCGGTGACGAGGACGAGGCCGGAACGGAGGGCGCAGAGCTTCTTGAGGGCCTCGGGGAGGGCGAGTTGTTCGAAGGTGAGGATGCGCGAGGGGATCTGGCGCATGACGGCGGCCATGCCCCAGTGGTTGTGGAGGTAGTTGCAGCGGAAACGGGCGAGGCCGGGGACTTCGTAGGCGAAATCCAGATCGCTGTGCTCCTCGAAGTGTTTCCAACGCTTCGCCGGGCAGATCTCGCGCAGGAGCGGCTCGATCGTGAGCCGGCTGAGCGGTTCGTCGGCGAGGGGCTGGAGATCGCCGGAGATGCGACCGCGGGGAGGGAGCCCGACGGTGAGGTGCAGGTCGGAGCCGCCGCGTTGGAGGAGTTCGGCGAGGAGATTGTCGATGAGGGCCATGCGGAAGATTCCCGATTTGGGATTGCCGATTTGCGATCGGCCGGAGGCGGGGCGCGGTGCGGGACAGTGACGTTTCGGCTGCGAGAGTGCGCTCCGCTCCAGATGCGTGGGAGGCGGTGGATCAGAAGAGACCGAAGCGTTTCTTGGCGGCGGGAGCGGCAGCCTCGGCCGGCGCGGTTGGGGCGTCGGCAGCGTTTTCGAGGAGGGCGCGCAGGGCGCGGTTGCCGATGTTGTCGAGGGCGGTCTCGAGGGTGATGCGGCCGGCGCGGAAGAGGGCGAGGACGGAGGAGTCCAGCGTGAGCATGCCGTCGCGTACCCCGGTTTCCATCACGCTGGCGAGGTTCTGGAGCTTGTTCTCGCGGATGAGGTTCCCGACGGCGAGGTTGGCGACGAGGATCTCGGTGGCGAGGACGTTGCCGCCGTCGACGGCGGGGAGGAGCTTCTGGCAGAGGATGCCGCGGAGCGACTCGGAGACCATGGCGCGGATCTGCGCCTGCTGGGCGGGCGGGAAGACGTCGAGCAGGCGGCTGAGCGTGGAGGCGGCGTCGGCGGTGTGCATGGTGCCGAGCACGAGGTGGCCGGTCTCGGCGGCGGTGATGGCGATGTTGATCGTCTCCAGATCGCGGAGTTCGCCGATGGCGATCACATCGGGGTCCTGGCGGAGCGCGGCCTTGAGTGCGGAGGAGAATGTCCGGGTGTGGTCGCCGATCTGGCGCTGCGTGACGATGCACTGGTCGGAGGGGAGGACGTACTCGATGGGGTCCTCGACCGTGATGATGTGGTCGGAGCGGTTGCGGTTCACCTCGTCGACCATGGCGGCGAGGGTGGCGGTCTTGCCGGAGTTGACGGGGCCGGTGACGAGGATGAGTCCGTTGTGGAAGGCGAGGAGACGGCGGAGAACCTCGAGGTCGGGGTAGCCGAGGGCGTCGAGTGCACGGGCCTGCGGCGGAACGATTCGGTAGGCGCCGGCCACGCCCCATTTGTGGATCGTGATGCAGGCGCGGAAGCGCTGGCTGTTGCCAAAGGCGAGCGCGAGTTCGAGGTCGGAGGTTTCTTGCAGTTCCTTGAACTGCTCCTCGTCGAGGAGCGTGAGGTTGGCGGCCTCGGCGACATCGGCCGGCAGCGGCTGCTCGGTGAGGTAGTGGATCTGGCCGTGCTGGCGGACGAAGGGACGGGCTTGGGCGCTGAGGTGGAGATCGCTCACTCCCGCGGCCTGGCAATCGGCGAGGAGTTGGGGCATGGCCGAGCGGACCTTGGCGTCGTCGAGCGCGGGATCGGTGAAGAGGGGATTGGCGGCGAGGGTAGAGAAGGCGATGGACACGGTGGGCGCGAGTTACGCTGGCGAGCAGGGCGCAGCGGATGTGTGTGCGGCGTCCGGGAAGAAAGGGCGGCTGGGTTGTGACGCGGCGAGAATCGGCGGCTGGCGACGAGGCTTGAGGTGGGAGCCGTGAGCTGGGGGAGATGTGATTGGTCGGCTGGGGGATATCTCCTGCGAGAAAGCTGATTTTGTGACCGGGTTTGGTGCCTGTCGGCCGCCGCAAGGGGATTGCAGAGCCCACGAAACCGGACGGCTCGGGCCCGTTGGGATCGCGAGAGTCCGACGAGCGAAGGCGGCTGCGCGGCAGACGCTCCTCGTGTCTACGCGATCGGCGCGCGGCAGTGCGCGAGATTCGGCCTATGCATCCACGACACACGGAAGTCCTCTTTGGCCGGTGCGACGGATGGCGATCTGGCGACCTCCGCGCTTGCGCGGTGGCGGGGCGCGCGGCTGTGTTGGGCGTTTCCACTTCGAACCGATGCCCGATCCCCGCGAACTCCCGATCTACGAAATCCAGGCGGCGCTGCTCGACGGCGCGCGGGCGACCGGACGCGTGGTTGTGCAGGCGCCGACAGGCTCGGGCAAGTCGACGCAGGTGCCGAAGATGCTGCTGGCGGCTGGGCTGCTGGAGCGCGGGCAATGCGTCGTCCTCCAGCCGCGGCGGATCGCGGCGCGCATGCTCGCCAAGCGCGCGGCGCAGGAGCTGGGTGTACGGTTGGGCGACGAGGTGGGCTACCAGGTGCGGCTCGACTCGCGCGTGTCCGACAAGACGCGGATCCGCTACGTGACCGAGGGAATCCTGCTGCGGCAGATGACGTTCGACCCGCACCTGCGTGGCGTGAGCGCGCTGGTGTTCGACGAGTTCCACGAGCGCCACCTCGACGGCGACATCGGTCTCGCGCGGGCGCTCCAGATCCAGCGGACGACGCGGCCCGACCTGATCGTGATCGTTATGTCGGCCACGCTCGATGCCGGGCTGCTGCAACAGTACCTCGCGCCGTGCTCGGTGGTGCGCAGCGAGGGCCGGATGTTTCCTGTGGCGGTGGAGTACGAGACGCATCCGCTCAATCCCGACCGCGACGACATCTGGGACGTGGCGGCGCGGGCGTGTGCGCGCGTCGTGACGAAGCAGGCGAGCGGCGACGTGCTGGTCTTCATGCCCGGTGCGTACGAGATCGGGCGCACGGTCAACGCCATCCAGTACCAGCGCGAGCTGAAGGACTGCCTCGTCTTCGCGCTGCACGGCGAGATGGCGCCGGAGGAGCAGGACCGCGCGGTCGACCGCTACGAGCGGCGCAAGATCATCGTGGCGACGAACGTCGCCGAGACCTCGCTCACCATCGACGGCGTGACGGCGGTCGTCGACAGCGGCCTGGCGCGACTGGCGCGATTCGATCCGCACCGCGGCATCAATACGCTGCTGGTGGAGAAGATCAGCGCGGCGTCGGCCGACCAGCGCGCGGGCCGCGCGGGTCGCACCGCGCCGGGCGTGTGCGTGCGGCTGTGGACGGAGCGCGAGCACACACAGCGCGCCCCGCAGGAATTGCCGGAGGTGAAACGCCTCGATCTGGCGGAGGTTGTGCTGACATTGAAGGCCGCCGGGATCGACGACGTGGCGAATTTCCCGTGGATCGAGCCGCCGGACCCGAAGGCGCTGGCGCGCGCGGAGGACCTGTTGCGCGATCTCGGCGCGGTGATAGTAGGTCCGGTCTCCGACCCCACACGTGCGACGTTGCCGAAATCGGTCGGTGTTGCGGAGCAGGGCGAGACCGGTCGGAGACCGGTCCTACCGGGCGAAGAAAGTGTCGCCATTTCCTCCATCACCGAGATCGGGCGGCGGATGCTGAAGTTCCCGGTGCACCCGCGGTACGCGCGGATGTTTCTCGCGGCGGCGGAGTACGGCTGCGTGCGCACGGTCGCGATGATGGCGGCGCTCACGCAGGGCCGGTCCTTCTGGCTGCGCAGTGTCGACCGCGGCGTCGAGCAGGCGCGCGAGGATCTCCTCGGAACCGAGACGGAGTCGGACTTCTTCCTGCTGATGCGCGCGTACCGGTACGCGGAGCAGTCGCGGTTCTCCGTGGACGCGTGCCGCCGGCTTGGCATCCACGCGCAGGCGGCGCGGCAGGTCGGGCCGTTGTTCGACCAGTTTCTGGAGATCGCGCAGGATGAGGGGCTCGACGTGGGCGAGCGGCGTGTCGACGGCGCGCTGGTGCGCAAGTGCGTGCTGCTCGGCTTCGTCGACCACCTCGCGCGACGGCTCGATGAGGCGACGCTGCGCTGCGAGCTTGTGCACCGGCGGCGCGGGCTGCTCGCCCGCGAGAGCGCGTTGCACGGGGCGAAGCTGCTCGTGGTGGCCGAGATCAGCGAGATCGGCGGGCGTGCCGGAGAAGTGAACACCGTGCTCGGGCTGGCGACGGCGATCGAGGAGGCGTGGCTGAAGGAGCTGTTTCCCGACGACTGCGACGAGACGGTGACGACCGGTCTCGACCCGAACAGCAAGCGCGTGACGGCGCGGCGCGAGCGGCGTTTCCGCGACCTGGTGCTGGAGTCGAAGGAGGGCGCGGAGCCGCCGGAGACCGAGGCGGCGCAGATCCTCGCGCGGCTGGTGCTCGCCGGCGACCTCAAGATCGAGGCGTGGGACGAGAAGGTGGAGGAGTGGATCGTGCGCGTGGCGCGGTTTGCCGAGTGGTTTCCCGAGATGGAGGCGCACCCGATCCGCGACGAGGACCGCGAGATGCTCGTCGAGCAGATGTGCTACGGCTGCCGCGGCGTGAAGGACGTGCGCAACCTCGACCCGTGGCCGATTCTCAAGGACTGGCTCACGCCCGAGCAGCTCGCGGCGATGGAGACATTGCTGCCTGAGCGCATCGAGATGGCCAACGGCCGGCGCTCGAAGATCAGCTACCCGAAGGAGGGCCCGCCGGTGATCTCCGCGCGAATCCAGGAGTTGTTCGGCGTGGAGAAGCTGTCTCTCGCGCGCGGCCGCGTGCCGCTGAAGATCGAGGTGTTGGCGCCCAACCAGCGGCCGATCCAGGTGACCGACGACCTCGCGCGCTTCTGGCGCGAGGTGTATCCCGAGATCAAGCCCGCGCTCTCGCGGCGATACCCGCGGCACGAGTGGCGGTGACCTCAGGGGAGATTGTGTATCGATGATCTCGGGCTTGCCTTGCTGCCGCCGTGCGTCCAAGCCTTCCCCCGCCCCCTGCGTTCAACCAACCCCAAACGCAGATGAAAAAACCACATGTGTTACTCGCCGGGTGTGGCCTTTGGTGCCTCACCGCGGCTTTTGTCCCCACGTTCGCCTTCGCTGCAGATCCGGCGCCGGCCAAGGAGCCCAAGACCATCGCGGTCAACCACCGGAACGAGCAGTACGACGTCAACAAGGACGGCAAGATCGACGAACAGGAGCGGGCGGTCATGAAAGCCGACCGTGCCGAGAGGAAGAAGGTCCGTCTGCTGGCGAAGTACGATGCCAACAAGAACGGTCAGCTCGAGTCCGAGGAGGAAGCCCAGCACCAGGCTGATCTCGCGAAACGGCGCGAGCAGCGTGCCGCCCGGAAGGCGGCCAAAGAGGCCGAGAAACAGGCCGTGTCTGCGGACGACGAGGACGACGACGAGGCAGAGGCGCCGGCCAAGCGCTGAGGCGGTTCGCACTATCCGCCTACTTCGGGCCCCGGCTGTCCAGCCGGGGCTTCTTTCTTGTCCCAGCGCGTGCTTGTGTGTGCCGGAGCGTTCGCTCTAGCGTCCGGCCTCTCCCGCATCTCGCCTCTCCATGCACCGCATTGTTGCCCGTACTCAGCTCAGTCCCAACGTGACCCGCCTCGACATTGAGGCGCCACGCATCGCCCAGATTCGCCAGCCCGGCCAATTTGTCATCGTGCGGCGGGCCGAGCGGGCCGAGCGAATCCCGCTCACGATTGCGGATGGTGACCCGGCGGCCGGCACGATCTCGCTGGTAATTCAGTCGGTGGGAAAGAGCACTCGCGAGCTCGTGGCACTCAACGTGGGCGACGATATCCGCGACATCTCCGGCCCGCTGGGCATGCCAACCGAGCTCATCGCGCGGGGCCGCGCCCTGTGCGTGGGCGGCGGCGTGGGCACGGCGGTCGTCCATCCGATCGCGCAGGGGTTGCATCGCAACGGCGTGTCGGTCGTGAGCGTGATCGGCGGGCGTTCGAAGGAGTGGGTGATTTTCGAGGAGGAGTTGAAACGCCTCGGCGAGGTGGTCGTCTGCACCGACGACGGCAGCTACTGTCGCAAGGGCTTCGTGACCGATGCGGCCAAAGAGCTGCTGGCTGCCGGCGGGATCGACATCGTCTATGCGGTCGGCCCCGTGCCGATGATGCGGGCGGTCGCGAACCTCACCAAGCCGTTCGGCGTGCACACGATCGTGTCGCTCAATCCCGTGATGGTCGATGGCACCGGGATGTGCGGCGGCTGCCGGGTTGAAATCGACGGCGAGACGAAGTTCGCCTGCGTGGACGGCCCCGAGTTCGACGGACACAAGGTCAACTTCGACCTGCTCGCCGACCGCCTCTCCACCTACCGCACGCAAGAGCAGGAAGCTGCCGCGCGTTGCGGCGACGAATGCCGCATCGGCCTGAAGCACTAATCCACGCCTTTCAGCCCACACGATTTCCGACATGGACAAGAAGCTTTCCCCCAAGGAGCGCATGGCCATCCAGCGCCAAGCGATGCCCGAGCAGGAGGCCGCTGCGCGCGCCACGAACTTCCAGGAGGTCAACCTTGGGTTCGATGAGCAACTGGCGTTGCTCGAGGCGGAGCGGTGCATCCAGTGCAAGGACCCCAAGTGCGTGCAGGGCTGCCCGGTGCGAGTGAACATCCCACGCTTCATCGGCCACATCGCCGAGGGCGACCTCGTCGCCGCGGCGCAGAGCCTGCTTGGGGACAATGCCCTGCCATCGGTCACCGGCCGGGTGTGCCCGCAGGAAACCCAGTGCGAGGTTGAGTGTATCCGCGGAGTGAAGAGCAAACCGGTCGCGATCGGTTATCTCGAACGCTACGTGGCGGACTGGGCGCTCCAGCATCGCAACGGCACCAAGCCCGTGGTGGCTCCGGCCACCGGCAAGAAGGTCGCTGTCGTCGGCGCCGGCCCGGCCGGTCTGACCGCGGCTGGCGAATTGGCCAAACAGGGCCACGCGGTGACCGTTCTGGAGGCGCTGCACCAGCCGGGTGGCGTGCTCGTGTACGGCATTCCCGAGTTCCGGTTGCCCAAGAAGATCGTCGATCTCGAGGTGCAGCGCCTGCGCGACGCTGGTGTCGCGATCGAGTGCAACGTCGTCGTCGGCCGCACCTACACGCTGGCGGAACTGCGTGAGCGGTTCGATGCGGTGTTCATCGCCAACGGTGCGGGGTTGCCGGTTTTCATGAACGTGCCCGGGGAGAATCTGAAGGGCGTATACTCGGCCAATGAATACCTCACCCGGGTGAATCTGATGGCCGCCTACGAATTTCCCTCTGCGGACACGCCGGTCCTGGTCGGCAAGAAAGTGGTGGTGGTGGGCGGCGGCAACGTGGCGATGGATGCGGTGCGCACCGCGAAGCGTCTCGGCGCGGAGAATGCAACCATAGTCTACCGACGCACACTTGCGGAGATGCCTGCCCGTGTCGAGGAAGTGCACCATGCGCAGCAGGAAGGCGTCCAGTTCGACCTGCTCGTTGCTCCGCTGGAGGTGATCGGCGATGAGAAGAGCTGGGTCACCGGGCTGAGGTGTATCCGTATGCAACTCGGCGAGCCTGATGCCTCCGGCCGCCGCAGTCCGGTCGCGATCCCCGACTCGGAGTTCGTCATCGATTGCGACGTCGTGGTGGTGGCCATCGGCACGCGAGCCAATCCGTTGCTCACGGCGACCAGTCCCGAACTCAAGCTGAACAGGCGCGGCAACATTGAGGTCGACGCCAACGGGATGACCAGTCTTCCCGGGGTGTTCGCCGGGGGCGACATCGTGCGCGGCGCGGCGACGGTCATTCTCGCCATGGGCGACGGAAAGCGCGCGGCCGCGGCGATCGATCAGCATCTGCGCGGTGTCGTTGCGTAGCTGGTACCCTGCCGCGGGGGATCGGCGCAAAGGCCCGGAGGGTTCGTCCCTCCGGGCCTTTGCGTGTACGGACCAGGAAGGGGTATACGGGGAGACCGGCGTCACCAATAAACGAAATCATTCGGGCCGGCCTGTTTTGCGAGTCGGCAAGATCGCTGCAAGTCGCTGGTTCCAAGTCGGAAGGGCGGACAGCAAATATCTGGCGCAAAAATCTCTTGCGGGAGGCGGGAGTGGGTGCAGAGTCCGGCGCCTCGACTATGTTCTTTGGCTGATTTGCAGCGAGAGAGGGCTCACCTAGTGGGCGGCGGAAAAAAACTTCCG